>DATMDV010000283.1:0-10102 GCA_035557475.1 Ilumatobacteraceae bacterium
CGCCCTGGAACGGCAGGCCGCAGCGGCGGAATCTTCCGGGCGCGGCAAGCTGCCAATCGCGCAGCACGTGCCGCTGCACCAGATCTGGCGCACCGGAATCATCCTCGACGTCGACTGAGCGGCATCACGCCTTCGCGAGAAAGCTCTCGATCACGCGCTTCCGGTCGCCGTTGTCGAAGTCGATCGTCAGCTTGTTGCCGTCGACCAGCGTCACGGTGCCAAACCCGAACTTCTGGTGACGTACGCGATCGCCTTCCGAGAACTCGGAGACGTGACCGGTCGACGCGGCGACGAGCTGCCCTTCGATCGTCGCCGGCGCGGGGCGCGCGGGCCGCGCCGCCTTCCACTGCTCCTGCGCCCGCTGCCAGCCCGGCGTCGTGTAGCTCGTCGCGAACGGCGACGGCGCATCATCGAAGCGGCTCTTGCCGTAGGGATTGGCGCGGCCATAGCGCGGATCGCTGCCCATGGTTGCATAAACGCCGCCGAACGGACTGCGCGATTCCAGGATCTTGATATGCGCCTCCGGCAATTCGTCGACGAAGCGCGACGGGCTCGCCGCCTGGTAAAGCCCGCGGTTGCGCCGGTTCTGGGCGAAGCTCACCTGCGCGCGGCGCTTGGCCCGCGTGATGCCGACGTAGGCGAGGCGGCGCTCCTCCTCCATCTCGTCGGGCTCGGTGAGGGCCCGAACGTGCGGGAAGATCCCCTCCTCGACGCCGACGAGAAAGACGACGGGGAACTCGAGACCCTTGGCCGAGTGCAGCGTCATCAGCACGACCTGGTCGTCGCCGTCGAGGTCGTCGGTGTCGGCGACGAGCGATACCTGCTCGAGGAACTCGTCGAGCACGGTGAACTCGCGTGCGGATCCGACCAGCTCGCCGAGGTTCTCGATGCGGCCGTGCGCCTCGACGGTGTCCTCGGCCTCGAGCTCGCCCAGATAGCCGGATTCCTCGATCGCCGTCTGCAGCAGATCGCCGGGGCCCACGCCCTCGGTGCCGGCGAGCTCGCCGAGCCGGTCGAGGAGGGCGACGAACGCCGCGATGCCACGAACCGCCGGGCCGGTGACACCCGCTTCGTCGGCGCGGCGCATGGCATCGACGAACGGGATCGTTTCGACGGACGCGAACGCATCGAGCTTGGCGATGCTCGCATCGCCAACGCCACGCTTGGGAACGTTCAGGACCCGCTTGACGCTGACCTCGTCGACCGGGTTGACGACCGCCCGCAGGTAGGCCATCGCGTCCTTCACCTCACGCCGGTCGTAGAAGCGGGTTCCGCCGACGACCTTGTACGGCAGTCCGAGGCGCATGAACGCCTCCTCGATCACCCGGCTCTGGGCATTGGTGCGATACAGCACCGCGATCTCGCGCCAGTTGACGGCGTCGTCGGCGTGGAGCTGCGTGGCCGTTCCCGCGACCCATGTCGCCTCGTCGCCCTCGTCCTCGGCGTGGTAGCGCACGATCCGGTCGCCCTGGCCGGAGTCGGTCCACAGTGACTTCGGCTTGCGTTCGAGGTTGTTGGCGATCACCGCGTTGGCCGCGTCGAGGATCGTCTGCGTGCTGCGGTAGTTCTGGTCGAGCACGATCGTGGTGACGTCGGGGAACGCGTCCTCGAACTGCAAGATGTTCCGGAAGTCAGCGCCGCGAAATCGGTACACTGATTGATCGGTGTCTCCCACGACGCAGACGTTCTTGTGGCCGCCGGCGAGGAGGAGGACGATCTCGTTCTGGGCCTGGTTGGTGTCCTGGTACTCGTCGACGAGGATGTGCTCGAACCGCTCGCGGTAGCGCTCGAGCACATCGGGGTGCTCGCGGAACAGGCGCACGACGTTGGTGAGCAGGTCGTCGAAGTCCATCGCGCCGGCCCGCTCGAGGCGCGCCTGGTACTCGCGGTAGACGTCGGCGTGCTTGCGGTCGAAGATGTTGGCTGCGTTGGCCGCCGCGTCGGCGGGACTCACGAGCTCGTTCTTGCGGAGCGAGATCAACGCATGCACGCCCCGCGGCGTGAAGCGCTTGGCATCGAGACCGAGATCGCGGATCACGTAGCCGGTGAGTCGCACGGAGTCGGCCTGGTGGTAGATCGAGAACTGCCGCGGGTAGCCGAGGCGGTCGCCGTCGGCCCGCAGGATGCGAACGCATGCCGAGTGGAACGTCGACACCCACATCGTCTTCACGACCGGACCGACGAGGTTGCCGACCCGCTCGCGCATCTCGGCCGCGGCCTTGTTCGTGAACGTGATGGCCAGGATCCGGGCGGGGTGGGTGCCCTCGTGGATCAGGTGGGCGATGCGGTGGGTGAGCACCCGCGTCTTGCCGGATCCGGCGCCGGCGACGACGAGCAGCGGGCCGTCGCGGTGTACGACCGCGTCGAGCTGGTCAGGGTTGAGCCCGACCATCTCGTGGTCGGCGCTGGAGGGCTCGACATCGCGCTCGTCGACCGAGAACGACTCTGACTGGGACGTGTCCGGCATCGCACGGCCATCCTACGAACGGGGTGCGACAACTCGTTGGACACCCGTGCGCCGTGTTCCCGCCTCAGGGAAGCAGCGCGAAGTCGAGCTCCGAGCTGTCGAGCGGCTCCTCGTCGACCCGTGCGCTGGCGAGGTCGATCGCGTAGTAGCGCTGCACTTCGAGCAGCTGCACGGGTGCGGGGGCACCGACCATCTTGGCGAGACGCTCCATCATCCGGGCGAAACCGCCCCCGGTTGATCGTTCGTTCGCCTCCGGTGTGTCGAACACCAACAACGCGCCCTCGTGGGCCTCGAGCGCAAGGCATTCCTTGGCGAGCCGGATGATCGCACCCTTGGCGGCGTGGACGGGGTGGACGACGAGCCAGTAGATGTAGTGCACCGTGCCGTTGCGGAGTTGCGTCGGGTAGCGCGCCTCGAAGTAGGCCGTGCTCAGGAACCGGCTCCTGGCGATGTCGGTCGCGATAACGCACATGGCCACGGGTTCTTCACCATCCCAGAGCAACCAGACTCGGTACGACGAGTCGCGCAGCACCTCGTCGAACTCGATGCGGGCGAGCAACTCGTTCGTGACCGCGGCCTCGGCCATGGGCTCGTAGGCGACTTCGTACAACGACCACAGACGATCGAGGAGGGTTCGGTCCCAGATACCGGTGTGCTGGGTGACGAACATCGCTCAGATCACCCGAATGCAGCGTATGGCTGGGAAAGACGCGCGCCCGCGAGCCTGACCGCGCTTCAGAAAGTGGTCCCGCACGCCGAAGTACGGTACCAGCAGCAGTTTTTCTCTTTGTCGTCACGTCGCCACGCGCCGTGTTGGAAGGTTCCGCAAGCATGGCATCCCTGGGGACGCGACCGAGTCGGTGCTTCGCCGCGCTCGGAATCGCCTTCGCTGCGCTCACGGCCTTGCTGGGTACGGGCTTCGGGGACATCCTGTACGTCGTCGCCATGGCGCAACTCGTCGTTTCGATGGTCTTCGTCGCCCGCACGAGGCGCTTCGAGCGGGGATTTCTGGTCCTCGTTGGGCTCGTAGGGGCCTGTTATCTTGTCGCAAACCTGACGTCTTCGGACGCTCCGGCCTACGAAGCAGTCCTCCCAGCCCTGTTCGCGCTGATGGGGACCCTCTGCATCATCGCCGCGATCGGTATCGTGCTGGGCCGCCGCCGCAACGGGATGGCTGATGGGGTCGTCGGCGACGCCCTGATCGTCGGTCTCGGCGGCTGGATCCTGAGCTGGGTGCTGCTTGTCCAGCCGGTCTTGGCGACCACCACGGCTGCGGTTCCGGCGGCAGTCCTGTTCGGCTTCACGCAACCGACAGCCTGCGTCCTGCTGTTCATGATGGCCACGCTCATCTTCACCCGTCTCGAGCGACCACCTGCCCTGTGGCTGCTGACCACCGCCCTGTTCTGCAGCATCGTCGGCGATCTCGTCTACGCGCTGATGAACGTCGGACATCTGGGTCTGGGCGCCGAGCGATTCGGCACCGCGATCTACGTCGCGGCGTACTTCCTCGGAACGGCCGCCGTTCTCCATCCGACGATGCCCAGCGTGATCGCGGCTCGCCCGGAGCCGGTCGAGATGGTGCCGTTCGGCCGCCTCATCGGGACGACGTTCGCGTTGGTGATCCCGATGCTCGCCCTCACCGTTTCGGCATCCCACGACACCACGGATCTGGTCGTCCGGGCGATCTCGGCATCCATCCTCGCCGGCGCGGTCACGACCCGAGTCGTGTACTCGGTCCGGGCGAATGCACGGGCCCAGGGCGCGCTACAGGTCCAGGCCCGGTCCGATCCGCTGACCGGGCTCCCGAACCGGACGGTCGTTCTCGAACATGCCGACATGCTGCTCAGATCGACGTCCAACGGTGCGGTGACGCTCTACTTCGTCGATCTCGACCGGTTCAAGGGCATCAACGACAGTCTCGGTCACGGCGCCGGCGACGAAGCACTCCGCATCGTCGCGTCGCGGCTCGCGGCCGCGGCCCCGGTCGACGCGATCGTCGCCCGTCTGTCCGGCGACGAGTTCGTCGTCCTGAAGCCGTCTGCCTCGCTCGACCGACCGACGACGCCGATCGCCGACGTCCTGATGGCGGTGTTCACCGAACCACTGGCGCTGAGTGCCGGCGACGTGTTCCTCACGGCGAGCATCGGTGTTGCAGCCCTCGGCGCGGGGGTGGGTGCGACCGCATCCGACTTGATCCGCCGCGCCGACACCGCCATGTACCGGGCCAAATCGGTCGGGCGCAACTGTGTCGCGGTGTTCGACGAGTCGATGCACGCACGGGCCGCCCATCGGCTCGAGTTGGAGACGGCGTTGCACCGGGCGCTCGAGCGCAACGAGCTGCAGCTCTATCACCAGCCGATCCTCAACGTGCGCACCGGTACGGTCACTGGGTTCGAGGCGCTGATGCGTTGGCGACGCCAGGACGGCTCAGACGTCTCGCCGGCAGAGTTCATCCCGATCGCCGAGGAGGGTGGGATGATCGTCGGGCTCGGGGCCTGGGCACTGCTGGAGGCAACAACACAACTGCGCCAGTGGATCGACGACGAGACGTGCCCGGCGTCGTCGACGATGTCGGTGAACGTGTCACCCAAGCAGCTCGAGGGCGACGGCTTCCACGCGGTCGTGCGGGAAGCGCTGCACCGGTCGCGCCTCCCGGCGAGGAACCTCTGGCTCGAGGTGACCGAGTCTTCGATGATCGACGATCCGGAGCAGGCGTTACGTACGTTGGATCAGCTCGCCGACCTCGGCGTGCGCGTCGCGTTGGATGACTTCGGTACCGGCTACTCGTCGCTTTCGTTGCTGCAGCGGTTCCCACTCCAGCGCATCAAGATCGACCGCGCGTTCGTGAACAGGGTCGCCGACAACGACCATGACCGGGCCTTGGTACGCACGATCCTGGCGATGGGCGAGAGCCTCGGACTCGAAGTCGTCGCCGAGGGCGTCGAGACCATCGAACAACTCGCTGTCCTGACCCAGCTGGGTTGTTCCCACGTCCAGGGCTACCTCATCAGCCGACCCGTCCATGCCAACGCGATGCGAAGCACCCTCTCGGCGCTCGCCGACGTGCGCACCATCACTCAATCCACCGACAAGGCGTCACGCCAGCGCCAACTCCCCGGGTCGTCGACCGAAGGCCACGAAGCGGACTCCGATCGCGCCCACTCGGCCCAACGCCCGAGGAGCGCCTCGTAGTCGAGGTGGAAGCGCAGGGCGAGGGCGTTGATGTGGAGGCGCGGCGCGAACTCCGCCGTCGTGTCGTCCGTCGCCTCGACCATCGCGAGCAGTTCGAGGCGGCGCGCCTCGGCGTCTTGGGCGACCGAGTCGAGCGTGCCGTGGAGTTGCTCGAGCGACCCGCTGTCGGCGAAGAACAGCTTGACCATCGCCTCGAACTCCAACGTCGGCGGCTGCGATGAGAGGCCGAGCCACGTCCGCAGCGCGCGTCTTCCCGCGGCGGTGATGCGGTACACGGAGCGCGCGCGACGGCCGGTGTGACCTTCGGTCACGGTCGCCAGGCCGCGGGTGACGAGGTCGGGAGGGACGTCGTAGAGCTTGCGCTCGGCACGCGGCCAGAACCAGCCCAGGCTGCGCTGGACCTGCTTGGCCAGCTCGTACGTGGTCCACGGGCGCACGGCCAGCAGACCGAGCACGGCGTAACCGGTGGTCGTCAACGGCTTGTCCATGATTCGATCTTGACATACTGCCCAGGACAGTGTCTACTCTCTGAGAATACTGCACAGGGCAGTATTCGAGAGGAGAGATCGACATGAACATCGCAACGGCGACCACACTCGACACGGTCGTGCACCACCGCGACGAAGGGCCGGCGACGTGGTTCCTGAACGGACTGATGACGGTCAAGGCGTCGAATGTCGACACCGGCGGCGCCTACTGCCTGATGGAGCACGTGCTCACGCCGGCGAGCAACCCACCGATGCACATCCAGACCGACGAGGAAGAGGCGTTCTACGTCATCGACGGCCAAATCGAGTTCGAGGTCGAGGGTCAGGTCGTCGTCGCTCGGGCGGGTACGTTCGCCCTTGTGCCCCGCGGCGCAGCCCACACGTTCCGAGTGCTCACCGACACGGCGCGCACGCTCGTGATCAGCTCGACCGGCGCCAACGGCCCGGCGCCCAGCGGCGGGCTGGAGCGGTTCTTCCGGTCCGTCGGCACCGCGGCCCCCTCCCACACGTTGCCGGTCCCCGCGGCACCGGACCCGGTCGCCCTGACAGCCGCCGCCGCCGAGCACGGCATCGTCATCCTCCCACCTGGTTGAGGGCGATGACCGAACGCCTGCTGGTCGTGGTCGCCCACCCCGACGACGAGAGCTTCGGGTGTGGATCGATCCTCGCCCATGCAGCAGCGGGCGGCGTCGACACCATCGTGTGCTGCGCGACCCGTGGCGAGGCGGCCTCCCCCGGTCCCGACGGCGGGAAGGCCACCCTCGCCGCCGTGCGCGAGGACGAGCTCCGAGCCGCCGCCGACGTGCTCGACGTGGGGCACGTCGTCGTGCTCGAGTACGAGGATTCGGGGATCAACGGGCCGCTCGCCGCCGAAGCGCTCGTCGCCGCCCCGCTCGATGACGTCGCCGCGATGGTCGCCCGGGTCATCGACGACAACCGCCCCGACCTGGTCGTGACGCTCGACGCCTCTGACGGCCATCGCGACCACATCCACATCCGTGACGCGACCTTGCTCGCCGTCGAACGTGCCACGTGGCCCGTCGAACGCGTCTACCTCGCCTGCCTCGCCCGCTCACTCATGCAGGAGTGGGTGGCCCACCTGGGCGCCGCCGACCCCGACAGTGAATACCTCGAGCTCGGCCGGCTCGGCACGCCCGACGAGGACATCACCACCGTGGTCGACACGAGCGACCACTACGAGTTGCGGTGGCGGGCGATCAGGGCCCACGCGTCCCAGGCCTCCCCATTCGAGATCATGCCGCCCGACCTGCAGCGGGCGTTCCTGGCGACCGACCGGCTGCGTCGCATCCGCCCCCCGTGGACGGGCGGTCCGCCCGAACGGCAGCTTTTGCGCGGCAGCTAAAGCTGGGCCGAAATGTCCCGATGAGCCAGGGTGACATTCGCTCGCCGATGGCTCCTCGTCATCGTGCTGCTCTCGGTGCCGATGGGCGTGCTGGCGCTGCTCCGAGTCATCCCCGGGATCGACAAGCGCTTCTACTCGGCCGATGGCCACCTCCTCGTCGTCTCGGCGATCGCCGCCTGCGCACTGATCGTTGCTTCCATGGCCGCCGTTGCAGCGAGTCGAGTGCCGCAGCCAGGCGTGGTCTGGCTCGGCCTGGGTTGCACAGCTGTCGGCGTGTTCATGCTCGGCCACGGACTCGTCACGCCAGGTGTGTTCGGCCAGCCGACGAATCGCTGGGTTGGTCGCCTTCCCTACGTCGCGATCGCGTCGTTCGCGCTGTGCCTGTACATCGGCGGCCGGCGGGCTGACCACGGGATCAACCGCTGGGTCTCGCGGCATCCGGTGGTCACGCTGCTCGTGCCGACCATCGCGGCGACCGTGTTCGTCGCCACCGTCGTCGCCGACCCGGTCCTCTTCGGCGGCGCAGAGCCGTTCGCCCACGAGAACGGGGTCCTCGCCGTCGTGTCGACAGCGATCGTGATCCTCCTCGTCAGTGTCATCTGGACCCACGGACACCGGTGGCAGCTCGGTCGCGACACCGTCCAGCTGGCGATCGTGCTCGCCGCGGCGATGTCGATCGCGGCGGTCTTCTCGTTCGAGCACGGGCGCTTCGCCCAAGTCTCCTGGTGGGACTACCACGCCTACCTCCTCGCCGGGTTCGGGGCGGCCGTGTACGCGGTTCTCCTGCGCCGCCACGAACAACAGACCGTGGCCGACCTGCTCGCCACCACGTTCGACGACGACCCGTTCGCGCACATCGTGCAGGGCTATCCCGAGGCGCTGTGCACGCTGGTCCGCGCCGTCGAAGTGAAGGACGCGTACACCCACGGCCACAGCGAACGCACCGCTCAGCTCGCCGTCGAGCTCGGCCTGCAGATGGGACTGCCTCCGGATCGCCTGCGGGTCATCTCGCGGGGGGCGTTCCTCCACGACATCGGCAAGATCGCGATCCCCGACGAGATCTTGAACAAGCCCGGCCGGCTCACCCCCGACGAGCGCGTCGTCGTCGAGACCCACCCGCAGCTCGGCTACGAGCTCGCCTCCGCTGCGCCGTCGCTCCGCGAGGTCCTCCTCGTGATCCTCCACCACCACGAGCGGATGGACGGCCAGGGCTACCCCGGCGGGCTCGTCGGCTGTGACATCCCCCTCGAGGCGCGAGTCGTCGCCGTGGCGGACGTGTGGGATGCGCTCACGTCCGACCGGCCCTACCGGTCCGGTTGGGAGTGCCCCGTCGCGCTCGCCCACATCGTCGACGGTCGGACCACACACTTCGACCCACTGGTGGTCGACGCTCTCGTCCAATGGGCGGCTGCCCGGGGCATCACCCCGGAGCTGGGAGCGGGACACGCGGACGAGGCATGGCGCGCCGCCGAGACCTGCCACGAGGTCGACCCAGTGCGCGATCCCGTCACCGTCTGACACGCGATCCCGCGACCCGTCTTCGAAACCCTTGTATCCGCGCTGCGGTCGGTGGGTCTTGCGGCGGCTCCACCCGGAGCACGCAATCCCCCACTCAATCCTGAGTGCCCGAGCGAACACAAGGAGAGCACATGGCAATCATTGCCAAGCCGATGATCGACGACGTCGAGTTGACGATCCGCAGGGACATCGCCAACGCCGAGATCACGGCCGCCTACACGGTCAACTGGAGCACGTTCGACCAGCTGACCAACGTGTCCTACACCGAGCGGTGGGAACTCGTTGGCGTCGATCCCGGCGGCAACACCACCCTCTACATCGGACCCAGCCTGGTCGGTGGGATCAGCTCGAACGGCAACACGTCGACCGAGCGCACCCACCAGGCGACCATCCCGTGGTCCGATCTCGACGAGGACCCCAACGGTCTGGACGAGATCGCGGTCGTGGTGACCCTCACCCCGCTGCTGCCGGTCGCGCGGACCGCACAGAGCGCCCAGGTGACCGTCACGGCCCCCTGAGCCACACGACGTGGCCGCTCGGGCGGGGCTGCGGGTCCCGCCCGAGCGATCACGCGACGGAGGCGGAACGCGAGCCGCGACTCAACGCCGGCTCAGCGTCGCCTCAGCGGGCGGGCGCAACGTCAGGACATCAAGCCACTCGCGACGACCAGCGACTCGGAGGAGCACCATGTTCACGAGCGATTACACCTCGGTCACACCAGCCACACCAGCCACACCAGTCCTCCCGGCCAACACCGCCGAGCGGGTGCAGCGCTCTGACACCGACTGCCGGGCGCGGGCCCGCGAGTTCCTCATCCACCTGATCGGTGCCGTGCCCGACGACCTGACGTGGGACGGAACCCACCGCCTGCAGGGCCATGCCCACCTCGGTGGCCGTCAGCTGGTCGTGATCGCGCCACGCGACGACCTGCATCGCACCGTCGTGCTCACGACGAGGGATTGGGAGCAGGTCCGCCGCGCCGACGGCCTTGAGCGTCGCTCGTTGCTGGGCGCCTGCGCCATCGCCGACCGCGGCCGCCTCGCCGCCGTGCTCGCCACCGACGAACTGATGGCA
>DATMDV010000284.1:0-15728 GCA_035557475.1 Ilumatobacteraceae bacterium
CCTCGGCGGCGGTCACGACGAGCGCGAGCAGACGCTCAACCAGTTGCTGTCCGAGATGGACGGCTTCGAGACGTCCGAGGGAATCGTCATCATGGCCGCCACCAACCGGCCCGACATCCTCGACCCGGCGTTGCTGCGGCCCGGCCGCTTCGACCGCCAGATCGTGGTGCCGTTGCCCGAGTACGAGGAGCGGCTGGCGATCCTCGAGGTGCACAGCCGCGACAAGCGGATGGGCAAGGACGTCGACCTGTCGATCATGGCGCGGGCCACGCCTGGCATGTCGGGCGCCGACCTCGCCAACCTCGTCAACGAGGCGGCACTGATCGCCGTGCGTCGCAACTCGAAGCAGATCGAGCGCATCGACTTCGAGAACGCACGCGACCGCGTCGTGCTCGGGGCCCAGCGCGAATCGATGCTGTTGAACGCCGAGGAGAAGCGGGCGACCGCGTACCACGAGGGCGGGCACGCCCTGCTCGCCACCGTGCTCCCCCACGGCGATCCGTTGCACAAGGTGACGATCCTCCCGCGCGGCATGGCACTCGGTGTCACATGGAGCCTCCCGCAGGAGCGCCACACCTACTCGAAGGAGTACTTCGAGGACACCATCTGCAAGGCGATGGGCGGACGGGTCGCCGAGATGCTCGTGTTCGGCAACCTCAACAGTGGCGCCGCCAACGACCTCGAGCAGTCGACCAGCATCGCCCGCCGGATGGTCCGCGAATGGGGTATGAGCGAGCGCGTCGGCCCGATGGCGTGGTCGAGCCAGCAACAGGTGTTCCTCGGCGACGACCTGCTGTCGAGCGGCCGCGAGTACAGCGACGACACCGCCAAGCTGCTCGACGAAGAGATCGCCCGGATCCTCACCGAGCAGGAGTCGCGTGCGCGCGAGCTGATCTCGAAGCATCGCCGCGGGCTCGAACTGATCGCCGAGGCGCTGCTCGAGCACGAGACCATCGACGGACCGACGGTCGCCGGCTTGATCCAGCAGGGCATGACCGAATCGGGCGAGTTCGACACCGTCAAGATGAACGTCGCCGGCACTCCGGAATAGGCACTGAATCCACACTCGCCGGACGAGTCGGCGACCAGTCGTGCGCCGCGCCGGCGTGCCGTGAGCCGGCTCAATCAGACTCGGAGCCGACCACGTCTGGTCGCCGAGTCGAGCGCGAACGTCAACCCGTAGTGCATCGGTTGTTACTGCCGCGCTTCGGCGACGGCCGCCCAGAGATCGGTGGCGGTCACCGGGCCGAGGAAGCCCGCCCGAACGACGCCGTCGGCATCGGCGACCACGAGCGCCGGCACCGCCTCGACCGCGTATCTGGCGTGGAGGTCGGCACGCTCCTGGTAGGTCACCTCGACCACGGCGACATCGGCTGCGGCCAGCACGGCAGCCTTGCTGACGACGTCGGCGCACGACTCACACGTCGCCGACGTGAAGACCGCGACCAACCACGGCGCGTCCGATCGATCGAAGTCGCGGCGATCGAGTTGCACCGGCAGTTCGAACCCACCCTGCGTCGGTGGATCGCTCGATCGGCGGCGGCGTACGACCGAAGCCACGACGGCAACGACGACGACGATCGCGACGGCGACAGCGAGTCGGGTCATGCGAGGCGAGTTCTACCAGTAATCGAGCATCGAGCAATGAGGCGCCTGCTCGACTGCGGCGTCAAACGTTCGCCGCACGAGCCGGCGACCAGACGTGCAGCGACCCGATGCGGGGTGAGCCGGCTCAATTCAGTAGGGGCAACGCCCAGCTGGCGGATCGTCCCAGGCCTTCACCGGCCAGCAACGACCGCTCCACCATGACCCTGCTCGTCGAGCGCACGATCAGCTCACGGTCGAGCGCGACATCGGCGGTGAGGTCGATCGTGATCAGCCCGGCCGGCCCCAGCGGCACCGCTTCGAGACCGGGGATCGCGGCCGGACCGCCCGCTCCCACCGCCTCGACGGTGACCGTGCCCTCCGTGTTGTCCACGTTGTAGATGACGAGCGCCTCCTCGGTCGGCACGCTCGGACCGATGGCCACCGCCCACGTCGTCGCGACGAAAGCGTCGTCTGCTCGTTGGATCGCGCCCAGCACGACCGATGTCGACGGCTGTCCGTCGACGATCTTGGTGAGCGCCCGCTCGACCACGATCGACGGCTCGGCCAGTGTCGAGAACACCGTCGCGTGACGGCCCTCGGCGAGTCCGGTCACCTCGCCGGGATCGAACGTCACGACCTGCCGGGCGGGCACGACGATCGGCTCGAGCAGGTCGGAGTTCTGAGCCGCCGGGAACACCACATCGACCGAGACATCGTCGCCCGTCGGGTTGAACAAGCTGTACCGCTCGTCGATCCCGCTGCCCTTCTCGCCGGCCGCGAACCACCACTGGTCGCGCAACGCGGGTGCGCCGAGCGACATCGTGAACCCGAGCCGGCCTCCCGACGTGAACTCCTGGAGACGGCCGACGATCAGCTGGCCGCGCGTCGATTCGACCTTCACCGCCAGCACCTCTTCGCCCTGGGCGCCCGCACCCGACACCCCGAGGTCGATGATCTTGACGCTGTGCCCCTCGATCGGGAAGCCCTGGTACCGCGACGGTGTGCGCGATCCGTCGACGGTGGCGAAACCGACATCGACGGTCACGTAGTCGTCGTAGGGGTTCGTCAGCACGATGAGGTTGCGGCTCTCGCCGACCGTGAATCCATCAGCCAGGTACCAGTTGGCGGACGTGGAGTTCGCACACGGCGACACCGCGCTGCCCGCCGGGTGGAAGGCCCGCTGCTCGACGATCGCCCCGCCGCCATCGACTTCGACGACGGCACTCACGATCTCACCGCTCAATTGCGCATCGATGTCGAGCACCGTTCGCTCGTGGGGAGCGATGGCGATGGTCTGCACCACAGTGGCGGCCTCGTCGTTCAGCAACGTGACGTCGGCGCTGATCTCCGTGCTCCCGGCGTTGGCCACCACGAGCTCACCACCGACCCCGTCGTCTCCCGTCGCCGGGACGCCGGGACAGAACCACGTCTGCGTGAGCGCACCGGCTGTCGGCGCGAACGGCATCCATTCGGCCCGAACCGTCGAGAACACCGGCGTCACGGTGGTCGGTGTGGCGCGGGTCGTGATCACGATCGCGGCGAAGGCGACGATCGTCAGCAGCAGGGCGGGAACGCGACGTGTCACGTGGGACCCGCCAGCTCGTCGAGCGACCTGCCGAGCTCGGCGTCGTCAGCCGCCGTGTCGATCGGCGCGGTGGGTCGACCGCCGATCTCGACGTCGGCGCCGAGTGGCGGTTCGAGATCGGGTTGCCAGGCGACGCCGGCACCGAGCACCTCACCCGCGATCCGCGACGACTCCATCGGCGGCGGCATCTCGTTGAGGTCGATGAGCGTCTCGTCGGTGAGCAGTTCGCCGCGTCGACGCCCGAACGGTGAGCGGGCGCGACTGGCGGCGGCGAACACCGCCAGCCAGAGCGCGGCCTGCAGCCCCAACCACAGCGTCCGCGACGTCGGCTCGCGGTAGTCGAGTGTCGCGAGTGCCGGCTCGGTGATGTCGAACGCCGTCGTTGATCCGAACCCCGGCCGCGCCTCGATCTCCTCGTCACCCGCGCGGAGCCGGATGCGGTCGTCGAACGGAGCCGCGACGTGGACAACGCCGGGCACGACGTCGCCGGTCGCGCCGTCTGTCGGTTCACGGCCGACAAACAGTGGCGTCCGCTCACCGAGCTCGGCACGCACCAGCACATCGTCACCGGCGAGCCGGCTGGCATCGGCCGTCGGTCCGGTGAGCTGGGCGACCACCGGTATCCAGGGTCCGACCGTGAACACCCGGATCGTCGGCGGCCCGTACGTCGAACTGATGTCGAGCTGCTCGCTGAGCGCCTCGATCAGCCCCGACGGGATGGGCACCGGGTCGTCGACCGTCGATTGCGCACCGTCGATCTCGGGGATCACGATGTAGCGAATCCCGGTCGGCGCGAACAGCGCGCCGGCCCGCAACGTCGAGCCGTCGGCGATCCGATCGAGCGCGTCGACCACGACCTCGTCGGCGTCGGTAGAAGGCGCTGCCCACCGGTCGGTGAAGTCGAGCGGGCCGTCGTCGACCACCGCGAACGCGATCCCGTCGCGGTACTCCAGCCCGGGAACGGGCAGCACCCGCGGATCGCCGAGATACAGCACCCGGTAGTCGCCGTCAGGAGGATCGAGCGGGAGCTGGGCATCGAGCAGGGCGGGGAGCGGCGTCCGGGGGGCGTCCCACGCACCATCGCTGATCGACGTGATGGCGGGGACGATGCCGACGACGATCGCCAGATTGCCCAGCACCGCCACGGGCTGGCGCCAGCCGAATCCACGGCCACGCACGTCGGCGCCGATTGCACCGGTCACCGACGCGCATGCGAGCCCAAGACCCAGCGCGACCGGCACCAGCAGCATCCCTTTCTCGGGGGCATCGAACGGCAGCGCGTCGCGATCGGCGAGCACCGCCAGTGCGCCGAACACCAGCACGAGCGCGGCAGCACGCACGGCCCAGGTCAGACGCCAGGCCCTGGAGATCGCGATGGCCACGACGACGGGCAGATAGAGGGCCACCGCGAGCACCGCGAAGTCGCGCCCGTCGAGCGCCAGCGACGCGAGATCGACCAAACCGTCGCCGCGCGGACCCGCGATCGTCGGACCGACCAACGCCGACCACGACCATGTCGTCGACCACGGCAGGTTCAACACCGCGGCGACGACAACCGCGACACCTGTCGACGCGGCCAGCCAACCGGCGGTGCGGATCGATCCGCCGGCGATGAGCGTCGCCGCGCTGAGGACCAGACCGACCGCCAGCCACACCACGATCGTCACCGGCGCGAACGCCGCCGTGAGGCCGAGCACCAGCGCCGAGAGCGCCATGTAGCGCAGCCGGTCGCGTCGCGAGGTCGGACCGATGCCGTCGGTCAGGTCCTCGTCGGCGGTGTCCGGGTCGGCGGTACCGATCCCGACGGCGCGCCGCAACAGGTACACCATCCACGGCAACGCGGCATACCAGACCAGCACCGACCACCGGCCGGTCGCCAGGACCCCCGGAACGAGTGGCGTCGCGACGTAAACGACCATGGCCGAGATGCGCGACCGGTTCGCCGGGAACACGGCGGCGAGCCGCCACATCCCGGCCGCCCCGATGACGAACAGGCCGACGACGCTCAGCGTCATCGCCAAATCCATCCGGAACAGCGCCAGCCCGCTCAGAACCGAGAGTGCCAGCCAACCCGACGGCACGGGTGACGTGAGACCGAACGAGCGCGGGTCCCAGGCCGAGCCATAACGGGTGGCGAGCTCGCGGGCGCTCTCGGGGAACGTGAGGAACTCACCGACCGTCGGGACGCCGCGGTCGAAGTACGTGCGACTGCCGATCGCGATCGCGACGAGCACGAGAAACCACGCGAGCAGCGGTCCGAACGACGTCTCACGCCAGCGACGCACGGTCATGCCGGCCCGCACGTAGGTGGTGGTCTCGCGGCCGCGGAGGTACGAGGCGATCCGCGCGCTGCCCCGCACCTGGAGGCCGAGCACCTCGCGTTCGGGCACCGACCGCTGGGCGTGGATGGCGCGACGTCGAGCGAGCAACGAGAACGACCGCGGGATCAGGCCGAACAGCGCCCTGAGCGACGACAGGGCCTCGCCGAAGCGTCCCGTGAACAACCCGACGATCAACTCGACGAACGTCAGCAGGACGATCTGGACCGACCGACCGGCGAGCCGGGAGCCTCCCGTCAGGGTCGCCACCACGCGCATCCGATGCCGGGCGCGCAGGCGCCGGTGATTCAGGTCCGGGCGTCGCTCCTCGAGCAGCTCGAGGTGCCGGACCCTGGCGTCGGGCGCCACGACGACCCGCGCGCCGTGCAGGTGGGCGCGCCAGCACAGGTCGACGTCGTCACCGTGGAAGCTGACGGCCGGATCGAAGCCACGCAGCTCACGCAGCAGGTCGGCGCGCACGAGAATGCATGCCGACGGGAGCACGAACACGTCGCGGACGGCGTCGTGCTGTTCCTGGTCGACCTCGCCGGGTTCGACGATCGGATCGACCTCACCGAACCGATCGAGGCCGAGGCCGACGTGCTGCAGCCGGCGTGACTCGTCCCACTCGACGAGCTTGGGACCGACCATCCCGGCGTTCGAGCGGTACAACTCGGTGACCATCGTCCGCACCGCATCCGCCGCCGGCGCGATGTCGTCGTGACACAGCAGGAAGAACCCGTTGTCGCCTTCGACGAGTCGCAGGACCTCGTTGACCGCGGGTCCGTATCCCGGATTGCCAGCGATCGCACGGATGAAAGCGGCCGGCAGGTACGAGCGGATCCGGGCCGTGACGGCGTCGAGCACCTCGGGACCGGGGTCGCCGACGACCAGGAACAAGAACCGCATGTTCGGGTAGTCCTGGCCGGCGAGCGCTCCGAGCGTCTCGTCGAACCATGACCCGGGGTCGTGCACGACGACGACACAGACCACCGAGGGGGCCTTGTACGGGTCGGCTTCCACGATTGATCGAGGCTAGCGGTGCACTTTCGACCCAGACCGGCATCTCTCATGACCGGCGGGCGAAGCGGCTGGCGCCGCCGCCCGCCGAACCCGGTGTTCTCCTCTGAACGACGGGTTCGCGGACCCTCCTGATCGCAATTCCTGGCTTGTGCTTGCAATTGCAAGCGCTGTGGTGTATTGTGCAATCAGAACGAATCCCCCGACCCAACACCCAGAACCGGAGATCACGATGCCTACCTTCACGATGCCCAACCTTCCCGGCCTCGACTTCAGCAAGCTCGACCTCTCGAAGCTGCAGCTGCCCAAGTTCGATCTGTCCAAGTTCGATCTGTCGAAGTTCGATCTGTCGAAGCTCGAACTGTCGAAGCTCGATCCCCGCAAGATCGACCTCTCCAAGGTCGACGTGCCCAAGATCGACCTGCCCGGCGTGGATGTCGATCGCCTCGGCGAACTTGCTCGCGACGCCGCCTACGCCGGCGTCGGTCTCTTCGCACTGACGGCCGAGAAGGTCGCCGAGCGCGGACGCGTGATCCAGGCCGAGATCACGGCTCGCACCCGTCAACTCGCCGACGCCGTCGCCTGATCAGCGCGCCGCCCGGGCGGGCGGCGCGTCTCTCGAGATTCCCCCTGTCGCGTCGCGGAATGATGGCGGCGCATCACGCCCGGCCGGCGGGGGCGCCAGATACTCTCGTGGTCCTGGTGACCCCCGCTACCGAACCCGTGAGCCGCCGCGCTCCATTCCCCGAGGGCACCCTCCCGGTCGGTGTTGCGTTGCTGATCGCGGGCGTCGCGACCTACGCGTTCTTCAAGGTCGGCAAGAGTGCGCTCGGCGGTGACGAGGAGTTCAAACCGATCTCGGCGCTGTGGTTCGCGACGTTCTCGCTGGCGCCCGGGTTCTTCCTCCCGCTCGAACAGGAGCTCGGCCGGGCGCTCGCCCACCGCCGGGCCACCGGACAGGGCGGCCAACCCGTCGTCAAGCGTGTCGTGCTGCTCGGTGCGATGCTCGCCGGTGTCGTCCTCCTCGCCCTCGCCGTTCTCAGCCCGGTGGTCACGAAGCACTACTTCGACGGCGACTGGGTCATGTTCGGGGCGCTCGCGGTGGCGTTTGTCGCCTACGCGCCAGCCCACCTCGCGCGTGGCATCTGCTCGGGCACCGGGCGCTTCCGTGACTACGCCATCATCATGGGATCCGACGGCGTCGTGCGCATCGTGCTCTGCGTGGCGCTGGCGGGCATCGGCGTCACGGCTGCCGGACCGTACGGACTGGCCGTGGGACTGGCTCCGCTGTTCGCGGTGGGCTTCGTCACCGCGCGGGGGCACCTCAAGACGCAGCCTGGTCCCGAAACCACCTGGAACGAGGTGACGCCGAACCTCGGCTGGCTCCTCGTCGGCTCGGTCTTCGGCGCCGCTCTCCTCAACGCCGGTGTCGTCGCCGCCACGCTGTTGGCTGACGACGATGAGGCCAAGCTCGTCACCCACTTCGCGTTCGGCGTCCTGCTGGCACGGATTCCGCTGTTCATGTTCCAAGCGGTGCAGGCGGCTCTCTTACCGAGGTTGTCGAGGCTCGCGGCCCGCAACGAGCTCGTCGAGTTCCGCTCCGGCCTGCGATCCCTCATGATGATCGTCATCGCGGTCGGTGTGGTCGGCACGACGGGAGCGTTCATCCTCGGTCCGTTCGTGATCGAGAAGTTCTACGACGCCGAGCTCAGTGGCCGCACGCTCGCCATGCTGGCGTTGTCGAGCGCGTGCTACATGCTGGCGCTGGCGACGGCGCAGGCCGTGATCGCCCTGCGTGGTCATGCCCTGGTGGCACTCGGTTGGGCGATCGGCTTCTGCACGTTCGTGTTCACAACGTGGGTCGCGGGTGATCAGCTGTTCCGCAGGATCGAGATCGCCTTGGTCGTGTCGAGCATCACGGCGATGATCACGTTCGCTGTCGTGCTGCGGTCGAAGCTCGCCACCGGCGTCGTCCCGTCCGGCGCCTCGGTGATGGAGGCCATCACCAGCCGGCCGCTCGAGACCTGATCGCGGCGTGGGCGGCGTCGCGTGCGTTGCGCACGACGATTCAGGACGGCACGTCGATGCCGGCCTTCTTCGCCTCGATCTGGAGGTCGTGGGCCACCATCGTCTTGACGAGCCCCTCGAAGTCGACCTCGGTCCGCCAGCCGAGCTGTTCGCGGGCCTTGGTCGCGTCACCGATCAGGAGATCGACCTCGGCCGGGCGGAAGAACTTCGGGTCCTGACGCACGAATCGCGACCAATCGTCGATGCCGACTTCGCGGAACGCCAGATTGACGAGCTCCTCGATCGAGTGTGTCTTTCCAGTGGCGATGACGAAGTCGTCGGGCTCGTCCTGCTGCAGCATCATCCACATCGCCTTGACGTAGTCGCCGGCGAAGCCCCAGTCGCGCTTGGTGTCGAGCGTCCCCATCACCAGCTCGTGTTGCAACCCGAGCTTGATGCGGGCCGCGGCGTTGGTGACCTTGCGGGTGACGAACTCGATGCCGCGCCGCGGGCCCTCGTGGTTGAACAGGATCCCGCTGCACGCGAACAACCCGTAGCTTTCGCGGTAGTTCACCGTGATGTCGTGCCCGAACACCTTGGCGCACCCATATGGACTGCGGGGATGAAATGGTGTCATCTCGGTCTGGGGCGTCTCGCGGACCTTGCCGAACATCTCCGACGACGAGGCCTGGTAGAAGCGGATCGGGTTGTTCTGCGTGCCGCCGACCATGCGGATCGCCTCGAGCATCCGCAGCACACCGAGGCCGGTGACGTTGGCGGTGAGCTCGGCCTGGTTGAAGCTCAACGCCACGAACGAGATCGCACCGAGGTTGTAGACCTCGTCGGGCTGCGACAGCTCGAGGGCGGCTACCAACGACGGGAGATCGGCCAGGTCGCCCGGGATCGTCTCGATGTAGGGCATCTCCTCGAGCAACTCCGCGATCCGCGGGTTGCTCTGGCCTTTCACCATGCCGTACACGTCGTAGCCCTCGCTGTGTAGGAACTCCGCCAGGTGGTGACCATCCTGGCCGGTGATCCCGGTGATGAACGCACGTGGCATTGGCGGAGGTGCTCCTCGTGGGTGCGGGGGTGGGTACAGGGATGGGTATGGGAGGTGCACTGGCAGCGATGCGACGGGCGGTCCAGTACGTCAGATGGGCGTTGGCGAGTCTAGGGCGGGCTAGCGTGGATCAGGCTCACCATGGACCCCATCACCGTCGCCATCGACGTCGGCCCGTTGCATGGGCACCGGACGGGAGTGGGTCTCGCGGTCGACCATCTGACAACGGCGCTCCGCCTCCGTTTCGACCTCGCGCTGTACCCGTACGTCGTCAGCTATCGAGCCCGCGTGAGCGAATCGGAGCACAAGCTCCCGATCCCGGCCGGACTCGCGACGCGGCTGTGGGCGCATGGCGATCGGCCGCGGGCCGACCGGTGGCTGCGTGGTGCCGATGTGGTGCACGCCACGAACTACGTCGCCCCGCCGAGCCGGCTTCCGACGGTCGTGTCGGCGTACGACCTGTGGTTCCTCGCCAATCGAAGTGGGAGCAGCCGTGCGGTCAACCGGGCGGGAGCCGTGCTGCGGCGCGCCGTGAAGCGCGGTGCGTTCGTCCACGTCAGCTCGCAGGCGACGGCCGACATGGCTCGGGAGCTGCTCGCGACCGATCGTGTCGAGGTCGTGCACCTCGGAGCCTTGCCACGGCCGGCGGGCGTCCTCACCGATCCCGACCTCGGGATCAATGGTCGGCCGTTCCTCCTCGCGATCGGCACGTTCGAACGGCGCAAGTCGCTGCCGACCCTCGTCGCCGCGTTCGGTCACCTCGCCGACCGCCTCGGCGACAGCGTGCTCGTGATGGCCGGCGCGCCGGGCGACGACAGCTCGCGGGTCGCCGCCGCCGTCGATGCGCTCCCCCCGCAGGTCAGGTCCCGGGTGATCTGTCCCGGCCCGGTGACCGACAGCGCCAAGGGCTGGTTGCTCAAGCGTTCGTCCGTGCTCGTGTATCCCTCGCTCGACGAGGGGTTCGGCTTCCCGATCCTCGAGGCGCAGGCTGCCGGTACGCCGATCGTC
Source organism: Ilumatobacteraceae bacterium (assembly GCA_035557475.1). Classification (GTDB taxonomy): domain Bacteria; phylum Actinomycetota; class Acidimicrobiia; order Acidimicrobiales; family Ilumatobacteraceae; genus JALOLG01. Next base: position 10,586 of record DATMDV010000284.1, read on the forward strand.
GCCCGCCGGGCCGGGTCGATTCCCGAGATCGGCGGCGAGGGGGTCGAGCTCGTCGATGGCGACGATCCGGCCGTCTACGCGGCCGCCATCGAACACGTCGTGTCGAGCGGGATCAGACGGCTCACGCTGCTCGAGGCCGGCCTCCGCAACATCGCCCGGTTCACGTGGGAACGCACCGCCGCCGAGATGGAGGCGCTCTACCGGCGGGCGATCGCGGCAGGAACGTGACGGCCCGGCCGACGGTCGCGGTGATCTCAGGTGGTGTCGGTGCGGCCCGTCTTCTGCGTGGCATCGTCCGGGTGGTCGAGGCGCGCGATGTCACCGCCGTCGTCAACACCGGCGACGACACCGAGCTGCACGGCCTCCACATCGCGCCCGATCTCGACACGATCACGTACACGCTGGCCGGGGCGATCGACCCCGAGCGTGGCTGGGGGCTCGCCGGCGAGACGTGGAACGCGATGGCGGCGCTCGATCGGTACGCGATGGTGCGCCCGCCCGGTTCTGTCGCGGCACCGACCTGGTTCAATCTCGGCGATCGCGATCTGGCGACCCATTTGTTCCGAACGGCACGCCTCGGCGAAGGCGCCACGCTCACCGCGGTCACGGCCGAGATCACCAGGGCCTGGGGCCTCGACATCTCGCTGCTGCCGATGACCGACGATCGGCTGCGCACGATGGTGACCGTCGGCGGGCACGGCGAGATCGGCTTCCAGGACTACTTCGTGCGGCTCCGCCACGACGTCGAGGTCGAGGCCGTGCGGTTCGACCACCGCGATGCCGAGCTCTCAACGGCAGCACGCGTCGCGCTCGAGACGGCTGACGTCGTGGTGATCGCACCGTCGAACCCGCTCGTGTCGATCGGGCCCATCCGTGCGTTGCGTGGCGTCGACGAGCTGCTCGCCGCGCGCCGCGAGTCGGTCGTCGCCGTCTCGCCGATCGTCGGAGGTGCCGCCCTCAAGGGACCGGCCGACCGGATGCTCGCCGAGCTCGGTCACGAGTCGTCGGTGGTCGGTGTGGCGGCGCTCTACCGCTCGATCGCGGGGACGCTCGTGATCGATCCGGCCGACGAGTCGCTCGCAGCCGCGGTCGAAGCCGACGGTATGCGGTGTGTGGTCACGCCGAGCGTGATGACGACGCTCGACATCGCCGCCGACCTCGCCGCCGCGGCACTCGCCGCCGGATCGGCCCCTCAGCGAAGCTGAGCCAACCAGTACGGCCTCTCAACGGAGCTGAGCCAACCACAACGCCTCAACGGAGCTGAGCGAGACCTGATTCGAGCTCGGTCCACGGCGACCACGCCAGGTGGATCCGAGCCCGTACGGGCGACACGGCGAAGCGCAACAGCTCGTCGGACGCCGGCGGACCGTAGATCGGCTCGACCGCAGTCGATCCGGCCATGAGGGCCCACAGATCACGTACCGACGTCTGTGTTCCCGTCCCCACGTTGACGACGAGACCACTCCCGCGCTCGCCGGAGCGCGCCAGGGCGTCGACGACGTCGTCGACGAACACGAAGTCGCGCGTCTGACGTCCGTCACCGGCGATGCGGGGAGGTGTCCCATCCACGGCCGCCGCGGCGAAGGCGGCGACGACCCCGCCGTCGGGACGTTGCCGGGGCCCGTAGGCCGACGCGATCGCCAGCACCGTGAACTCGACCGCGTACTGCTCGCGGTAGGTGATCAGCAGATCGACGATCGAGCGGGCGACGACCCCCCGCACACCTCGCGGTTCGAGCTCCCGCTCCTTGATCGGCAGGTCCCGGGCGGCCGGGCGACCGTAGATCGCCGTGGCAGGCACGGCGACGACCACCTTCGGGATGCCGTGTTGACGGGCGGCCTCGAGGAGTCCGAGTGTTCGCCCGAATGCCGCGGCGTGACACTCGACCGATGCCGACCCGGACGTCACGGTCGCCAGGTGGTACAGCACGTCGGGCCGCCGCATCGCCAGCAAGCTCCCGGCTTCGCGCGACCCCGCGTCGAGATGGTGGATCTTGAGCTCGCCGCCGACCGACCGCGCCGCCGAGAGATTGGCGAGGCTCCCCGACGACAGATCGTCGACGACATCGACCGCCTGTCCGTCAGCGAGCAGACGATCGACGAGGTGCGAACCGATGAACCCGGCTCCTCCGACGACGACGACGCTCACCGACACCATCATGGCCGCCGTCGGACCTCGTGCGTGTGTGGGCGGTGCGTTTCGCCCTGTCAACCGGGCGCGGTCAACCGGGCGCGGGAAGGCGGGCGTCGGCGAGCGTGGTCCCCGCCGGCACGTCGCCGTCGGCGCCGACGACTGCGTCGGACACCACCGCGTCCGGTCCGACCCGACCCATCACGATCGACCGCTCGACCGTGGCACCGCGACCGATCGAGGCGCCGGCCAGCACGACCGACTCGGTGACAGATGCTCGTTCCTCGACCACCACCCCGGGGCCGATCAGCGACAGGTTGATCGTGGCGCTCGGATCGACCGTGGCGCCGGGCGCGACCGGGTCGACGCGCTCGGATCGTTGCCCGTTGACCAGGTCGAGGTTGGCCCGCAGGTACAGCTCGGGTCGGCCGGCATCGATCCAGTAGTCGTCGGTCGCGGCGGCGAACAGCGTCCTGCGCTCGACCAGATCCGGGAAGACCTCGCGCTCGAGGGAGACCGGGCGACCGGGCGCGATGCGCTCGACGACGGACGGCTCGAGGACGTAGGTACCGGCGTTGATGAGGTTCGAGGTCATCGTGCCCGCTGGTGGCTTCTCGACGAACCGCTCGACGCGGCCGTCGCCGTCGAGCTCGACGATCCCGAACGACGATGGATCCTCGACGGGCGTCAGGTGGATCGTGCCCTCGGCGCCGGCCGCGCGGTGAACGGCGAGCAGCATGGAGACATCGAGGTCGGTGATGATGTCGCCGTTGACGACGACGAACGTGTCGTCGATGCCCGAGTGTTCCGCCGCGAACCTGATCGCACCGGCGGTGTCGAGTGGTTCGGATTCAACCGCGTAGTGGAGTCGCGCACCGTGACAATGGCCGTCGAGGAACGCCTCCAAGAACGGCTCGGCCTTGAACCCGAGCGCCAGTGTCACATCGGTCACGCCCCCCTCGACGAGGCGGCCGACCAGGCGCGAGATCATCGGCTCGTGGCCGACCGGCAGCATCGATTTCGGCACGTGGTTCGTGAGCGGGCGCATCCGGGTGCCGAACCCGCCGACGAGCACGACCGCGCGCATCAGGGCGTCGACGTGGCGGTGACCGCGGCCACCGTGGTGGTCGCCGCGGTCGCGGTCGTCGTCGCGGTGGTGTCATCCGTGCTCGTGTCTCCAGTGGCAGTGGTGTCGCCGGTGACCGTGCCATCAGTGACGGTGCCATCGGTGACGGTGCCATCGGGGACGCTGGCGCCGGGGACCGTCGTGCTGGTCAGGTCCTCGGGACGGACCTGGTTGCTATCGGCCGCGCCCAGCGCCGGCAGGTCGGCGGCCCACGGTGGCATCTGCACGTCGGTGTCGCGCGGCACGAACGCGATCGCGAACACCATCCCGTCGTTCCTGATCGGGATGTTGTCGAAGTTGGCGATGTAGGTGGTGCCGTCGTCGGTGTCGGTGTACGAGTCCCACACGACGACCTGCAGTTCGGCGTCCTCGGTGCCGCACTTGGTCTCGCCCTCGATGTACTCCTCGCCGCCGAGCTGGTCGTCGGGAAACCGCAGCGAGTCGTTGTCGAGTTCGACCCCGTAGGTCTCGAGGAAGACGCCCAGCTTGGCGTTCTTCCCGACCGCCCGGGACGTGTAGGGATGCCAGTGCATGACGCCGTCGTCGTGGCTGTGGATGCCGGTCCGAAGGAATCGGTCGCTGATGAGCTGGCCGGCCGCGTTGGTCTCCTCGAGGTTGCCGGCGAGCTGCTGGTAGTCGCCATCACACAGCAGGAATCCGTACGCGGCGTGCCAGTGATCGTTCTCGGTCGGCGGTGACGAATCGGCGGCCGGCATGCTCTGGCGGGCGTACACGATCGTGCCGAGCCCGAGCACCATCACGATCGCGACGATGAGCGGGAAAAGTGTCCCGCCCTGGAACCGGACCTTCTTGCCCTTGCCCTTCTGGGCGAGCCGGGCGGCCTTCTTGGTCGACGACGATGAGGGAGCCACGAGGGCGCAAGGCTACCTGCGGGGCAGGCCGTTGCCTTGACGCGGTCGGCCGGGCCGACCGCGCGCCAACTCACCGAACAGCTCCTCGTAGGCGGCGGCCGTGGCGCCAGGCGACGCGGCACCTTCCACCCAGACGCGCCCGGCACGCCCCATCCCGGCGCCCAACTCGATGGTGTCGAGCACGGTGCGGATCGCGACGATGAACGCCTGCGTGTCGTCGGGGGCGACCACCACACCGCAGCCGGCGGTGGTGACGATCCGATTGATCTCGGAGTCGGCGTCGATCGCCGCCACGACGGGGCGACCGGCGGCGAGGATCGAGTAGATCTTGGACGGAACACTCACCCGACCGAGTCCGCGGCGCAGCGGCACGAGATGGATGTCACCCGTCGCCAGCACCTCGCTCAAGCGGTCGGCGGGCTGGTGGTCGCCGAAACGGATGTTGGCGACCCCGTCTGCCGCGGCTTCGAGGCGGGGCCGGGCGGCGCCGTGCCCGTTGATCACGAACGTGGCCTCCGGAATCGCTCTCGCGGCTGCGACGATCATGTCGAGCGACTGCGAGAAGCCGACGTTGCCGGCATACATCACGACCGGCTCGTCGCCGATCGCCAGCTCACGCCGGTACGCCGTCGCCCGAGCCGAGGGATGGATCGCGGTGGTGTCGACGAAGTTGGGGATCACCCTGACCTTCGACCGGTGCCGCGGGCCGACCTTGGCGCTGACGTTGTCGGCGAGGTCGGCACTCACGACCGTCACGGCGTCGGCGCGGTGGTAGCTCACCCGTTCGAGCCATCTGGCGACGGCGATGACGCGGCGATCGGTGATCGCACCGGTCTCGATCGCGGCGTCAGGGAACACATCTTGGATGTTGAACACGAGCGGCGATCGATGGGCGAGCTTCGCTGCCCAGCCGGTGAGGCCCAGCGTGAGCGGAGGAGACATCGCGATGACCGCGTCGGCGCGCCGGAACCACCCGCCGGCGCGCAGGCCGGCGATGCCGACCAGGAACGAGAAC
>DATMDV010000285.1:0-12808 GCA_035557475.1 Ilumatobacteraceae bacterium
GCGAGGTCGCGATCAAGGTCCTCAACACCGGCTTCGCCACCGACGCCGAACGACGGACGTTCGAGCGCGAATGCCATGCCCTGGGGCGTCTCTCGCACCACCCGAACATCGTCACCGTGTTCGACGACGCGATCACCGACGACGGCCGGCCGTGCATCGTGATGGAGCTGTACTCGTCGACGTACCGCGAGCGCGTCGAGGAGATCGGGCCGCTGCCGATCGACGAGGTGCTGGCCGTCGCGGTTCGCATCTGCGGCGCGCTCCAGACCGCCCACGAAGCGGGAGTGCTGCACCGCGACATCAAGCCGCACAACATCTTCCTGTCCCCCTACGGCGACCCGGCGCTCGGCGACTTCGGGATCTCGACGATCGACGACGAGCGCAGCCACAGCGGCGCCAGCGGGGTGTCGGTCGCCTACGCGGCACCCGAGGTGCTCGAGGACAGCCGGGCGTCACCGGCGGCCGACGTGTACTCGCTGGCCGCCACGATCTACCAGTTGATCGCCGGCGCCTCGCCCTACGCGAGCGCCGACATGAAGACCACGGTGCGAAGGATCCTGACCGAGGAACCGCCGCCGCTCGGCCGCGCCGGCGCACCACCCGGGCTCGATCGCGTCCTGCGCCGGGCCCTCGCCAAGGACCCCGCGTCCCGCCAGGAGTCGGCCGTCGAGTTCGCTGAGATGATCCGCGAGGTGCAGGCCCGGGCCGGTTTCGACCGCACACCGATCCCGCGGCTCACTGGCGGCGTCGACGTGGGGGCGCCGGTCGACGTCGAGACCGCCCAACGCGAACCCACTCGCGCTCCCGCCGGCCGGCCCGTCGTCGCCGGGCCATCCGTCGTCCCGCCGTCGATCGGCGAGGACTCTGCCGACAGCGGCGTGACGATCGCCAGGGCACGACCGGTCGGCAGCCGTGCGCCTCGATCCGACGCCGACGCCCCGCCTGGTCCGGACGCGAGGCGCCGATGGATCGCGATCGGGTCGATGGCCGCCGCCGCGCTGGTCATCACCGCCGGCGTGCTCGCGCTCGGCGATGGCGACGACGACGAGACGTCGCCATCGAGCACGGCCTTGGGACCGACGCCAACCGATCCGTTCCTGGCGATCCTGCAGCCACCGAGCGACATCACCGTCGTCGCCCTCGGCGACGGGACGTTCGAGGTCAGCTACGTGGCGCCCGAAGGCGCGGCCAGCGTCCAGATCGAGTACGCCGGCGGCGACAGTGACCGGATCGTGAGCAGCGACGCGTCGCCCGAAGTGCTCGACGGGGCTGGTCCGACGCTGTGCGTGACGCTCCGTTCGGTCGGATCGGCCGGACGCATCTCGGACGACACCGATCCGGTGTGCTCGGGCTGAGCCGACCGTCACGTGACCCGGTGTCACGTGACCCGGAACACCTCGTACTCGACGCCGTCGGTCGCGATCCGGCCCTCGGCGACGAAGACCGATGTGTTGAGCCACGCGTATCGCTCGTCGCCGGTCTCGAAGCGCGGGGTGGTGCGGAAGTACTGGTCGCCGTACGCGGTCTCGGCAGTGGGGTCGATGCTCGCCCTGCCGACCGCCTTGTTCATCTCGAGCAGGCCGAGGTACTGCACATAGACCACGGCGCCGTCGTCGGTGACGATCTGGCCACGGACGTCGACGCGTCCGTAGCCATCGGATCCGATCAGCAGCCAGTCGGCGCCGGCACCCTGCATCGTGCCGTTGATCCGCTCACCGGTGACCGTTCCGCCCGACAGCGAGGCGACGACGCGCATGCCGAGCGGGCCCGGGCCGGGTGTCACGACACCGCCGTTCGTGACACAGCGCAGCGTCATCTCGTGCACCAGTTCCATCGCCGGACCCCTCTCGTCGCACCGCACCCGTCAACGTCGAGCGCCGATCGCGGCGCGGGGTCACACCGTAGATCGCGGCTTCGGGAATCCGGAGGCGCTGGGGATTGCCGGGGTGACGGCCCGAACAAACCCTCGGTTTGTGTCACCGCAACCGGCGAAGGTTGCCGGTCGCGGTGACACAAAGCGCGCGGGACCATCTGTCGCGGAGCGCGCGCTGTTGGCCGCGTCGCGGCGTCGCGGGGAGAAGTTCGGGTAAATCCTCGGCTGGTCACTGGCAGACGGTGTCCGCACGTGGTATTCGTTTTCGTCAAGCGGCTTGACGAACGGCGGATCCACTCGATGGGGATCTCTCGACGCGATGGCGGACACCTTGATCGGCGCCGTCACGACTCGGGAGGTCCGGGGGCACGACATGACACCAACGGAGCACACGATGACCGGGCTACGGCTCGTGTCGCGCGCGCTCGGTGTCGCCTTCGCGAGCGTGTTGATGTTCGTGTTGCTCGCCGCGCTGAACGGCGGTGGCACCGCCGAGGCGTCCGCCCATCCGGCCGGGCTCGGCGATCTGCTGGGTGGTGGCTCGGTCGGATCGCTGCTCGCCCCGATCGTGACGCCGGTCGACGACGTCGTGGCACCGATCCTCGATCCCGTCACGGCGCCCGTGACTCCCGTCGTCGCGCCCGTCACCGACACCGTCGCACCGATCCTCGACACCGTCGTCGGACCCGTTGTCCCCGTCGTCGGACCGGTCGTCGACAACGTGGTCCCACCCGTCGCTCCCGTCGTCGGGCCGGTCCTCGACATCGTCGGACCCGTCGCCGACATCATCGCCATCCCGGTCAACCACGTCGTCGCACCGGTCGTCGCACCGGTCGTCGCGCCGGTCGTCGATGTCGTCGTCCCCGTCGTCCTTCCCGTGACCCACACGATCCGGCCGATCGTCGATGACCTGATCCCGCCGACCGCCGGCCATGACCGCCCTCCGGCGACCGTTCCCGGCCGTCCCGACGACGTCCATCCGACGCCGGGCAGCCCGATACCGGCTCCCGCGCCCGCACCGCAGCCCGGTTCGAACATCCCGGTCACACCGAACACGCCGGCCGTCGCCGACCCCGGCCCGACCGCCGATCTCGTCGACCTGGTGGCCATCGAGGCGCCGACGCCCGCTGACACGGCCGTCGAAGTCGCCTCATCGTTCGTGCCGTCGCCAACCGCTGTCAGCACTGCAGCAGCATCCGATACTGCGAACGACGCAGGGGTGCTCGCGCCCGTCGTCGTCCCGACCGCGACGGCGACCGATCTGATGATCACCGGCACCGGCACCGACACCGGCGCGCGGGCGGCGCAGCCGGCCTCGTTCCCGGCTCAGTCGCCCGGGCCAGGCGTGGTGCAGAGCATCGTGAGCGGGCTGCTCTCGGGTGCCCCGTCATCATCGCCCTCTCCAGGTGCCCCGTCGACGCTGCTCGCGGTGATGACCGCCACGGTGGTGTTGCTGTTGATGTTGTCGCGTCGCGTCACGACCGAGGTGTCGTGGCGCTCGGCGCTCGTGTTCTCCTCGGTCGAACGTCCTGGGTAGTCACGCCATCCGTGCGTGACCGCGCGCGCCGCCACATCGGTGCGCCGCCCAGTTGAACGATTCGAACCTCCAAGGAGACAGACATGACACGGCTCATATGCCGCGCCGTGCTGGCGACGACGGCCGCATTGACGGTCCTCGTGCTGCACGGGCAAACCACAACGGCCGGGCTGCTCGATCTCGACGACCTCACGGCCGTCGTGCTCCCCAACCCGACCATCCGACCCGACCCCGCCCGGCCCGACCCCGCACCGTCACCCATCAGCGGGCTGCTCGACCGGACGACCTCGATCCTGTCGCAGCCGGTCATCGACCTCGGCGCCCTGGTCGAGACACTGGTACCGCCGCTCGCCACGATCCCGCTCCCCCTGGCGCCGCCGCCGCCGGGCGGTCGGCCGGCTCCCGGACCACCGCAAGGACCGGACATCGGGATCCCGTTGCCACCAGTCGTGGGCCCCGCGATCCCGGTCCCCGTCCCCGTCCCGATCCCCGGCCCAGGGCCTGCACCAGATCCCGGAACCGGCGGACCGGTGCCGATCTACGACGGCGACCCACCGATCGTCCCGGTCGCCGATCCGCCGATCGTCCCGATCGCCGACCCCAGCGGGCCGGTCGACCCGGGGCCGGCACCGAATCCCGAGCCGCCCGTCGACGACCCGAGGCCGGCGATCACGGCACCGGCGGACGACGTGGACGTCACCGCGACGGGCGACCCCGACCGCGGGTGGCAGTCGTACGGCCCTGGCCGACCCTCGAGTCCCGGTGTTCCAGCACCGGCCACCTCGCCGATCGGCCCGATGCCGAGCGGGACGGACATCGCACCGCCCACCATCGGCACGAGAACCGAGAACTCCGACCGTGCGGCCACCGGCCCGACGGCGTCGCGGGGGACCGAACGCGACGTCGGGCAGCCCATTCGCCAGGTCGATCAGACCGAGCGCTGGAACCCGACCGTCGATGGCGGGAGCGGATTTCCAACGCTCGCGCTTGGCGTCGCGGTCGCCGCGATCGCCGCCCTCTCGATCGTCATCGCCGTCGTGAGACGCGCGATCAACAGGCGTGGTCAACGAGCCGCTGAGGCCGCTGACCGCGAGCGGGAACCACCCGGCCGCGTCTCGGCGGAGACGCGGCCACCGCGGCGGGTACGGCCGGTCCGGGCGTCGGCGGACGCCCGGCCACCGCGCGTACCCCCGGGCCGGGCGTCGGCGGACGCCCGGCCAACCCGGCGGGAACCTCGATCGGGCGTCGGCGGACGCCCGGTCGATCGGGTGGGCCGTGACCGGAGGGTGCCTCGGACCCCTTCGGCGCGGTCCGCCCGCACGGGCACCCAGCGAGCGTCCGGAGCGCGGCGTCAGCCACGCACGTTCGATCAATCATCCCGTCGACCGGCGGTCGGCGGCCGACGGGATCGGTCACGCCGCCTGTGAGGAGGACGACCGGATAACGACGGGACGCGACGAAAGCGGCGCCGGGACACGCAGCTCGGGAACTGCGTAGCTCGGCGCCGCGGCGTCGGCGCGGGCGATCGCCCGGTACTCGGTTGCAGCCATCTCGAAACGGTGGCTGCGATCGAGTGCGAACTGGAAGTGGAGATCGAAGTGGTACACGGCGGCTCCTGGCTGACTCATTGACGACGGATGTACGGGGGACTTCCAGCGACGGTTCTCCGGGCCGATCGACGACTTCTCAGCGACCGTTGGGCGGGTTCGGCGAACCTTGATGACATGGTTGAAATTACGTGGCCATCAGGTCCAGAACGGTCCGCAATTCAGAACTACTCTGACGGAGATGGCAACCGCATCTCGCCTGCTCACGTTGCTGGCGATGATGAGCACGCGGCCGCACTGGTCGGCGTTCGAGCTCGCCGAGCGGCTCGAGATCACCGAGCGCACGGTGCGCCGCGACATCACCCGGCTCCGCGAGATCGGCTACCCGGTCGAGGCCGCGCCGGGCGTCCACGGCGGGTACCGACTCGGGTCGGGCGGCAAGATCCCGCCGCTGCTGCTCGACGACGACGAGGCGGTGGCGATGGCGATCGGCCTCGCCGCCGCGGCGGGCGCCGGGTCGTCCGGGCTCGAGGTCGCCGCGGTTTCGGCGCTCAGCAAGCTCGACCGGGTCCTGCCGCCCCGCTTGCGCGAGCGGGTCAACGCGCTCGGCAACGTCACGCTCGGACTGCGCGGCACCGAGGTACCAGCCGTCAACACCGATGTGCTCGTCGTGTTGGCACTCGCCTGCCAGCGCCCGGAGCGGATCCGCTTCGATTACCGCGACGCCCAGGACCAGACATCGCACCGCATCACCGAGCCGTACCGACTCGTGTTCACCGACCGGCACTGGTACCTCGTCGCCAACGACACCGGCCGCAAGGCGTGGCGAACGTTCCGCGTCGACCGCATCGCCGAGCTCGTGTCGACCGGCATCCCGTTCACCCACGGTGACGTGCCCGACGCGGCCGCCCAAGTGGCGGCCGGCGTGGCGGTGTGGGGCTACGACCTGCGCGCGACGGTGCGGCTGGAGGCGACGCGGGCCGAGACCGAGCGCATGATCCCGCCGACCGTCGGTGTCATCCAACACGACGACGCCACCTCCACGACCGTCCGCATCGGGGGTGAGGCGCCCTGGATCGCGCGCTATCTCGCCGGTCTGCCGTGCGCGTTCGAGGTGGTCGACCCGCCCGAAGTTCGCGATGAGCTGCGGGCGCTCGGGCGACGGTTGCTGCACGACCACAAGCGCTGATCCGCGCGCACGCTCGTGAGCGAACACCTCTCGGGCACCGACTAGCGTCGCCCCGCCAGCGTTCGAGGGGGACACATGTCGGGCACACACTGGATCGTCGAGGGTCGCATCGACCCCCGATGGCCGATCAACACACGCGGCAACATCGGCGAGGTCTTCCCCGAGGTGCTGACGCCACTCAGCTACGAGCTGGGTGTGAAGCCCGCCGAGGCCGGGTGGCGCGAGGCGTATTCGATGATGGGCATCGCCGACCGGCGCGACTTCGACTCGACCGAGCAGCCGGTCATCATCGGGCTGTACGGCGGGTACGGGTACCTCAACCTTTCGTACCTGCGGATGCTCGGCGTCCGCGCCCCGGGGTCGTCGCCCGACGCCATCGACGTGGCGTTCTTCGGCGAGGGCAACCCGCCGCCGTACGACCCGAGGCCGGGCGACAAGCGCCGCGCCGCCACCGTGCGCATCCTGCGCATCGTGCTCAAGGCGTTGTCGCAGAAGTCGATGCCCGAACCGGTGGCCGACAGCGAGCGAGTCGTCGCCGAATGGGAGTCCAGGCAGCCCGATCTGACGACGGCGAGTGACGACGTGCTGCTGCGCTACCTCCACGACTACCCGCACGTGTTCAAGCAGGTGTTCCGCAACCACATGATCACCACGGGGACGGCGGCCATCGTGTCGGGCGTGCTGTCCGACGGCGCCGCCGCGGCCGGGCGGCCGGGGCTCGTGACCGAGCTGCTCGGCGCCGCCGACGGCGTCGTCTCCGCCCAGTACAGCCAGAACCTGTGGAAGGTCGCCCAGATCGTGCAGCGCACGCCAGCGGTGTCGGCGGCGTTCGACGACGGGGTCGAGGGCGTCGGCCGGCGGCTCGCCGACGATCCCGCGGCCGACGAGTTCCGCAGCGCGTTCGCCGGGTTCGTCGCTCGGCACGGTCACCGCGGCCCGAACGACTGGGAGCTGTCGTCACGGACGTGGGAGAACACGCCCGAGCTCGCCTACGCGGCCATCGAGTGCATGCGCCACAGCACCCACGACCTCTCGCCCGCGCCACGCGTCGCCGACGACGGCGCTCGGCGGGCCGATGCCGCGGCGCAGGTGATCCCGCACCTCAAGCTGATCGACAAGGCCAACTTCCGCAAGGCGTTGATCGCCGCGCCATGGTGGGCGCGGGCCCGCGAGGCGACGCGCGACCTCGCCATCCGCGCCCACAACCCGACCCGGCGCTCGTTCTTCGAGCTCGCCCGCCGTGCCGCCGGGCGCGGGGGTGTCGAGAACCTGCGCGACGTGGCGATGCTCGATCCGGTGCTCGAACTGCCCGCGTACCTCGCCGACCCCACGCAATGGCACGAGCGCATCGCCGAGCGCGTTGCGCTGCGCGACCGGTTCGCCGCCGTCGAACCCCCGTTCTTCATCACGTCGCAGGCGGAGGTGCCGAGCATCGAAGCGCTCGAGCGTCAGGACACCGTCGTCGCCGGCGCCGTTCGGTCCGGCGTGGTGTTGACGGGGTCACCGGGCTGCGCCGGCGTCGCCCGCGGCCGGGCGCGGGTCGTTCTCGACCCCGCCGACCCGGCCGGCCTCGAGCCGGGTGACGTGCTCGTCGCCCCGCTCACCGATCCGGCGTGGACGCCGCTGTTCCTCCCCGCCGCCGCCGTGGTCGTCAACGTCGGCGCCCTCATGAGCCACGCCGTCATCGTCAGCCGCGAGCTCGGCATCCCGTGCGTCGTCTCGGTCGAATCGGCCACGACCCGCATCCCCGACGGGGCGATGGTCGAAGTCGACGGCGTCGCCGGCACCGTCACCGTCCTGTAGAAAATCCCGTTCTGTCTGCTCCAGACGGCCCGGCGGGCAACCTGACGCAGACAGACCTGATGCTGACTGGGCGGCGATTGTGGGTACCGTCGTGGGATGCCACGCGTTCTCGCTGGCCGTTACGCGCTCGAAGACGAACTTGCCGCCGGCGGGTTCGCCCGTGTGTACCGGGCGATCGACCGGCGCTTGAACCGTCCCGTGGCGGTCAAGGTGCTCGACGCCGGGCGGGTCGCCAGTGCGGACCCCGGGGCCATGAAGCGCTTCGTGCGCGAGGCGCGGTCGTCGGCCGGTTTCGCCCACCCGCATGCGGTCACGGTGTACGACGCCGGCGAGGCCGAGGGCGAGCTGTTCCTCGTGATGGAGCTCATCGACGGGCCATCGCTCGCCGAGCTGATCGCCGAACGGGGACCACTGCGTGAGGACGAGTCGGTTCGGATCGCCACTCAGGTGCTGTCGGCGCTCGGCGCCGCCCACGCCAGCGGCATCGTGCACCGCGACGTCAAGCCGGCGAACATCCTGCTCGACGCCCGCGGCGATGCCAAGCTCGCCGACTTCGGCATCGCCAAGCGTTTCGACGACCTGACCGACACCCTCACCGCGACGGGACTCGTCGTCGGCACCCTGCGGTACCTCGCGCCCGAGCAGGCACGGGGCGAATCGCTGTCGCCGGCCGCCGACGTCTACGCCGTCGGGGTCATCCTCCACGAGATGCTCACGGGCGCGCCACCCTTCGCCGACGAGAGCCTGCTCGCCGCCGCCAATCGAGATCGTCATGCGGTGCCACGCGTCGACGCGGTGCGAACCGACATCTCGCCGCCGGTCGTCGAAGCGGTGGCGAGAGCGCTGGCACCCGACCCGGCCGGCCGCTTCGACTCCGCCGAGGCGATGATCGACGCGCTGGGTGCGGCCACGGCCCCGCCCGCACCAGCCGTCCGCCGGGATGCGATCGCCGCCGCGGCACCTGAAGTCGTCGCCCCGGCAGCGATGGCGACGACGATCCAGCCACTGGCCGCGACCCAGGTGATGCCGCACCCCGCCGGATCGAGCGGCCGTTCACGCGCGCTCGTCATCTTCGGCGCGCTCTGCCTCGTGGGGATCGCCGGAATCGCGATCGCCGCCCGTGACGATCCGTCGGCGGACGAACTGGTCGGAGCGACTGATGACAGCACCGTCGTGACCGCCGCGAGCGAGGTGGCGGTCACGACACCGGCGACCGACGCCGCGACGTCGACGACGATCGCTCCCACAACCACTGTCGCGCCGACCACCGTGGCGTCGACCACGGTGCCCACGACCACGCTGCCATCGGTCCCAGAGCTGGTGACGGGCTTTCCCGTTCCCGCCGATCTCGACGCGTTCGTCGCCCAGTTGGCCGACGACTCTTCGGTGATCGGAAGGCACGGTGGTGAGATCGAAGACAAGCTGGCCCGACTCCTCGATGAGGACTCGGATCGCAAGCGCGGCGACCAAGCACGCAAACTGATGGACGAGGTCGACCGGTGGGTCGACGACGGCAGCCTCGCCCCGCCTGTCGCCGACTTCCTCATCGAGCATCTGGACCCGATCGCCGACGACGGCCCCGGCCCGGGCGACGGCCCCGGCCCGGGCGATGGTGACGACGACGACTGATCTGTCAGGATTCTCGCGACCGTCGGCCTGCGCCGACACCAAATCCAGCACACACCAATCCAGGAGACGGGCGGCTCCGAACCACGAACAAGGTCCTCGCCGCCGGGTGGGATGCAGCGGGGACCGACCGCACGGTCGACAAGAGGGGGGTTCGGCTCATGACCGACCAGCTCGCACCCGCTCCGCCGCTCGTCGAGAGCGTCCAGCACGACGCACCACCCGGCGACACCACTCGACGACGATTCATCGGCTACCTGCTCGCGACGCCGATGCTGGCCGTGGCCGTCCGGCTCGAGCTCGACGACGCCGACCGCGCCGCGGCCCTGCCCGAGCCGTCGGACCTGATCGACCTCGGTGACCTGATCATCGCCGCCGAAGCCGCGTACCAGTACAACCTGCGCCTCGACGTCACCGCCGACAACCGGGTGCGGTTCGAACTGCCCCGCCTGGAGAAGGGGCAGGGCGTCGCCACCGCGTTGACGTTGATCGTCGCCGACGAGATCGACGCCCGGCTCGCCGACACCGACGTCGTGCTCAGCGACGCCCGCCTCGATCGGCCGTTCACGATCACCGGCTCGTCGAACAACGTCCGCGCGATGTGGGGACCGGCGCGCGTCGTCGCGGCCGCAGCGCGGGCCCGACTCGTCACGGCGGCGAGCCGGCGCTGGAACGTCCCTGCCCACACGCTGGTCACCCGCGACACGATGGTGGTCGCCCCCGACGGCCGGTCCGCCACCTACGGCGAGCTGAGTGCCGAGGCGGCCGCGGTGCTGATCCCCGCCGTCCCCTCGACCACCAAACCGGCGTCACAGCGCCGGCTGATCGGCACCCCGACCGGACGGGTCGACGCCCGCGACATCGTGACCGGCAAAGCCCAGTACGCGCTCGACGTCGACGTGCCCGGCGCGGTGCCCACGGTCGTCGCCAGGCCACCCGACATCAAAGGCACCGTCATCACGTACGACGACACCGTGGCGCGCGCCATGTCCGGCGTCGTCGCGGTCACACGGATCCCGTCGGGGATCGCCGTGTCAGCACGCACCTACGACGAGGCGCTCAAGGCTCGCGACGCGCTCCAGATCCATTGGGCGCGTGGTCCTCTGGCCGGCGTCTCCGACGCCACGATCCGCCAGCGGTTGAAGCAGATCAACCTGCCGCTGACGGTGCCGGGGATCCTCGTCGGGAAGGTCGACGCCACGTTCGAGTTCCCATACGTCGCCCATGCGCCGCTCGAGGTTCAGTCGGCCGTCGCCGACGTACGCGCCGACCGCGCCGAGGTCTGGATCGCGAGCCAGACGCCGGTGTTCGCGCTGCAGGAGGTCGCGGCCGCCGTCGGTCTGCCGCAACACGCCGTGACACTGCATGTCACCCGGGCGGGTGGCTCGTTCGGACGGCGCCTGTTCTGCGAGCCGGCCGTCGAGGCTGCCCTGGTGTCGAAGGCGATCGGGCGGCCCGTGAAGCTGATGTGGACACGCGTCGACGACATGCGCCACGGTCGCTTCCGCCCGATGAGCCAACACTCGTTGCGCGCCACGTTCCTGCTCGGCAACGTGCTGTCGTTCGAGCACCGCGTCGCGGCCGCCGAAACCGACTTCCGCCACGGCTTCGGCGAGATGCTCACGGCCGCCGGCGCCGAGCTCTACAACGGCGGGTACGGCCAGACCGCGTTCCACACGACGACCAAGGTCCCGTACGACTTCCCGGTCGTCGACCAGCTGCTCGTCGAGCAGGACTTCGGCGTGCCGACCGGCAGCTGGCGGGCGATCTACTCCGGGTTCACGGCAACCGCCAACGAGATCATGGTCGACGAGCTGGCCCGGCGACTCGGCAAGGACCCGGTCCTGTTCCGGCGCCAGCGTCTCGAAACGGCCAGGACGCGGGCCGTGCTCGACCGTGTCGCCACGGCGGGGAGCTGGGGCCGGCCGATGACGCCCGGCACTGCTCAGGGCGTCGCGATCCACGAGGAGTACCGATCCTCGGTCGCCTACCTCGTCGAGATCGACACGCGCGGCGTCGAGCCGAGGGCCACGAAGGTGGTCGTCGCCGTCGACGTCGGCGTGCCGATCAACCCGAAGGGGCTCGAGGCACAGCTCCAAGGGGCGTTCATCGACGCCTGGTCGACGATGTTCCGTGCTCAGGCACACATCGACGACGGCCGTGTGCGCGAGAGCAGTTTCTCCGACTTCCGATGGGCCCGGATGCAACACTCACCGCCGGTCATGGAGGTGCACGTGCTTCCGCCCACCACCGATGAACCCGGGGGTGCGGGCGAGCTCGGCATCCCCGCCGCGTCCGCCGCGGCCGTCAACGCCTACGCCCGGGCGACGGGCACCAGCCCGCGTCGTTTCCCGATCGGTCAGTGAGGTCGCGATGCCAATCCAAGTGTTGAACGTGAACGGCAGCGTCGTGAATGTCGACGTGCCCGACGACATGGCGATGCTGTGGGTCCTGCGCGACCTGCTCGCCGTCAACGGACCGAAGTACGGATGCGGCGTCGGGGTGTGCGGGGCCTGCACCAGCCACCTCGACGCGGCGGCCTTCCGCCCGTGCATCACACCGGTGAGCGTGTGTGCCAACGTGCCGGTCACGACCATCGAGGGTCTCGCCGACGGCGACGTGCTGCATCCGGTGCAGCAGGCATGGATCGACGAGGACGTGGCCCAATGTGGTTACTGCCAGCCCGGCCAGATCATGACCGCGGTCGCGTTGATCGCCGCCAACCCCGACCCCTCGGACGCCGACATCGACGCCGCGATGAGCGAGAACGTCTGCCGCTGCGGCACCTACGTGCGCATCCGGGCCGCGATCAAGCGCGCCGCCGCCCAGATCCGCACCAACCCCTGATCCAATTCCGTTCTGTCTGCTTCAGACCGCGCGCCGCCGGGTTTGAAGCAGACAGAACGGGATTTTGGGCGACGGGCGAGGTCAGCGGAGGCGGTCGATGAGGAGGCCGAGGCGTTCCATCGCGCCGGGCTCAGCCGTGTCGGCGACGCTGAGGATCATCGTGCCGACACCGGAGGCGCGGTAGCGCTCGATCCGGGCGACGTGATCGGCGACTGTCCCGGCGTTGACGTCACGGGCGAAGCGTTCCGCCGGGCGACGCTTCGGCCGCAGCCGATCGACGAGCTCGGCGACCTCGCCCCGGTCACGTCCCACGAGCACGGTCGAGAGGTGCGACACCTCGATCGTCGCCGGATCGCGCCCGACCTCCTCGCAATGGCGGTGGAGGA
>DATMDV010000286.1:0-11483 GCA_035557475.1 Ilumatobacteraceae bacterium
GTGTCGGAAATGGTCTCGTGGGGGGAACCGGCCATGCGGCGAACGTACCGCGGCATGCCATAGTGCGCCACGGTGCATCCCGTCCCCCGTCCCCCCACGGTGGGCGCCGTCGACCCGGCGCCGCTGTATCTCGCCGCCTTCGTGGTGGTCGGCCTCTCGGTCAGCATCCTCGGCCCGGCGCTCAGTGAGCTCCGCGACCGGTCCGGCTCGACGCTCGGCGCGATCGGCGTGTTGTTCGTGACCCAGTCGTTCGGCTACATCGCCGGGTCATTGGGTGGCGGGGCCGCGCTCGACCGCCTGCACGGGCACCGCCTGTTCGCGGGGTCACTGATCGTGATGGGGGTGGCGCTCGGCCTGGTGCCGCACGTGAACTCGCTCGTCGGGCTGGCGATCGTGTTCGGGGTGCTCGGCATCGGAGCGGCGGCCGTCGACCTCGGCGCCAACACGATGCTGATCTGGCACCGGGGGAGCGAAGTCGGCCGGGCGATGAACCTGTTGCATCTGTGCTTCGGGATCGGCGCTCTGTCGTCGCCGCTGTTGGTGGAGCTCGGTCTCGGCATCGGGGCGACGGGCGGTGCGATCGCCGCCTTTCTCATCGCCGGTTGGGCGTTGTTGGTGCCCCCACCGCGCGCGCCGGTCGTGAAGCGCGACGAGCACACCGACACCACGTTCGGACTGCTCGCGCTGGCAGCGATGTTCTTCGTGCTCTACGTCGGCCTCGAGGTCGGATTCGGAGGATGGATCCACACGTACGGGGAGGAGATCGACTTCTCGTCCGCCGGTGCGACGTGGTTGACGGCGCTGTTCTGGACGTCGTTCACGCTGGGTCGACTGTTGGCGGCGTGGCTGGCGCACAAGGTGGTACCGAAGACACTCCTCGGCGGTGCGTGCACGCTCGCCCTCGCCTCGGCGTTGGTGATGGCCATCGGTGACGGCGCGCCGGCGGTCGTCTGGCCGGCGACGGCGCTGTTCGGCTTGGCGGTCGCGCCGCAGTTCCCGGTGATGTTCACCTACCTCGAGCGGCGGATCAACGTCACCGGCTCGGCGACGTCGTGGTTCGTGTGCGGGGCGGGAGTCGGTGGCCTGGCGTTCCCGTGGTTGATCGGTCAGTGGTTCGACCGCTCGGGTGCGGACGCGTTGCCGTTGGCCACGACGTTGCTCGCCGTCGCCACGTTGGCCTGGTTCGTGATGCTCAACCGCGTGTTCGTCGCGAGATCTCGATCACGGTGACGTCAGAACCTCGAGCGGATCGCCCACAGGTCGGGGAAGATGGGCCGCCCGAGCGTGGTGTGCAGGTAGGCGGCGCCCTGCGAGCCTCCAGTGCCCGGCTTGGCGCCAATCGTGCGCTCGACCATCTTGACGTGGCGGTAGCGCCATTCCTGCAAGCCCTCGTCGAGGTCGACGAGACGCTCGCACAGACTGGCAGTGCTCGCATCGGTTCGGTACACCTCGAGCAAGATCGGTTGGAGTTCCTCGTCGGGCTCGGTCCTCCGGCCCGGCTCGCGGGTGAGGCAACGCGCCGGAACCGCGAAGCCGCGGCGCGCCACGTGGTTGAGAAACGCGACCCACAGCGTCGGTGCCTCGAGCCGAGAGGTGAAGCGCTCGCGCGCGGCCGATCCGGCGGGGAAGTGATCGGCCCCGCTGGGATCTGCCGCGCCGAGCACCGCCTCGAGCTCGCGGAACTGGGCCGACTGGAAGCCGCTCGCCGAGTCGAGGCGGGCGCGGAAGCTGCCGAACTCGAGCGGGGTCATCGTCTCGAGCACGTCCATCTGGGCGACCATCACCTTGAGGATGCGCAAGACGCGGTTCAGGGTGTGCTCGCACGTCGGTTGGTCGTCGGCGTCGAGGAGGTCGACTGCGTGGTCGAGCTCCCACAGGACCTGCTTGAACCACAGCTCGTACACCTGGTGGATCACGATGAACAACATCTCGTCGTGTTCGGGACCGTCGGAGCGCGGCTGCTGCAGCGCGAGTAGCTCGTCGATCTTGAGGTACGAGGCGTACGTCAACGCAGGATGGGTCACGATCCCAGTGTCGTCGTAGCGACGGCAGATCGGCCACCTCCCGATACGATTTCCCGATGCTGATCGCAGCGGAGGAGGTGCGGTCGGACTTCGCCGAGCTCGATGTCCCCTGGTGGGCGTGGGTGGCGCTGGTTGCCGTGATCATCGCGATGCTCGGCATCGACCTGGTCCGGCATCGCGGCGACAAGGAGCCCACAATGCGGGGCGCGCTCGTCGAGTCGACGATCTGGGTGCTGTGCGGACTCTCGTTCGCGGTCGTGATGCTGATCGCGTTCGGCGGTGAGGCGTTCGGCGAGTACATCAGCGGTTACCTCATCGAGAAGTCGCTGAGCGTCGACAACGTGTTCGTGTGGTCGATGATCTTCGCGACGATGGCGATCCCGCTGAAGTACCAGCACCGCGTGCTGTTCTGGGGGATCTTCGGGGCGCTCACCCTGCGCGCCATCTTCATCTTCGCCGGCAGCGCGTTGATCTCGAGGTTCTGGTGGCTGCTGCTGGTGTTCGGCGTGTTCCTCGTCTACACGGGGATCAAGGTCATCCGTCACCGCGACGACGAGGACGAGGAGAACGCGCAGCGCGGCGTCGGCCTGTTGCGCCGGTTCGTGCCGGTCACCGACAGGATCGAGGGCCACGCGTTCTTCACCCGCGTCGACGGCAAGCGCGCGGCGACACCGTTGTTCGCGGCGCTCGTCGTGGTCGAGGTCACCGACGTGATCTTCGCCGTCGACTCGGTGCCGGCCATCCTCGCCGTGTCGCGTGAGCCGTTCCTCGTGTTCGCGTCGAACGCGTTCGCGATTCTCGGCCTCCGCGCGATGTACTTCCTTCTCGCCAACGCCAAGGAGCAGTTCCACTTCCTGTCACACGCGTTGGGCGGGATCCTGATCTTCGTCGGGCTCAAGATGGCGCTCTCGCACTGGCTCCACCTCAACACGTACGTGTCGCTGGTGGTCATCCTCGGGATGCTCGCCGCGGCGATCGTGCTCAGCGTGCGCCGCAACCGGATGGTGTAGGCGCCCAGGGGCCACCGACGTGGCCGACGTGTCGGATCAGGAGGTCTGACCCGACGGGTGGACGATGCCGTCAGGTCGGTGACGTACCGCCGAAGTCGACCGCCTTCGTCTCGACCGTCCCCGCCGTCCGCCCCGGCGCCGCCTGGTAGTTCCAGTACAGGTTCGTGTGGGCGATGACCTGGTTGGGCGGAGGCGCCCCCCATTCGGTCTGGTCCTCCGTCGTATGGGCATCGCTGACGAGGGTCGCGTCGTACCCCCTGGTGAACGCGCCGTGGAGCGTCGAGCGGATGCAGGCATCGGTCTGGGCGCCGACGACGACGAGTCGCCCGACTTCGAGACCCGACAGCACGTTCTCGAGGGTGGTGTCCTCGAAGGCGTCGCCGTAGTTCTTCTCGACGATCGCCTCGGCGTCACCGGGAGTCAGTTCGGGGACGATTCGCCAGTCGTCGCTGCCCCTCGCGAGCTGCTCGTCGGAGTGCTGGACCCAGACGACGGGGACCCGCTCCTGGCGCGCTTTGTCGACAAGGCTTCCGACCTTGGCGACGACCGCATCGCGCTCGTGAGCCCCTTCGACGACACCGTTTTGCACGTCGACGACGAGGAGTGCGGTGTTCGGCCGGTTCTCGAGAGTGGTCATGCTGTCCCCTTCCTCACGCTGGGCTGCTGTGTCCGCCCACGGTAGATCTACCACCGACGGTGGACGGACGAACCTAGGCGCCGGCGCGGGCGGGCGTGCGTCGGGTGGTCGGTTCGAAGCCGATACGGCGGTCGTCGAGCCGGCCGAATGCATCGGCTGCGAGCTCGATGAACCGCTCGGCGGCGGGGGACAACGTCCGGCCCTTCCGCCAGACCAGCGAGATCACGCGCTCGGGAATGGGCGGATCGAGCGGCCGCAACGCGACCGTCGTGTCGTTGAGGTCGAGCGCGAGCAGCGGCATCACGGCCATGCCCATCCCGGACCGCACCATCGCCACGACGGCCGAGTTGTCGTTCGTTCGGAACACGTACTCGGGGTTGCAACCCTCGGCGCGCAGCCCGGCTTCCATCGCACGATGACACGCGTTGTCGTGCTGGCCGATCATCGGCTCGCTGACGAGGCGGTGCACGCACATCGGACCCTCGCCGACCGAGTCGAGCGGGGCGACGACGACGAACGGATCGCGGTACAGCACGTGTCCGTCGAGTCCCTCGGCGAGCGGACCCACCATGAACGTCAGGTCGAGCTCGCCCGCGAGCAGCTTGATGACCAACTCCTCCTCGTCGTCGGACTCGAACGGTCGAACGCCGAGGCCCGGGTGCTCACGACGGAGGTCGTGGACCACGGTCGGCAACACGGTGACGGAGATGCTCTGGAACGTTCCGATGTCGAGGCGCCCGGCATTGCCGTTGCGGAAGCGGTCGACGTCGTCGGCGATCGCATCGATGCGGCGCAGGACGTCGCGAGCGTGCTCGAGCATGATCTCGCCGAGCGGTGTGAGCTCGACCGGTCGGGGGCCGCCCGGGCGGTCGAACAGCGAGCCGCCGACGAGTCGCTCGAAGGCGGCGATCTGCTGGCTCACCGCCGACTGCGTGTAGCCGAGCCGCTCGGCGGCGCGGCCGAACGTCCCCTCGGTGGCGACCGCATCGAGGGCGATCAGGTGTCTCGTTTCGAGTTCACGGAACGACTGCATGTCCATCAGCATAGCTGATGATTAGTAGTAGTGATCATCGCTAGCGTTTGTGTTCACCCGTCCGTATGTTGGACTCCATGGCCCCCCTCGCCGCTTCCGACACCGTGTTCGACATCTACTGTGACCTGGGCGTGCTCGCCGAACTGATCGCCGAGCACGGGATCGAGGCAGTCGCCTCGAGCGGACGCCTCGATGCCGTCGTGCGGGCCGCTCGGCGCGCCGGCGCGTTCGCCAGGCTCGTGGCGCTCGTCGTTGATGAGACGGCTCCGGCGGTGGCACGCGAGCGGGCCTTCGGCCGCCTCGCGTCGCAGCTCGCCACGCTCCGCTCGGCATCGCACCCGGCCGTCGCCGCCTGAAGTCGCTGGTCCGCCCGGCCGTTCCGCGGGCGCGCCATGCGCCTTAGCCTGGACACCATGAGCTCTCCGGTGATCCAGACGATTCCCTTGGGTTTCCAGTGGCAGACCGTCGATCCGTATCTCTTCTGCGTCCACCACCTCGACCACTATCCGGCCGGCAACGCCCGCCTCGGACCGGCCGCCTCGCTGGCCGGTCGCCAGCTGGGCCAGGACTTCGACGGCATCGACGGGTGGCGGATGTACCACGGCACCGAGGTCCCGGGCTTCCCGCAACACCCGCATCGCGGCTTCGAGACCATCACGTTCGTGCGCCGCGGTCTGGTCGACCACTCCGACTCGCTCGGCGCGGCCGCCCGTTACGGACGCGGCGACGTGCAATGGATGACTGCCGGCAGCGGCATCGTGCACGCCGAGATGTTCCCCCTCGTCGAGCCCGATGAGCCGAACCCGGTCGAGCTGTTCCAGATCTGGATGAACTTGCCGGCCGTCGACAAGATGGTCGAGCCCCACTTCGCGATGCTGTGGGACCACGACATCCCACGCCACATCGTCATTGACACCGACGGCAGAGCCGTCGAGATCACCGTGATCGCCGGCGAGCTCGGCGGGCAGGTGCCGCCGCCTCCTCCGCCGCACTCGTGGGCGGCGCGTGGCGACGCCGACGTGGCGATCTGGCACGCCAGGTTCGATCCCGGCGGGCGGTGGACGATGCCGCCCGCCCGCAACGCCGACACGGTCCGCACGGTCTACGTGTTCGACGGGTCAGGGCTCTCGGTCGACGGCCACGTGCTCGAAGGATCGACGGGTGCCGTGGTGACCGCCGACGCTCCGGTCGAGCTCAGCGCCGAAGCGGGCGGCGTCGAGCTGCTCGTGCTGCAAGGCCGTCCGATCGGCGAGCCGGTCACCCAGTACGGGCCGTTCGTGATGAACACCCGCGACGAGATCGCCGCCGCCTTCGACGACTATCAGCGCACGCAGTTCGGCGGTTGGCCGTGGCCGACCGACGATCCGACCCACGGCGCGAGCCCGACGCGGTTCGCCCGCCACGCCGACGGTCGCGTCGAAGAGGCGGTACTCGCGTAAGACGT
Organism: Ilumatobacteraceae bacterium; assembly: GCA_035557475.1. Lineage (GTDB taxonomy): Bacteria > Actinomycetota > Acidimicrobiia > Acidimicrobiales > Ilumatobacteraceae > JALOLG01. The sequence goes on from DATMDV010000286.1 coordinate 6,149, forward strand.
TTTGATGCCGCCGCTCGTCAGGCGGCGGTCGCGAAATCGACGTCGCTCGCCCACGCCGTGCGGATGCGCCGCACCGGGCGCGATGTCGCCTTGTGAACGAGCCGTGACCCGTTCGCCACCGCCGGTCCGATCATGATCGCGACGATCAACGTGCCGACGCCGAAGGGCCCGCCGAGGAGGAGGCCCAACGACAGCCACGTCATCTCGAGCCCGGCCCGGACGTGTGGCTCGCGGCGACCCGTGCGGCGGGCGGTCGCTCCTGCGAGGAGCTCCCCGGTGCCCGAGCCGAGGCCGGCGACGATGAGCGATCCGGCGCCGATCCCGATCGTCGCCACGCCGGCCAGGTGCCAGGCGATCGCGGCCGTCTGGGAGGGCGGCGGGACGGTCGCGAGGACCGATCGGATGAGGCCGAGCACAGGTCCGACGATCAGCGGCGCGAGGAACGTGCCGAGGCCAGGCCGCCGCCCGATCAGCGTCGCGACCGACATCAGCGTGCCCGACACGATCCACACGACGAACGGCACGGCGAGCCCGGTCCGGGTGTTGATCGCCGAGATGAGCACGTCCATCGGACCCGCGCCGAGTCCGGTCCACAACGTGACCGCGGCGCCGGTGGCGATGAGCGTGGCACCGACGACCAGGAGGCCGATCCGGGTTGTCACCGCCGCGGTGCGACGGATCCGATGGACCGAGAACACGACCGGAATGGCGCGCCGCGCGCGTTTCGACGCGCTCGTTCGAGTTTGCTGGCATGGGGGGTGCACGGTGCGGCTCCAATTCGGTGGTCGATTGGATATCGCCACCGCACCGGTTGGGGATGAGCGCGTTTGTCTGTGACGTCGGCCACCACGTCATCCCGGTGGCGTCACCTCAGGGTGTGGAGCGACCGTCGCCCATCGGGTGCCAGCTGATCACGGTCTCCTCCAGTGCGGCACCGATGAGCGTGGTGGAGGCGAAGCCGTCGGGGCCGTCGACCTGGGCGAGTGCCCACTCCGGACTCGCCATCGCGGCGTCGTACGCCTCCTTGTTCTCGAACCAATGCTCGGCGTGACCATCGAAGTACGGGGCACCCTTGGGCTGATGGGTGGCCGGGTCGAGCGCGCTCACCCAGTGGCTCTGGACGTAGCGCAACATGCCCGGTGTCGCCTTGGCGACGTCGCCGTGGTGGCCACGCCACCATTCGAGGACCTGCTCGCGTGGCAGATCGGGGCGGAACTTGGTGAGCCAGATGACCTTGTACATGCGTGCTCCTGTGGGCTGCGTGACCGTGCGACGGTCAGTTGACGGACGCCGCGGCTGACGGCGGACGGAACGGGTCGAACGCCTCGGTCGACAGCGCCCGGATCTCGGCGTGCGCCTCGGTGAAGCACGCCACCACGGCGGCCTCGGCGCGGTCGGGATCGCCGCTGGCGACGGCATCGGCGATCGGACGGTTGAAGCTCGCCCACTCGACGGCGGGGAGCGATCGCTGGGTGACGGCGATCACGAAGCGGATCTCCTCGGACATCCGCAACCAGATGTCGAGGAGCCGCCGGTTCCCCGACGTCTCCATCAGATGACGGTGGAACACGAGATCGGCCTCGACCGCGTCGAGTGGACCATCGCGGTGCTGTGCTGCGTCGAGGTCGTCGAGCAGCTCATGCAGGCGCCGCACCTGTTCGGGTGTCGCGATCTCGGCCGCGGTGCGCGCCGCCATCCGCTCGAGCCCGAGCGAGACGTCGAAGAGTTCGTCGATGTCGGTTCGCTCGAACGTGGCGACCTGCATCCCGCGACGGGGGACGGCGGTGACCAGGCCGACACGTTCGAGTTCCATCAGCGCGGTCCGGACCGGACCCCGGCTGACGGCGAACCGGGCGGCAAGCGCCGCCTCAGCAAGCGGCTCGCCCGGAGCGAACACGCCGCCGATTATGAGGTCACGGATCTCGGCGCATACCACTTCCCACAGTTCGCGGTGAGCGTGACCGAGGCCCGGCGAGTGTTGCACCCGTCTGACCACGGGCGAACCATACGGGTCGAGCGGATGACTGTCAACGGTCAACGGTTAACCATGACAATTTGGTCGGCTCACCGCGAGCCGACTCGTCGCACGTCCGGTCGCCGACCGGGCCGGCTCACCGCCAGCCGACTCGTTGCACGTCCGGTCGCCGACCGGGCCGGCTCACCGCGCGGTGTCGTCGGCGGTCATTGCCCGCGGATGGCAACGTGGATGCATGACCACATCGCACGACGATCTGCTCGCCGAGCTCCGCACGATCGACACGCCCACCATCACCAACGCCGTGGCGACGTATCCCGGCCATCCGCTGTGCCTCGGATTGTACGAGCCGTGGACCGAGGGCTGGTACACCGACAGCTCGATCCGGTGCGCCTTCCCCGAGCTCGGGCCGTTGGTCGGATACGCCGTCACGTGCGCCTACGGGCTGCCCGATCCCGGCACCCCCGATCGATTCACGTTCCTCGACGTGGTCGACGCGCTCGACGCGGCGCCCAAGCCGACGGTGCTCGTCATCGAGCAGCGGTGGCCGCCCCAGCTCATGGCCAGAGCCGGGCTCGCCGGCGAGATCATGACCACTCAGATGCAACAGGTCGGGTGTGTCGGACTCGTCACCAACGGACCATCACGTGACGTCGACGCGATCCGCCGCCTCGGTTTCCAGCTCCTGTTGAACGGCGTGTCGGCGGGTCACGGTCCGATGGCGGTTCACGAGGTCAACGGGCCGGTCTCGGTCGGCGGGATGGACGTCATCCCGGGCGAGTTGGTGCACATGGACGAGAACGGTGCCGTGAAGTTCCCCGCCGATCGGATCGAAGATGTCCTGTCGAACGCCAAGCGGATGCTCGAGCACGAAGCCGTCCTGTTGTCCCGACTCCGGACGGCGACGACTGCCGCCGAGGTCCGGGGTGCCGCCGAGGGAGGAACCTACTCGCGACCCGCGTGAGCGCCGGCGTGGCGCACCACGACCACGGGGATCTCGGCATGGGTGACGACAACGTGTGTCACCGAACCGAGCAGCAGGGTCTTGAGCCCGCTCCGCCCCCGCGATCCGACCACCAGGAGGTCGGCGTCGGCGGCGGCCTCGAGCAACGTCCAGGCGGGGCCGCCCTCCAGCAGCACCGGCGTCAACGTCACGTCATCGTCTGGATGCGCGGCGCGGAGCTGCGAGATCGTCGCGTCGAGGAGCGCCTCGGCGCCGTCGTGGCTGGTCTCGCGGATCCGGTCGTCCATCCCCACGAAGTCGATGACGCCGAGGTACGGGTACTCCCAGCAGTGCACGACGACGAGCTCGGCACTCGTCACGCGTGCCTGCGCGTACGCCCACTCGAGTGCGTCACCGGAGAACTCGGACCCGTCGACGCCAACCACGATCTTGCTCACGGGTTCAGCGTCGCACGTCGACGTCCCGCGAGCCAACGCCGTACGTTCCAACCGGGTCAGGCGGCCGTGTTCACGAAGTCATCGGTGAGGACGCCCTTGCGGCGTCGCACGAAGCGGTGGACGCGGTGGATCCACGCCGGCGTCTCGAGGAACATCAACGGGCACGCGCCATCGACGAGGTTCATACCGTTCTCGCGCGCGATCCGGACGGCTTCGTCGGAGACCGCGCCGGGCCCACCGATGCCCTTGTACAGCCAAACGCGCCGGATCCCACGTGCCACGCAGTCGCGAACGACGGACGCCGAGATGTCACGATTCACCATCACGATCGCGCCGTCCACGTCGCCGGGCACCGAGATCAGGTCGGGGAAGCAACGATCGCCGTCGACACTGGTCGCCTGGGGATTGACGGGTACGACGTCGTAGCCGTGCGACCGCAGCTCCCGGTACACCGTCTTGGCGAAGCTCCCCTTGACGTCGGACGCGCCGACGACCGCGATGTGTCGCTGGGCGAGGAACTCGTTCACGTCGTACATCTGCACCACGGCAGGCCACCTCCTCGTGCTGCCGGACGAAAGGACTCCGATCCGGCATGCCTGATCCCATGGGATCACGCCCGCTCTGCGGTCGGCCAGGGCCGAAGGTCATCGCGCCGTTCTCGAACTCGTCAAGATTTCGGCGCTCGTTTACCTCCTTGGTCAGCCGCCGTGCGTCGGCGATGATGCGGCGATGGCCACGACCCGACGAGCTGACATGTTCACCGCCGACGGCAAGCCGTCTGACGACGACCCGCGTGAGAACGGACCAACGTTGGGCGACGAGCGCACCACGCTGGTCGAGACCATGCGCGCGGTGCGCCTCACATTGGAGATGAAGTGCGCGGGGCTCGACGCCGAGGCGATGGCGCGGCGCTCCGTCGAGCCATCGACGATGTCGCTCCTGGGACTGGTACGCCACCTCGCCGAGGTCGAGCGCGGTTCGTTCCGGGTGACGATGGCGGGACAAGACGTGCCCCGGCTCTACTGCTCCGACACCGACCGTGACGGTGATTTCGATGGCGCTGTACCAGACCCCCAGGTGGTTGCCGAAGCGTGGGACGCGTGGCGAGCGGAGGTGAACTTCGCCGAGCGGTTCGTGGCCGAGGCGCCCAGTCTCGACATCACTGCCGACGATCCCTTGAACGAGCACGGCAGCGGTGGAGGAGCGATCTCGCTGCGCGAGATGCTGGTCGGAATGATCCACGAGTACGCACGCCACCTCGGTCACGCCGACCTGTTGCGCGAGCGGATCGACGGCCGCATCGGCCAGTAGACCACCAACAAATCGCCGACCAGCCGGTGCGAACGCCCCGTTTGCCGGTTGCGCGAGTGATCGAACACCTGTACGATAGGCGCATGGCGACGGGGACGCTGGAACGGTTGGAGGACCGCCTCGCGGACGTGTGCGGTCACCGCAACGTGGTCGACGCACAGTTGGTTTCGGTTGTCGCTGAGGCGTTGGAGTCCGGGGTGTGGGAGATGCCGGGAATCTCGTCGCCGGCGCACTGGGTGGCGTGGAAAGCGGGCCTGTCGAGCTCGCATGCCCGCCAGCTGGTGACGGTCGCCAGACGGCGCAGTGAGTTTCCGGTGACGTTCGCGGCGTTCGAGGCGGGTGTGTTGTCGTTGGATCAGGTTTCGCCGATCGCAAGCCGGGCGCCGCGGTGGGCTGATGCCGAGTTGTGTGAGTTCGCCAAGCTGGCTACCGTCACCCAGTTGCGGCGGGTGATGCGCTCCTACGACTTCGCCCCCGACCCGGTCGCCGAGGATGATCCTGGCGGCGACGTGGGGTCCGTGGGTGATCAGGGGGCGCGACGCGACGAGTACGTGTCGTTGTGCCGTTTGGGTGCACGGTGGGAGCTGCGTGGTGAGCTCGATGCCGATCACGGCGCGATCTTGGACGCCGCACTGCGCGAGGCGCACG
>DATMDV010000287.1:0-8958 GCA_035557475.1 Ilumatobacteraceae bacterium
GCTCGAACCGATCACGGTGTCGACCACCAACTTCATCACCTACCAGGTCGGCCCGTTGCCGCCGACCGATGGTGCCGATGGTGGCCGTACCGATGCGACTGCGAAAGACCTGGCGTTCGTCGAGCTCGGCGGTCGTGAGGATCGCGACATGGCGCTGCGCGTGCAGCGCGGGCTCGGGGCAGGTGCAAACACGGACGTCACGTTCGGCCGCTTCGAAGGCGCGCTCGGCCACTTCCACCGCCACCTCGACGCGGCACTCGCAGCCGAGCGCTGAGCTCGGCGGTTCGGACCGTTCATTCAGCCCAGTTGATCAGCACGGTTGGACCACGCCCGGCGCCTGGCCGCGACAGCGGATCACGGCGAAGATCCGGCTCTGGTCGCCGGTGAGGTCGAGCATCCCCGCGGCGTCGACCCTCAGCGGGCGTTCGGCGACCGTCCGTCCATGGTTGGGGCCGCCGGGGACGGCGACGTTCCCGCCGGTGACCCGGATCGTGTTGGCACCCGCGACCGCCCCCGTGACGATGTCGCAGTGCAGCGCCCAATCGATGGGCTGCATGATGTTGTTGTAGGTCGCCAGCGGATTGGCGCGTGACCTGCACACGATGTCGCCGAGTTGCGGCGCGACCTCCGTGGCACGGTACGCCCAGAACGGGTTGGCCGTGTTGTTCGCACACCGGTTCTGGCGCGCGGCGCGCACGTACACGCGATGCGCGGTGGAGTACGCGAAGTCGACACCGGCTCCGGCGGTGCGCATCACCCACGACACGAACACCGAGCTCCAGTAGTTGTGGTTGTGCCAGGCAGGATTCTGCAGGTCGGCCGCCGGAACCGAACGGCAGACACCGTCGCGGTAGTACTCCTGGAGGATCGAGGTCGCGGCCGGATCGGTCTCCTGCAGGTAGCCGGCGCCCTGTCGCCAGCGGGGGAGCTGGGACTGCGCCACGCGCACGATCGCCTCCGGCAACGGATCGGCAGCGGGATTCTCGAGGCGGCTGGCAGCCCGGTAGATCGCCCATTTGGTCTGCGCCGATGCGATCCCTGCAGGGCACAGCCCGTTGCTGGCCTGGAACGCTCTCACCGCGTCGTGGGTTGCGGTGTCGAACGTTCCGCTCACGGACAGGGTGTTCCCGAGACGGTTGAGCGCCGTCTGAAGCACGACGACCCCGTCGCCGACGGAGCCGACCTGCAACGGGGGGCCGGCGAAGAACAGCCACAGCCCAGGAAGCGTCTCGATGAAGCTCTCGGTGTCTGCGCCATCGTTCCAGCTGTCGTACTCATCACCGAAGCTCGCCTCGTACTCGTCGGCGGTGCTCGACCCGGCGCCAGCGGGTGGGACGGCGACCGGGTGGACCGCCCGATAATCGTTGAGCGCTCTGCGGGCTCTCGCCCGGCGATCCCTGAACACGGTCTGGACCGCGGGGTGGGCACGCGGAAGTCGGACTCCGTTGCTGATGATCGAACCGGGCCGCTCGACCTCATAGACGAACTCGTCGGCGGCGTCGTTGAGGGTGACGACCTGACCTCTCAACAGGGTCTCGACGGCGGGGAACAGCGTGCGGAGCTCGGTGACGAGGTAGTCGATCTGGGCAGGCAGGTCGAAGAGGATCCCGGCACCGGGCGGGCGGACGCCGTGCCGATGGGCGAACAGGCCGGCACGGCGGTTCGCAGTCGTCCACTGGGCGAGTCCGATGCCGGCGAGCCGCGGCCCGCGCGACGCAGCGCGATTGCGGTTCATGACCTCGTCGGCTGTGAAGTCGGTGTTGAGCCCGGCGGAGTTCGGTGCCCGCATGGGGGTCGCCGGCCGGCTCCCCTCGATGCGGTTCGGGAGCACCGCCGACTCCTTGTCGACGTTGCCGACGATCCCGGCTGCGGCGTCGACCGGGTACCCGTGCGTGTCGATCAGCAACTCCATCGCGAGGACACGTCGAGCTTGGACACTGACGCTCGACCAGTTCACGATGTCGCCACGAGCAACGACATGACGTCTCAGCGCGACGGCAGCCGGCTCGGCACTGGTCACGTCGGCATCGACACACAACAACGGGTGGTCGTTGGTGTCGGGCCGTCCGATCCTGCGACCGCAGAAGATCGCGTTCGCCACGATCGACGCGTTGGCGCCGGCGTTGTCGGTGAGGCGATCCGTGCCCACCTCGCCGGCGCTCTGCCACATCTCGACCTGAGCCCATTCGCCGTTCGTGAGTGGGCCGTTGATCGACACGGGTTGCTGCTCGGCCGGCTCGTCGTCGCCCGGGGCGTGCTCCGGCACTGCACTCACCGCCGGTTCGCCCAACGGTCGGAGGAGGAGCTGCCCGGGAGGCATGCGGCCATACCTGTCGAGGACCCGTCTCGCGAACATGTCGTCCGGGCCGTGTGGGAATGGGCCGTCCTCGACCACCGTTGCGTAACTGCCGGGGCCCTCACTCTCGCTCGCGACGCCGATCGCGTCGAGCGATTGCCACGGGACGAGCATCGAGCTTGCCAGTACGGCAACATGACCGAGGCCAGGTTCGCCGAGCGCGACCCGGACGAGGAGATCGCCGGGCGCCGGCGCCATCAGCGGTTCCTCGCCCGGACGGGCAACGACGATGTACGGGTCGTCGTCGGGCTCGCCTCGGGCAGGGTCGGTGCCATACACCATCGCTCTGTACAGCGCGTCGGGACGCATGGTCGTGTGGCTGGGGAGAGGCGGCTGAGCCTGCATTGCGTGCTCCTTGCTTCCGCGCCGATGGCGCGGATCGTGTGGGGGGAGTGGGGTGACCTGTCGACGCGCCACGCCGTCCCGCGCGAAGTCGGCGGCGACCAGCGCGGCGACGTCCAGGTATCCGGCACCGACACGCGAGTGGTGGCGGCCGTCCGTTCGCTCGGCGCTGTCGCGCAGCAGGGCACGGAGCGCAGCCGCCGACAGCTGCGGCGTTCGTTCGAGGCAGAGCGCGACCGCACCAGTCACGTGCGGAGTCGCCATGCTCGTGCCCGACTTGCGAACCAGCATTCCCGGGCTCCTCGTGCTTCCCCTCGGCGCCGAACGGGCCGCCAGCACTTGCACACCGGGGGCGACGCAGTCCGGCTTCGGCCGGCCGTCGCGGGTCGGACCGGAGCTGCTGAACGGGGCCACCGTCCGTGTGGAGGAGTGGGCGTCGTAGGCGCCGACCACGAATGGTTCGCGGCCGTTGGCGATCGTCCCGGTCGTTGCCAGGTGGTCGACATCGGTGCTCACGAATCGGGCCTGGCAGGCTCCGCACGACTCGTCACGCTCGAGCCAGGCGTGGAAGGGACCGGTGACGGAGCTCCCCGCCCGCAGGTTCAGAGTCCACGCACCGGGGGGCGCCCAGGGACGGAGGAACAGATCGATGTGGTTGTCGCCGTTGTTGGGATCGCGCCGTCGGTGGTACAGACGGCCGACGAGGCCGCCGTTCTCGACCATTCGCGACTCGTGGCCGAGCGGGATCCAAGGTGTGCGCAAGCCGGTCGGCGATTCGATCGCAACTGCGAGATCGTCACCGCCCGGATACCACACTTCGAGCTCGTTGGGCGTGAGGTCGGCTGGATCGGTGACGAACGTGAGCGATCTGACTCCGTTGGGCATGATGTATCCGCTGGCGTGCGTCGAGCGCTCGAAGTAGTTGCCGGCGCTCTGCACGATGAACCGTCCGGGCGTGGACGCGACGGCATGGTCGAGTGCTTGTTCGGCGAGCGTCGAACCGTCGTGCGGGCCGCCGTGACGGCCAACGCTCAGGTTGATCACCCACGGACGGCGGCCTGCGATCCGGCGGATGAAGTCGACGGCCTCGAGGATCCGGGCCGAGTCGCCGAGGTTGGCGAGACCGGTGGTCCCGCGATCCGCGAGGTGGACGAACACGAGGTCTGCTCGCGGCGCGATACCGACTGGGCCGCCGGCTCGCCCGTTGCCGGCCGCGATGTCGAGCACGTGTGTGCCGTGGGCGCCCAGCCGGTCGCGATCTGCGTCGGCCGGGTGGTAACCGAGCGCGTCGTAGGGCGCGCTGCTGCGCAGGGCGTGGTCGATGTCTGACCGGAGGTACGCCCTCCCGTAGCCGTACGGACGAGGGGAAACGTCAGTCGAACGACCGCGCTGATCCCAGAGGCCGAGCAGTCGGGTCGAGCCGTCGGCATGCTTGAAGTTGGGGTGATCGAAGTCGCAGCCCCAGTCGACGACGCCGACGACGACCCCGGCGCCGGTGACCGCGATGTTCGTCGGACGGCGTCGATCGTCGGCGAGCACACGATTCGGCCGTCCGGTGGTCGCGTCGATGGTCGCGTCGTCGTGCCACACCGGCTCGGGGAGCACCGAGCGCGGACACTTGATGCTCAGAACGTTGTCGTCGTGCCACGTGCGCACGATGGAGTCGCGCCGCACGCGACACGTGGCGACATGACCGAAGCGCGCCACGATGCGCACTCCGGCCACGTCGACACGTGGACGGTCGAGACGGATGATCGCCTCGACCTCGCGATCGCCGTTGCCGGTGTCACCGCGCAGCAGTTCCCAGAGGGCGGGATCCATGGCGTGGAGGTCCGGGAGGTGGAACGGCTCGCGACGACAACCTCACTTGTTGGCGCTCGGGGGACTTGGCCGTGGGGCCGTGACACCGACTCCGCCGTCGTCGTCATCCTCGTTGAACTTTCGGATCAACGATCCGGCGACGAGCGCGGCGATGCCGATTCCACCGGCGAGGAACCGTGGGTCGCGCATGTAGCCCTGGCTCGACGGCCTGAGGAACAGCAGCGCTCCGAACGGCAGCACCTGCTGCACCAACTTCACGATGTCGTCGTCGAGGCCGATGTTCGCCACCTCGGCTTGCAGCAGACCGACGAGTGCATTCGCTGACGCGGTTCGCTCGGTCCCGGTGGTGCGCCGGTCGAGGCTCCTGACGGCGCCGCCGAGCGAATCGGCCCGCACCCGGTTCTCGAGGTCGACGTGGCGTACCGCGGCGCGGGTGTTCCGAATCGCCGTGTTCGTGGTGACGGGCCGCGCCGGAGTCCGGGGCCGGCGTGCCAATGCTTGGCGCTGGCGCGCGGCGACCTGGCGGCGGGCGATGGCCTGGCGGCGGGCGGCTTCGTCGCGGTGGCGCTTGGACGTCCGAGTCGTGGCGTCGTCGAACATCACGTCGTCGCCGAAGTCGACGTATTCGGCGTCTCCGTCGTCGTACCACTCAGCTCCGTCGTCGCTGCCGAGATAGTCGGTCTCGCTGTCGTACCAGATGTCAGTCATGTTCGTTCTCCTCGTGTTCGGTGTCGTTGTGATGGTTGTGGGGGTTGTGTCCGTTGACGTTGTGGCCGTTGATGTTGCGGCCGGTGATGTTGCGGTTGGAACTGGTGGTGGCGTGCCCGTTGGTTCCTCCGTGACCGGCCGTCGGCGCCCGGGTGACGGCCCGCACGACGGGCTCGACGTATGTCGTGTAGAGCTCTCGATCGGGCGGGAGCCAACCCGGGACGCCGTCGCCGTCGCAGATCAGGCACTGGGGCGACTCGCCCCAGCAGTCGCAGGCGCCGAGCGCCGATGCCAGCGCGAGGTTGCGCTCGACGAGCTCGTCGTAGTGGGCGAGCACCTGGTCGTCGACCGACCGCCCGCGGTCCGTCGACGCGTCCTCGTCGAGGATCATCCGCGCCAGGCGGTTCCCGATCGCCACGGCGATCCGTTCCGTCGGTGTCTCGCCAGTAGCGACGAACGACTCGTCGACCGAGACCTGGTCGACGACCTGATCGACGACCCGCTCGACGAGCGACAAATGGTCGGAGAGGCCACGTCCGAGCAGTGCAGCGAGATCCATCCGATGCTCCGTTCAGGCACGCCAACCGGCGGCGGCGTAGGGATCCTCGGCGACAAGCGACGCGTACAAGGCGTCCGCCCGCGCGCCCGGCGAGGCCGGATCGACGCGCCACGACCCGTCGGCCGCGAGCAGGTAGGCGGGCGGGCGTTCGCCGACCGCGAGCAGCTCGTCGGCGTCGGCTGCCGCGTTGGCGAAGATCGTGCTGAGCATGTTCATGATCGCTCCGACGGGCACACCGCGAACCGAGGTCGCGCCGCGCTCGCCGAGCGCGAGTGCGAGCAGGGCCTTGAGGACGTCGGGTTGCTGGCTGCACACCAGCGCCTTGGTCGCCGCGGTCGAGCCGCTGGCGACGGCCGGCTTCACCGCAACCGGGGGAGCCGTCGCCATCGGTTTGGCCGTCGTATTCGGTGTGACAGGCGGCTTGGTCGTCGGGATCGGGGTAGTCGTCGTCGGCGACAACCCGCCCTGGTTGACGAGTACCGGCTTGGCTGGGATCGGTGCGGCCGGGACGGTTGGTGAGACGGCCAGCGGGCGGGTTGGTGGGAGGGCTGATGGGACGGCTGGTGAGATCGGCGGGGCGGCGGTGGGCGGTGCGGGCGCCAACGCCTTGCCGGCCGCGCCGCCGAGCGCCGTCCCCGCCGCCATGCCGACCGGGCCGCCGACCGCGGTGCCGATCGCCCCGCCCGCGATGGGGAGTGCCACGCCGGCGACCTGGCGCACCGTCGGATCGTTGAACGCCTGGACGGCACCCTGCCCGATCTGACCGAACACGTTCGAGAGGCTGACGGACTCGGCAGGAGTGAGCGCTGGGAACATGCCCGAGAGCTCCTCCGCGATCCATGCGCTGTCGTCGACCCAGTCGTCGGATTCATCGATCCAGTCGTCGACTCCGTCGTCGAATCCGTCGTCGAATCCGTCGTCGAATCCGTCGTCGATCCAGTCGTCGGCTTCATCGTCGAATCCGTCGTCGAGCCAATCGGTCAGGACGTCCTCGCCGTCCCAGAATTGGTCGAACTCGGCCAACTCGCTGTCGATCACATCGTCGTACATCACGTTCTCCCTCGTCTCAGCCCCAGCGCGGTTGTTCGTCGGGGTTGATGCCGAGGCTCATCTTCCCGACCAGCTCATGGGTGAGCAGGCTGTTCCCCGGGTGGATGCGGCCGAGGCGGGCATCGCGGAACAGCTGCTCGAAACGGCTGCGCCGGAAGATCCCGGCGCCACCGGTCAGGTCGAGGGCAGCGTCGACGACCGACCAGGCCTGGTTCACCACCGCGTACTTGCAGGCGACGATCTTCAGCGGCCACTCGGCGCCGTGGTCGACGCCGCTCGACCAGTCGTCGCAGACGCGATCGAGGTGGGCGTTGAGCCCTTCCAATGCGATGCGCATCTCCGCGATCTGGTGCTGCACGCCAGGGTGGTACGCCATCGAGCGGGTGAGTGCGACCGACGTGCGTTGGTGCACGCGAGCAACGGTCTCGTCGAACGCCCGTTGCGCGATTCCGGCGTAGACACCGGCGAAGCCGAGCAGCGCCCATGCGAACAGGCCGACGTGAAACGCGCCCGCTCCCGCGAAGCCCGCCGGGCAGACCAACACGACCTGCTCATCGGGGATGAACGTGCGGTCGAGAATCGTGTCGTTCGACGCGGTCGCCCGCATCCCGAGCGTGTCCCATGTCTCGTCGATGCGATACCGGGATGCGTCGCGGTTCAAAAAGGCGTGGACGATGCGTGGGTTGGCGGGATCGCCGGTGTCCATCGCGTGCAGGCCGAGGAAGTCCCAGACGGGCGACAGGCTGCCGAAGATCTTGTGACCCGTGAACTCCCAGCCACCGTCGACCCGCACCGCCTGCGAGCTCGACAACAGCACGGGGAGGTCGTTGCCCGCCTCGCCGTGGCCGGCGGCGAGAACGTCGCCGGCCGCGGCCCTGGTGAGGATCCACTCGCCGGTCGGATCGCCCATCCGGCGCAGGTCAGCAGCCATCCCGACCCAGTACAGATGCATGTTGACCGCCACCGCGGTCGCGGGAGCGCAGTAGGCGAGCTCACGCTGGAGGCGGTTGACCTCGGCGAGGCTGAGGCCCGACCCACCCATGTCGATCGGGAGCGGCGCCGACAGATAGCCGGACTGGCGCAACTCCTCGAGGTCCTCGCTGAAGAACCGGTTGTCGCGGTCGTACGCCGGTGCCCGTTCGTCGAAGCGTTGGAGCATCTCGCTCGTCAGCAGCTTCGTGGACTGGTCGGTGGTGGTCATGGTCCTCCTTTGATGGCTACTGGAGGTCGCGTGACGTGGCCGTGCCGTCGGACGACGCGAAATGGCACAGCACGCGGCACGGCGCCCGCGTAGGGTGACGGTGATGGCTGGACGACCCGTCCGGGGCGACCGCCATTTCGTGGGGCGCGACCACGAACTGGCCGCGATCGCCGCAGCGTGCACCGATGCCGACTCCGGCCGCGGTCGTCTCGTCGTCGTCCGTGGCGCGGCCGGCTTCGGCAAGACCATGCTCTGCGAGCAGGCCGCCGAGCGTGCCGCGCAATCTGGTTTCGCGGTCGGCTGGGGGCGCTGCTGGCCCGATGGCGGTGCCCCGCCACTCTGGCCGTGGCCGGACATCCTCGGTGACCTCGGCGGGCCGGAGTCCGTCGAGCTGCTCACGGGTGATCCGGGCCGCACTCGTCTCGACCCCGACCGGTTCGCCCGCTTCCGGGCCGTTGGAGAGTTCCTCGCCGATCGTGCCAGCGTGTCTCCGCTGCTCGTCGTCATCGACGACGCCCACGCCGCCGACACCGCGGCGCTGCTGCTCACTCGGCTGCTCGTCCGAACGCTCGACCGCAGCCGGCTGGTCATGCTCATCACTCGTCGATCGGGCGCATCCGAGTCGAGTCCCGAGCAGCTGCGGCTGCTCGACGAGATCGAGCGGGAGGCCACCACGCTCGACCTGCGTCCGTTCGACCATCACGAAGCGGCAGCGCTGCTCGGTGCGCACGGGCTGCACGTCGAGGACTACGGGTTGGCGCCGGCACTCACCCGGATGACCGAGGGCAATCCACTCCTGCTCACGAGAGCCGCCGTGAGGGCCTCGCACTCGCGCGGCAGCGACGGCATCGAGCACGTCATCGGCGACGCCCTCGACGTCCTGACCCCCGAACACCGCGACGTGGTCGCGGTGGCCGCGCT
>DATMDV010000288.1:0-3959 GCA_035557475.1 Ilumatobacteraceae bacterium
GTCGTCGAGATCGACCCGGCCGTCCGGGAGAGTGCTCTGCGCCATCCCGGCATGGTGGGCGCCTCGCCGGGTGCCGAGGCAGTGTCACTGTGTACATCGTTGACGGACACGGTGGACACTCTGCCAATTGCGCCGCGGAGCCGGCCGTGCCCGGTCACGTCCAGGCTACGGGCAGGTCACGGGCGGTGCGACGCACCTCCGATGTCGGACAGCATGACCCGGTCCCGTACGCGCGGCGGCGTCGAGAGGTCGATTTCCACCAGGACCAGGTGATGATCGGAGAATGTCGGGATGACACGGGGCTCGCAGGTGTCCGGCGCCCAGCTCAGCGCGACGTCGTCGAGCGACAGGCCGGTGCTCGTCGTCGAGGTGTCGGGCGTGCAGAAGCTCCAGTTGCCCCGGCTGAACTCCTTCGCGGCGTCGGCACGGCCGGTCTGGTTGTAGTCACCGGCGAGGATCGTCGGCTCGTCCGCCCCGTCAACGACGTCCCACAGCTCGCGCCACATCTTGTCGACGTAGTCGGTCTGGTCGTCGACGCCGAACTCGAAGAACGGGAAGAGATGCAGCGAGTAGACGTTGACGGCGACGTTCGGCGTGAGCTGGATCCGTGCGCGGATGAGCCCCTTGTCGTGCAGCTCCCACACCTGGCCGCGCACGTTGGCGCGGAGGCCGGGGTTGCTCAGCGTTCTAGTCGCGAACTCCAGCAGCGGGAAACGCGCGGCAATGCCGACTCCCAGCTGCGCCTTCTCGTCCAGATGCGACGGTGACAGCGGGGACCCGACGAAATGGTTCATGCCCGCGTCCTCGAGCTCCTCCCGCAGCTGTTTGTCCACTTCCCCGTCGTAGAAGTGAACCTCCTGCAGGCAGAGAATGTCGGTGCCAGCCTTCGCCACCGTCTCGTATACCGCGCCGTCGTCCGCGACACGTGAGTCGTGGTGGCGTCGTCGGCCGAGAATGTTCCACGTACCGATTCTCAGTTTTCGAGGTCTCACGGTATCTCCTCTTGCGCCGCGTGGTAGAGCGTCCCCAGGAACTCGTCGCTCGCGTGCGCGCGAATGGCATCCATCAGTGAGTCGTCGGCCTTGTCTCGTAGCATGGAACGCATTCCGCCGTCGGCGCTGATGCGGATCGCGTACGGTCCTTCTTGGTGGTCCTTCAAACTGTTGGGCAGGCGTCCGTGCTTCAGCGCCTCGAACGAGATCTTCAGCCCGTCGAGGTGGACGCCGAACTCAACCTTCGGATATAGCTGGCCGGCGAACTGGCCGCCTATCCGGGCCAGGATGTCGACGGTGGCCTCGGGGGATGGGCAGCCGTGGTTCGAGAAGCAGGCGACCAGTGCTGATCTCATCGCGGCCGAGAAGAAGTGATAATAGTCATCGAACTCCGGGAAGTCGTCGTGCGCGATGAGGGTGAAGAACCGCACCTCGTCCACTCGATGCGCGCTGGCGAAGCTGATGAGCTGGTCGATTTCGTTGAGATTTCCGAGGTTGGCCCGCTCGGAGTGAAACACGGGAATGTTGAGTTTGAGGGGTCTCAGGTTGGCGTCGTGAGCACTGTCGATGCTGGAGGCAATTCTACGGAGGAGCGTCGCGTCGGGCGAGATAAATCCCACGAAAGTGTTCTGATCAAGCGTGCTGAGGCTGACGGTGACGCGATCGAGGCCCGCTTCGGCGAGAGGTTCAGCCAGTCGTGGCAACAATGTTCCGTTCGTCGTCATAGAGAGGTCGAACGAGTTGTCCCGGTGGCGAATGGAATTGATCTGTTCGACGAGATCGACGATCGTCGATCTGCCGTCCGGTGACCGGTACAGGAGCGGTTCGCCGCCGGTCAGCTTGATGCTCCTGGTGCCCTCGCCAGCCGCGACCCGCACGATTCGGGTCAGGGTCTCCGGGTCGAGAGCCGTGATCTTTCCTCGGGAGATCGGGCCTTGGCCCTCGTTGTGACAGAAGAAGCAGGAGAGGTTGCATCGATCGACCAATGACAACCGCAACTTCCGCTGCACGTCTTGTCGATCTTGCAGGCGTATCCAGATGTGTCCGGGAAGAGCCAGTTCACTCGTGGTGGTCACCCCCGTCGGGAGACTTGCCTTCGAACCGCGCGATCGCGGCGCGTCCGGCTTCCGTGATCTCACCCGAGTCGAGGATCCACTCGGCGCGTTCCCACAGGACTTCGAAGTAGTCCCGGACCGCGTCGACGAGATCCTTTCGCTTGACGCGGATGGCCCAACCCAGGCTGTGCGGGGTGCGGGCGGAGGCGAACGAGATCGACGCGCCACGCTTGTCCACGATCAGTAACTCGGGCAGTAGATGGTCGGCCACGCCGAAATAGGCCCGAATGGAATGATTGGTGCGACCTTCGTACCGTTTCAGCAGCTTGCGGAGCCGGTCGACGTCGGCGGCAGAGCTGACGTTCCAGATTCTCCGGACGTCGGCTCCTTCTTCCATGATCGCCTGCTCGAGTTCCTGCCGGAAGTTGGTCCGGTTCGAGAGGTCCTCGTCCGGCGGCCAGCGGCCGAACCTCGTGGACCGGATAATCCTGCTGTCGGAGTCCACTCGGCGGCGGCTTGCCAAGAGTGCGACGTTCGCCTTCGTGGCCTGGCGCCTGCCTCGAACGACAAAGGCACGTTTGCTCGTGACGTAGATGAAGATCGCCGTCCCCATTCCCACGGCCGCGATCACGACGATCAGCCAAGCAGGAACCTTGATCTCGGCGGCGAGCCCCTCTCCCTCGGTCGCTTGCAGCACGAATATCAACGCGCCGGTGGAGGAAATGATGAGCAGTGACCAGATGAGGTTGGCGGTCAGGTTCAGGCCTACGCTGCGCAGGTCCTGCTTGAGCTGACCGTCAGAGCTCATGCCCGCTCCCAACCCCAGTACCGCCCTATAGCGCGGCAGTTGTCCAGCATACGCGGAGCGTCACGGGAAATATGAAGCAAATCCATTTCAAGCCGGCAACATTGCCGGCTGACCAGAAAATGTCCAGTTCAGTAGGCACTAATCCGCGGCCAGAAAGGTCAAGAAACCTGGTTCAGCAACCAGCGGGGGCCGGCGACCTCGGCGCCTTCGGCGACGCACCTGCGGCGCAGCTCACGATCCGCGGTGACCACCACGCAAATCGCGTCCGGGCCGACCAGCGACGACACCGTGGCCACGATCTCGTCGTCCCCGTCGCCCTTCGCGGAGACCACTCGTACCGCGGTGTCGCCGGCGCCGATGTCACGGGCCTTGCCCTCGACGACCAGGACCTTCTCCGGATACGCGACGTCGAACGGGCCCAGCCCGGTCACGCCGTCGAGGGCCGCCACCTCGTCGCGCAGCCGGGCGGCTGCGCCGGCCCGGTCGCGCCACCAGCCGTCCGCCCGGGAGCCCATCACGTTGGCCACGTCGACCACGAGCACCGGCCGGCGCAGGCACTCTCGCAGCCGCGGCCAGGCGTTCGCGAACGGGCCGAACAGGTTGTGCCCCGCCACCTCCTCGACCGGCACCCACGCCGCGTCGCGGCTCTCCCACGACGCAGGCTGCACGTCGAGCAGGGCCGGCACCGTGGCGAGCACCGTGTCGTAGCTCCAGCCGCCGTGGTCCTCGTGCATCAGCGCCCGCACGGTGACCTCGCTGCCGTCCAGAGTGGACTCCTCGGCCGTCTCCCTCAGCGCCGCGGCGACCGGCTCCTCGTCGCGGTTGCGGGCGCCGCCGAACACCCCCCACGTGCCGCCGCCGATGGTCATCTTCGCCCGGTGCTGCAGCAGCACGTGCCCGTCGTGGTAGGCGAGCAGGCCCGCCGCACCGAAGCGACCCCAATGCGTGTGCCCCTGCTCGCAGCGCACGAACCGGTCACCATCTCCCCACGTCACGGGAGCATCATCCGGCATGCCACCGACAGCCCTGTCAGCCGATGTCGCTGACCAGCAGCGCCACGTGCAGCGACAGCACCGACTCGGGGTCGTCCAGTGACACGCCCAG
>DATMDV010000289.1:0-2872 GCA_035557475.1 Ilumatobacteraceae bacterium
CGTCATCTGGGTGATTCGTCCTGGGCTGTGTCGCCTATGCGACACGCGAGGTGTCACGACGCACGCTCATCGTGCGCGGCATGAACATTCTGCTCGACTGCGCATGGTGCGGCGACGAGGTCGTCTTCTCGGTCAACGAGACCGATGACGAGCTGGTGTGCAGCGCCTGCAACACCCACATGGCGTTCGCGCCCGATCCGTCCATCACGTACTCGCTGCTGTACGAGGCGGCCCTGGCTGCCTGAGTGCGCCGCCCGACGCAACCGACGGGCCTGTGCGTGCGGGCCGGATGTGTGGCACCCTCCGCCGCATGTCACCCGCGCGGTCTCGGAGGCGCCGACGGCGACGCCTCGGATCGACCATCGTCGTCGCGGGCCTGCTGGTGGGCGTCGGGGCGCTGGCCGCTTACGGTCTGAGCCGGATCGAGCTCGTCCCGCTGCTGGGCGGACGGATCCCGGCGGTCGCCTATGACGCCTACCAGACGGCGGCGAGCCGGGCACCAACCGTGACGGTGTCGTGCGAGGTGGAGTGGGTGGTCCTCGCCGGCATCGCCCAAGTCGAGTCACGCCATGGACGGATCAACGACGAGCACGAGGTCACGGTGGACGGTGACGTGGCACCGCCCATCCGCGGGCGGCCGCTTGACGGGACACGCGGCACTCAGACCATCGCGGACACCGACGGCGGCGAGCTTGACGGCGACGACGAGTGGGATCGCGCCATGGGTCCGCTCCAGTTCATCCCCACCACCTGGCGCGAGCTCGGCCGCGACGGCAACGACGACGGCACCGCGGACCCGGACAACCTGTACGACGCGTCGCTCACGGCCGTCGCGCACCTGTGCCTGCGCGAGCCCGGCGACTACGGCGACCGCGGACAGCTGCGGCGAGCGCTGATCGCCTACAACGCCTCGGGCAGGTACGCCGACGACGTGCTCAACTGGATCGATCGTTACGAGGCCACGCCGTTGTCGGAGATCCTGGAAGGCCCCGAGGAAGAAGCGTGAGCCTCAGGTACCGGGCGTCTCGCTGATGTTGAGGCGCCAATAGTAGGTCGCGCTACCGCCGCCGTCGGCGAACGTGATGTCGGCGACGATGGCCCAATTGCCGTCGAGGAGCGGGATGCAGACGATGTCGGTCGGGCCGTCACCCTCGGCCCAGCGGATGCGGTCCGTCTCGAGGTCGCCGGCACGGAACAGCCCATCGGGGATGGCGTCGACCTGCCAGGACGCGATGCGGACGCCGTCGGTCATGCGCAGCGAGACCTCGGGCTGTCCCCGGGCCTGGATCACGGTGAAGTTCTGGAGGTGGATGGCACGAGCCGGCTCGATCGAGACCGGCTCCCCGTCGCCGAGCCACTCGAGAACGTCGACCACCGGTGGCAGGTCTTCGCCGGCGACGTAGAGCACCGCCAGGGGATAGTCGGTCGGCGAAGTACGTGCGGGCAGGTCCGCCGAGCAGGCATCCCGGGCCGAGGGCGACGGGGAGGCGTTCGGCATGCCGCAGCCGGCGATCGTCAGCACGACCGCCGCCACCGCGACGAACGACGCGCGCCGCATGCGGGGAGGGCCTCAGGACTCCGTGATCTCGATTGTCTCGATCGTGTCGCCCGGCTGGCGGTCGCGCTGCGGGTCACGCTCGCGCAGGGCGCGGACCACGTCCATCCCCGTCGTCACGCGGCCGAACACGCTGTGCTTGTTGTCGAGGTGCGGCGTCGCCGAGTGGGTGATGAAGAACTGGCTGCCGTTCGTACCGGCCCCGGCGTTGGCCATCGACAGCACGCCGGGCCCATCGTGGCGCAGCGACGGGTGGAACTCGTCGCCGAACTGGTAGCCGGGGCCCCCGGTGCCGGTCCCGGTCGGGTCGCCGCCCTGGGCCATGAAGCCGGGGATGACGCGGTGGAAGGTGGTGCCGTCGTAGAAGCCCGCGCGCGCGAGGTTCACGAAGTTCTCGACCGTGAGCGGCGCCTTGTCGGCGTAGAGCTCGACGACGATCTCGCCCCGCTCCGTCTTGAAGCGCGCCGTGTAGGTCTTGTGCAGGTCGAGGTCGCCGGACGGCGGCGTCGGTCGATCGGCCATCGGTATTCCTCTGAGGGGGTGATGCCCCGATGCTACCGGTTCTCCTCCGCATCGTCCGGCATGCTGACATGCTCGACGTACGCGGCGATCGTCGGCATCCCCACGAGGCGGTCGTGGAAGAAGCTGTTCACGAGGTTGATGACCGTCGCCCGCGCCGCCTCGAGACCCGCGGTCAGCTCCGCGGACGGGGCTGCTTCCGCGAGGCGGGCCCGGAGCTCGAGGATGGCCTGGACGATCTCGGTCTCCTCCGGCCCGTCGAGCGCCGCGGTCACCTCGGCGATGAGCAGGTCGGCGTGGGCTTCGGCGTCTCCCAGGGTCGCCGGCTCTGAGGCCGACATCGCGTCGTCGAGTGTCCGGAGCATGGCGTGCACCTGGTAGAGCACCGCCGCCGGCTCGTCGAACAGCTCGCGGATGTAGGCGGCCTCCGGGTACCGGCCGGTCAGGCGAAAGACGTTGTACATGCGCTTCGCGGCCTTGCCGTAGTTGGGGTCGGTGGTCAGGTACTTCACCACCTCGTGCTCGAGCTGGGCGACGTATTCGTCGAGCGCGTCGGCACTCGCCTGCCGCACGACCTTCGAGAAGATCGGGATCGACTCGGCCTCGAGGTAGACCTCCTGGAAGTAGCCGTCGAGATGGCCGTCGAGCGGGGTGATCGTGCCGTCCGGCTGCTCCCAGGTGACGTCGAGCATGTCAGCATGCCGGACGATGCGGAGGAGAACCGGTAGCATCGGGGCATCACCCCCTCAGAGGAATACCGATGGCCGATCGACCGACGCCGCCGTCCGGCGACCTCGA
>DATMDV010000290.1:0-15773 GCA_035557475.1 Ilumatobacteraceae bacterium
TGTCCCGGATCGCGGCTCGCGACGCCTGCAGGCCGGGGATGCCGCACACGCCGCCGCCGGCGTGGGTCGCCGACGAGCACTGGTACAGCCCGTCGATGGGCGTCGTGAAATCGGCGTAGCCGGGCGCCGGGCGCATGTGGAACAGCTGGTCGGGGGTGAGCTCGCCGTGGAAGATGTTGCCGCCGATCAGCCCGTACTCGTGCTCCATCTCGTACGGCCCGATGACTTGGCGATGGATGACCGATGACGCGAAGCCGGGGGCGAGCTCGTCGTAGCCGGCGATCACCCGGTCGGCGTACGCCTCGAGCTCAGCCGGGTGCGCCTCGTCGGACCACGATTCCGGCACCCACTGCGTGAACATCGACATCACGTGCGTTCCATCGGGGCACAGCGACCGGTCGAGCGTCGACGGGATGACGCTGTCGGAGAACGGGCGGGCCGCGGCGCGACCCTCGCGGGCATCCTGGAACGCGCGCTCGACGTAGTCGATCGAGTGGCACAGCTCGATCGCACCCGTGTACTTCTCGTGCGGCTCCTCGCCCGGCCACGCCGTGAAGTTCGGGAGCGCGGAGAGGGCGACGTTGACCTTGACGGTGCCCGAGCGCGAGCGCCAGCGTTCGATGTCGCGCACGAAGTCGTCAGGGAGCTCGGCGCGGTCGATCTGGCGGAGGAACGTGATCTGCGGGTGCGTCGCGGCGACGACGATCGGGGCGCGGAACGTCCGGCCCGCGGCAGTCGTCGCACCGCGCACCTTGCCGTTCACCACGTCGATGCTGGCGACCGGCGAGTCGGTGAGGATCGTCGCCCCGAACGACTCCGCGGAGCGACGGATCGCATCACTGACCGCGCCCATGCCGCCGATCGGATAGCCCCACGAGCCGAGCTGGCCGTCACCGACGTCGCCGATCGTGTGGTGCATCATCACGTATGCGGTGCCGGGCTCATCGGGACCGGCCCAGGTGCCGATCACGCCATTGATGGCGAGCACGCCCTTCAGCTCGGGCGACTCGAACCACTCGTCGAGCAGGTCGCGGATCGACATCGTGAACAGACGCGTCGCCTCGGCGGTGCCGCGCACGTCGAGACCGCGCAAGCCCCATGCCGTGCGGAGCTGGTCGAGCAGATCGCGGGGACGGCGCGAACCGATGCGCGGAGGTGTGCGTAGCAGCAGCGGCGCGAGCACGTCGGCGACGCCGTGCAGCCAGGCCTCGTACTCGGGGAGTCGCTCGGCGTCGCGACGCGAGAACTTGGCGACCTCGTCGACGTTGCGGGTCGGGTCGTCGTGCACGTACAGGTACCGACCGTCGGGGAAGGCGACGAAGCTCGGACCCATCGGCACGACGTGATAGCCGTGCGTCTCGAGCGCGAGGTCGCGGATGATCGTCGGCGGCATCAGGCTCATCACGTACGACAGGGCCGTCATCTTGAAGTCGGGACCCCACGGCGTCTCGGTGGTCGCGGCGCCGCCGGTGTTCGAGCGGGCCTCGAGCACGACGGTGCGCAGCCCGGCCCTGGCGAGGTAGGCGGCCGCGACCAGGCCGTTGTGTCCGCCGCCCACGACGATTGCGTCGACATCGTTCGGGACGTCGGGGTCGACGGGGCGTGGCGTGGCGACATGGGTGGCCTCGAGTGATGCGGTCACAGCTCCTCCGATTCGCCGTTGTACGGTGTCGTCATCGTGTCGACACCGTCGGCAGATCGCGCTAGTGTAACTGACTGATCAGTCAGTAAGCCACACAGTCAGCAGGTGCGTGATGGTGTTCCATCCACGGGAACGGGGTTCTCGACGGCCGCGGGTCGTCGGCATTCCTCGTCGCGAGTTCATCCGGCTGTCGATGATGGGCGCGGCGACGGCCGGCCTCGGCCCGGCGTTGCTCGCCGCGTGTGGAGGCGACGACGACGACGCAGCGGCCGGGGGCGTGCAACTCTCACGACCCGACAACCCGGTGACACTGCCGACGTTCGACGACGTCGAGGCGATCGCCGACGACCTCCCGGTCGAGTCGGGCACGCTCAAGGTCTTCAACTACCAGGAGTACATCTCGCCCGACGTGCTTGCCGCGTTCGAGGACGAGTTCGGTGTGACGGTCGAGGTCACCACGTTCATCAGCATGGACGAGGCCATCGCCAAGCTGTCGTCCGGCGACACCCAGTTCGACGTGTACTTCCCCACCGCCGACGTGATCGGCAAGGTCGCGGCGGGCAAGCTGCTGCAGCCGCTCAACAAGAGCTACCTGCCCAACATCACGAACGTCTGGGAGTCGCTGCAGGATCCGTTCTACGACAAGGGCGGCGTCTACTCGGTGCCGTACACGCTGTTCTCGACCGGCATCGGCTATCGCGTCGACGCCGTCGTCAAGACGCCCGACATGTTCGACAACCCGTACGACATCTTCTGGGATCCGTCGAACAGCGGCCAGGTGTACCTCCTCGAGGACGACCGCGAGGTCTTCGGCATGGCGATGCTGCGGCGCGGCCAGACCGAGGTCAACACCGAGGACGCCGAGCTCGTCGAAGCCGCGCTCGCCGACGTGTCAGAGCTCAACGACCTCGTCAGTGTGAAGCTCGGGGCCGAGGCGTACACGGTGCTGCCCGAGAAGCGCACGTGGGTGCACCAGGCGTGGTCGGGCGATGTCGTCAACGCCCAGTACTACCTGCCGGAGGGCGAGACGATCGACAACATCGGCTTCTGGTACCCGGCCGACGGGGGCGGGATGATCGGCAGCGACACGATCGCCGTGATGCGCGGTGCCGAACGCCCGGTGCTCGCCCACACGTTCATCAACTACCTGCTCGACGCCACCCACTCGATCGAGAACTACAGCTGGCTCGGCTATCAACCGCCCCAGACCGGCTTCGATCCCGACCTCGCCGTGGCCGACGAGTACGTGCCGGCGCACCTCGCGTCGGCGATCATCCGGCCCCAGGACTTCGAACGCGGTCACCAGCTGCTCCAGCTGAGCCTGCCGGGCGAGAAGATCTGGGACGACGCCTGGTCGAAGTTCATCGCAGGTGCCTGACCGGTCTGCTTCGACCCGCCGGCTGTGGCCGGTGCTCGCCGCGCCTGGAGTCGTCTGGCTCGTCTTGCTGTTCCTGGTTCCGTTCTACGCGATCCTCGCCGTCGCGTTCGGCGACCTCGACCCGATCTTCGGCAACGCCGTCCCGGTCTGGAGCCCGTTCGGGTGGGACTTCACGTTGTTCACCGAGATCGTCGAGAGGGTCTTCGGGGGCGAGCTCGGTCAGGTGTTCATCCGCACGTTCGTCTACGTCGGTCTGGCCCTGACGATCTCGTTCCTGATCGGTTACCCGGTGGCGTACTTCGTCTCCCGACACGCAGGACGGCGACGCGGGCTGCTCCTGGGCCTGCTGCTGGCGCCGTTCTGGATCAACTACCTGATGCGGATGCTGGCGTGGGTCAACCTGCTCCAGGAGGACGGCTACGTCAACGACGCGATCGCGATGTTCGGGGTCGACCGCGGGAGCTGGCTCGACGGCCGGTCGTTCACCGTCATCATGGGCCTCGTCTACGGCTACGTCCCGTTCCTCATCCTCCCGCTGTTCGCCGCCCTCGATCGCATCGACCAACGGGTGCTGGAGGCGTCGCGCGACCTCGGGATGGGCCCGGCACGGACGTTCTGGCGGGTGACGCTGCCCATGTCGCGCCAGGGGATCCTGGCGGCAGGGGTCATCACGGCGTTGCCGATGACGGGCGACTATTACACGGCCGACCTGTTGTCGGGCTCGCCGCGCACCAGCATGGTCGGCAATCAGATCGAGTTCTACCTGTTCGAGGGCTCGCAGAAGAACGCCGGCGCGTCGCTCGTGCTCGTGCTGTCGGTGTTCTTGATGGTGGCGATGGCGTATTACATGTGGTCGACCGATCGCACGACGCGGGAGCTGCGCTGATGCGGTCGGTCGCGCGGCGCGTCACGGCCTGGGCCGGCGATCCGTGGCGCCCACCCGTCGTACTCGCGATGGTCACCTGGGTGTACATCCTGTGGTCGATCGTTCCCGTGCTGATCGCGGTCCAGTTCTCGTTCAACTCCGGCCGCTCGCGCAGCACCTGGCAGGGCTTCTCGATGCGCTGGTGGTGGGGAGATGCCCAGCGGTCGTTGTTCCACGACCCGGCACTGCGTCAGGCGATGATCAACAGCCTGACACTGGCCGGGCTCACAATGGTGATCGCCACGCCGCTCGGTGTCGGCCTCGCCCTCGGGCTGGCGCGGTGGCGGGGCCGCACCGCACGGGCGTCGAACCTGCTGATGCTCGTCCCGCTGTCGACACCCGAGATCGTGATGGGAGCGATGTTGTTCCTGGTGTTCGACAACCTTTACACGAGCATCCCGCTCGGGCGTCCGGCGATGCTGCTCGGCCACGTCACGTTCTCGGTCTCGTACGTCGTGGTGATCGTCCGCGGCCGCCTGCTGTCGATCGGGCGCGACCTCGAAGAAGCCGCGCAGGACCTCGGCGCGACCCCGGTGCAGGCGCTGCGGACGGTGCTCTTCCCGCTGCTCGGCCCCGCCGTGTTCGCGAGCTTGATGATCGTGTTCGCGACCTCGATCGACGACTTCGTGATCTCGGCGTTCCTGTCGTCCGATCTGTCGAGCGAGACGGTGCCCATCAAGATCTACTCGAACGTACGCGGCTCGCCGACGCCAGCGCTGAATGCGCTGGCGTCGGCGATGCTGCTCGGCACCACAGTGGCGATCGCGTTGGCAGTGCTGTCGTTGCGGTTCTTCAGGCGTGGAGCACGCGGCTCCGCAGTCGAGGACTTCGCCCGTCTCGACATCTGATGCTCGGCACGGTCAGGCCCCGACTCCGGTCAGACGTCGGAGCTCCTCGTCGAGGTCGTCGTCGTCGAGTCGATCCAGATCCAGATCGAGCTCCTCGTCGAGGTCGTCGAGTTCGTCGGCCGGCGCGCGGGCGGGCAGGTAGACGAACGCGATCAGTGCCCCGAGCGCCGCAATGGCGGCGGCGACGACGCTGGTCGTGTGCAGCCCGTCGACGAACGCCGACTTGGCCGCCAGCGCCAGGGACTGGCCCGCTGGGCCTCCGATCTGATCGGCGACCGTCACAGCACCGGTGACCGAGTGTTCTGCGACGTGTTGTGCTTCGGGCGGGAGATCGGATCCGGCGAGGATGTCGATCATCCGTGAGCCGAACACCGACGACAGCACGCTTCCGAGAACCGCGACACCGAGGGCGCCTCCGACCTCACGGGTCGTGTCGTTGACGGCTGAGCCGACTCCCGCTTGGGCCGGCGGCAGCGAGCCCATGATCGACTCGGTCGCCGGTGCCATCGTGAGCGCCATGCCGGCTGCCAGGACGACAATCGACACGAGCAAGGGTGCGTACCCGCTGTCGGCCTCCAGGCGCACCATCAGCAAGAGGCCGGTGGCGACTGTACCCAGGCCGGTTGCGACGACGAGCTTCGAGCCGTAGCGCACCGCGAGCTTCGCCGAGATCGGCGAGACGACCAGCAGCGTCGCCGCCAGCGGCAGGTATCGCACACCGGATTGCAGCGCGCTGTATCCCATCACCGACTGCATGTACTGCGTCACGAGGAACAGCGAGCCGAACAGCGCGAAGAACGTGAGCGTCACCGCGGCACTGGCGGCCGAGAAGCGCGGATTGCGGAAGAAGCCGAGATTCAGCATCGGGTGTGCCTGGCGTGATTCCCACCACATGAACGCACCGAGTACGGAGGCTGCGACGGCGAAGGCGGTCAGCGTCCCGGCCGACATCCAGCCGGCCTCCGGCGCTTCGATGATCGCCCACAGCAACGCCGTCAGTCCGGCCATCGAAAGCACGGCGCCGCCGAGATCGAGCTTCGGGGCGTCGGCGTCACGCGAGCTCGGGACCACCAGGATGCAGCCGATGATCGCCAGCGTGAGGACGGGCAGGTTGACGAGGAAGACCGAGCCCCACGAGAAGTGCTCGAGCAACCAGCCGCCCGTGACCGGGCCGAGCGCGACGCCGAGGCCGGAGCAGCCAGCCCAGATCGCAATCGCCTTGGCTCGCTCCTTGGCGTCGCGAAACACGTTCGTCAGGATCGACAGTGTGGCGGGCATGATCAGCGCACCACCGACGCCCATCAGGGCACGGCACGCGATGAGTTGGTTGGCCGATCCGGCCATCGATGCCGCGACGGAGCCGACACCGAAGATCGCCATCCCGGTCATCAGGGCGCCGCGTCGTCCGAACTTGTCGCCGAGGAATCCGGCGGTCAACAGGAGCCCGGCGAAAACGAGTACGTAGCTGTCGACGATCCACTGCAGCTGCGACGAGGTGGCATCGAATTCGCGGGCCAGCGTCGGGATCGCGACGTTCAAGATCGTGTTGTCGATGCAGATCAACACGAGCGTGAGGCAGAGCACGCCGAGCGTCCACCAGCGCCGCTCGTGGATGGCGTCGGTGATGGATGCGGCCTCGGTCGCATCTCGGGTCGGGTTGATCGTCATCGGGATCTCCTCTTCATCGGTCGGACTGTTCGCACTGTGGGGTTGATCGCTGTCGTCCCGCTGATCCGCTGGTTTTCGACGGCGTCAGCGGGGCGATCAGTCGAGAGCGCCATCGAGGAAGGCGATGACGCGTGCTTCCCATTCGGCCGGATGGACGTCGTACGCCGTGGTGTGGCCGGCGTCGGGGGCGACCCAGAGCTCGACACTGTCGGGCGAGGCGTCCTGGAATGCCTTGCCGGCGTCGATCTCGGGGCGTTGTGTCCCTGCCGCGACGATCATGACGGGCCGCGGTGCGGCGGCGACGATGCTGTCGCGCAGCGAACCCGGTCGATCGGCCGACGTCATCAGGTCGGCGGCGTGGGCGGTGGTCCAGTCGATGTAGCGGACGACCCAGCCGCCCACGCCACCTGCCGAGGCGCCTTCGTCGAGCGCGCCACGGGCAGTCGCACCCTCGGCGACCACCGCTCGGATGCGGCTGTCGGTGCCGGCCGCCCCGATCGCCTCCTCGGCGCCCATTGACATGCCGATCGCGCCGATCCGGCCATCGGTCACGTCGTTGCGGCCCACGAGGTAGTCGACCGCCGCAGGCACGTCGGTCTCGCCGAACCAGCCCCACAACATCGCGTCGCCACCGCTCTCGCCGTGGCCGCGGGCGTCGAGCAGCAACACGCCGTAGCCGTGCCGGGCGAGCACGGCCGCATGGTCGATCTCGTCGGAGCGGGTGTTGGTGGCCCCGCCGAGCAGAACGACGGCGGCGCCGTTGGTCGATGGCACGTACCACGCGGCGAGCCGCACGCCGTCGGCGGCGCGGAACGAGACCTCCTCGTACGTCATCCCGCGGTCCGCGGGTGTTCCGTCGCCGGAGTCGAGTGGTGGCACGTTGCTGACGGCGACCGCCAGCGTGAGTGGTGCGACCACCGTCGCGATGAGGCCGATGCCGGCGGGTACGGCGAGGACCTTGCGCCACCAACGGCCGCGCACAAGCATCGCCGTCGCGATCCCGACGAGCACGACGCCGGTCGCGAGCGCGGCAATGCCCGAGATCGATTCGACCGATGCGCCGTCTTTCACGGCGTGCAGCACACCGATCGCGATGCCCGTCACGAGGCCCGACAACCCGAGGCCCAGGAGCGCCGCGGCGCGGTCTTGCCCAGCCGACCGCCGCCACACGAAGAGGACTGCTCCCGCGACACCGAGCGCAAACACGGCGCGGACGGCCGGCCACGGGGCTGGTCCGTCGAAACCGACGACCATTGCCAGGAAGAGGCCGTGGGCCATGACGATCGCCTCGACACGGGAGATCCGGGCCGGCGCCCGGGGCGCGGCGCCGATGTCGGAGGGTGACGTGGCACGCTCGGTGTCCGTGGTCGGCTCAGGATCAGATGCGGCAGGCGGAAGGAGCGTGTTGGTCATGTCCGCATGTTGCGGAGACCGGCTGAGCCGCCACTGACGGCGTGCTGAAGTGGAGCGCCGGGACGGGCTGGTTCTGTGGGAGGTTGGCGTCAAACAGCGAGGGCACGCAGGCCGTCGACCGGCAGCGAGACGTGCACCGGTGTGCCCTCCGGCCAGTCCGGCGGGCCGTCGTGGTTGGCGACCAGTGCCTGCAGCGACGCGCCGGTCGTCAACCGCAGGTACACCTGCGTCACGGATCCGACGTAGACGACCCGTTCGACCATCGCCGGGACGCAGTTGGTGTCGGAGGTTTCCGAGCTCGACACCCTGACCCGTTCGGGCCGGATCACGAGCCGCACGGGCCCGTTCGCTGTTGTGCCCGTCGCCCGGAGGTCGAACGAGCCCATCCGGACCGAGCGCATCCCGCCACCGGATGAACCCGTGCACTCGGCGTCGAGCAGGTTGGCGACACCGAGGAAGTCGGCGACGTAGGCGGTCGCCGGCTGTTCGTACACCTCGGTCGGTGTACCGACCTGGGCGATGTGGCCGCCGTCCATCACCGCCAGGCGGTCCGACATCGTGAGCGCTTCCTCCTGGTCGTGCGTGACGTACACGAACGTGATGCCGACCTCGACCTGCAGCGCCGCCAAGTCGTGTTGGAGCTCCTTGCGGAGCTTGGCATCGAGGGCGCCGAGCGGTTCGTCGAGCAGCAACACCGACGGCTGCAGGATGAGAGCGCGTGCCAGCGCCACCCGCTGCTGCTGGCCGCCGGAGAGCTGCGCCGGCCGCCGCTTCTCGAAACCGCCGAGGCGCACGAGCTCGATCGCCCGCCCGACACGGCGCTCGCGCTCGGCGCGGCTGACCTTGTCGCCGTCGCGCCGCCACCGCAGGCCGTACGCGACGTTGTCGGCGACGCTGAGATGCGGAAACAGCGCGTACGACTGGAAGACCGTGTTGACCGGTCGTCGGTGAGGCGGGGTGTCGACGAGGTCGACGCCGTCGAGGCGGATGCTCCCGCCGCTCGGCTGCTCGAACCCGCCGATCATCCGCAACGTCGTCGTCTTGCCGCAACCCGACGGGCCGAGCAGGGAGAAGAACTCACCCGGTTCGATCACGAGATCGATGTCGTCGACGGCGACGAAGTCGCCGAACTCCTTGCGCAGCGCGGACAGCTCGATCCGCCCCCCGTGATTCGGGATGGCTTGGACGGCGCCGCTGGACCCGGCGTGACCTCGAGTGAGCGCCATGACCGTCATTGTGCCCGATGCGCCGATCCCGCTCGTACTGAACAGTCGGGGTGCTCGGATGGGCGCCAGCTGATCCACGACGTATACTGATTCACCAGTCAGTAAGAAGGTCGAGCAGATGATCGAGAACCGTCTCGGTGAGCCGCTGTCGAGAGCCCGCACGTTGCCGGGCGCGTGGTACTCCGACGCCGATCACCACGCACGGGAGATGGCGGCCGTCTTCGGTCGGTCGTGGGTCGGAGTCGGTTCCGCCGACGACGTGGCGGCACCCGGGCAGTACTTGGCCACAGCCGCCGGGCGGATGCCCGTTCTCGTCGTGCGCGATCGCCAAGGCTGCCTGCGCGCGTTCCTCAACGTGTGCCGTCACCGCGGTTCGCCGCTCGCCATCGGCTGCGGGAACGCATCGGCGCTCTCGTGCCCATACCACGCCTGGGTGTACCGGCTCGACGGGTCGTTGGCGCGATCTGCCGGCGTCGGCGAGCCCGAGGGGTTCGACCCCGACGAATATGGCCTGTTCCCCGTTTCCGTCACGACGTTCGCCAGGTCGATCCTGGTCAACCTCGACCCGAGCGCGGCGCCGTTCGATCCCGGCCCGCTCGGGGCCGCGCTCGATCCCTACCGGCTCGACGGGCTCGAGCTCGGTGAGCGAACCACCTACGACTGCGCGTTCAACTGGAAGGTGTTGCTCGAGAACTATTGCGAGAACTACCACACCCCGTTCGTGCACTCGCAGTTACCGAACACCGGGTACGAGTACCCCATCGAGACCGAGGGTCCCGTGGTGTTCGCATGGGACCGTCCGCTCAGCCCCCGCGACGCCTCCGAGCGCGCCTTGCACGACAGCCGACCCGGCGACGTCGGGTGGGCCGCCGTCGCCGATGTCGCGGCCGCCGAGTCGTTCAACAACGGCGGGTACTTCGCGCTCTTCCCGAACACCGCGATCTCGTGCTTCGCCGGCTTCGCGGCGACGTTCCGGCTGACGCCGACCGGGCCGTCGACGACCCGTGTCGAGCGGGAGTACTTCTGGCATCCGTCGGTGCCCCCGGAACGGCGCGCCGCCGACCTCGCCGCTACATGCGAAGTCGTCGAACAGGATCTCACGATGTGCGAAGCAGTGCAGGGGACGTACGACGCCGGGCTGTCGGCGAACGGAGTGCTGTCGACCGAGCACGAGAACGGTGTCGCACACGTGCACCAGTTGCTGTTCGCCGCGTTGGCCTGAGTCGCTGCCTGATCCCGACGAGGCGCCGACGGTTACGCTGCGCCCAGTGCCCCGACCCACGCACACGCGCATCAGTGCAGTCGAGCGGCGCGTCCAGATCATCGCCGCCACGCGCAAGGTGGCACTCGCCCGTGGGCTGCACGACCTGCGCGTCGCCGACGTCGCGGCCGAGCTCGCCGTCAGCACCGGCCTGATCCACTACCACTTCGCCACGAAGCACGAACTGCTCGAGGCGATGCTGCGTGACACGGCGGCCGAGGAGCTGAGCGCGGTGATGCTGGCGATCGCCGACCGCGCTGATCCGACGGCGCAGCTCGAGTACATGATCGACGCCTACCTCCCGTCGCCGCGCCGCGACCAGAGCTGGGCGCTGTGGATCGACGTGTGGGGCGAGGCGTTGCGGGATCCCGAGATCCGGCGGATCTCAGAAGAGCTCGACGACGGCTGGGTCGACGTCTTTGCCCAGGTCATCGCGGCCGGTGTGGACTCGGGCGCGTTCCACTCCGACGACCCCGTCGCCGCCGCCTGGCGGCTGTGCTCGTTGCTCGACGGGCTGGGGCTGCAGGTGGTGCTGCACTCGCGGACGATGAGTCGGGCGCAGATGAGTGCCCACGTGCGCCGGGCGGCCGAGCTCGAGCTCGGCTACCAGCTCGTCGGCAACGCGCGCGTGTGAACGTCCTGTCACGTTGCGGCCTCGATCGCCTGCACCGAATCGGCGAGCGCCTCGACGAATCGGTCGCAGTCGTCGTCGGTGATCGCCAGTGACATCGCGACGAACCCGCGCGCGGCGAGGAAGATGCCGCGGTCGACGAGGTGGTGGAAGAGCAACTCCTTGAGCACCGCGTCGGCGCCGGCGAGATCGGCCGGTGTACGGACGGGTCCGGCGACGGTGTGGATCGTGAGCATCGAGCCCATCCCCGACACGCTCAGCGGCAGCGACGATCGATCGCACACCTCGGCCACTCTGTCGCGCAGACGTTCACCTCGCCCGTACAGGGCGTCGAGCACGTCGGCCGTCAGCAGCTCGCTCAGCGCCGCCACACCGCCCGCCATCGTGACGACGTTGTTGTTGAACGTTCCGCCGTGGGTCAGCTCGCCGCCGCGGCTGGGGTCGAAGGCGGCCATCAGATCGGTCCGGCCACCGAACGCGCCGAACGTCATCCCACCGGCGAGGTACTTGCCCAAGGTCGTCAGATCAGGGTGCACACCTGAGCGCAGCTGCACCCCACCGCCACTCATGCGCGACGTCATCACCTCGTCGAAGATCAGCAGCGCGCCGGTGCGATCGCAGACGTCGCGGAGTCCGGCGAGGAATCCCGGCTCGGCCGGGATGCAACCGGCCGCGCCCATCATCGGTTCGACGAGCAGCGCCGCGACGTCGCCCGTGCCGTCGAGCACGGCGCGCACTTCGTCGAGGTCGTTGTACGGGACGCGCACGTAGTCGAACGGCGCCTGCAGGGCTTCGCCGCCGTGGCCGAAGTACAGCAGCCCGCCGTGGTAGGCGCCGTCGAACACGGCGATGCGGTCGCGCCCGGTGCAGTGCCGGGCGAGCTGGAGCGCCATCAGGTTCGCCTCGGTCCCGGAGTTCGTGAAACGCACCTGGTCGATCGACGGGAAGCGCTGACAGACGAGTTCCGCGAGCCGGATCTCGTCGACGTGAGTGGCGCCGAAGCTCCAGCCGCGTTGGAGCGCGGCCTGAACCGCGGCGGCCACCGGGCCCGGGTCGTGACCGAGGAGGCCGGCCGAGTAGTCGCCGAGAAAGTCGATGTACTCCAGGCCGTCGACGTCGACGAGGCGCGACCCCTCGGCGCGCGAGACCCTGAACGAGAACGGTGAGAAGTCGAGCACGGATCGCGTCGAACCGCCCGGGAGCACCCGACACGCCTGCTCGAACAACGCCTGGCTGTGTGGGCGTTTGGCGGCGTACCGCTCGTGTGCCGATGCCAGCTGCGCATCGAATCGGTTGGTCATCCGTTCATGATGCTCTCCGCGATGCACGCTCCGCATCCTCGCCGCCGGCCTTAGGCTCGCTTCCGTGCAGATCGATCCAGCCTGGTTGGCTCCGACGTGGTACATCGACAGCGACAGCGAGATCATCGATGAGTTCGCGGCAACGGCCGCGGCCGGCGCCAGCGATGCGCGCGCCACGGCCGTCGCGCTATTCCACGCCGTGCGCGACGGCATCCGCTACGACCCCTACAACACGCAGTCCGATCCCGC
Source organism: Ilumatobacteraceae bacterium (assembly GCA_035557475.1). GTDB lineage: Bacteria > Actinomycetota > Acidimicrobiia > Acidimicrobiales > Ilumatobacteraceae > JALOLG01. Next base: position 12,543 of record DATMDV010000290.1, read on the forward strand.
CTCGTATCGGGCGAGCACGGTCGCTGGTTCGTCGAGCAACTGGTGCGTGCCGAAATCGGTGCTGCTCACCGCCGCCGCGCGCAACCGCGGCATCCCCGCCCGGCTCGGCTTCGCCGATGTGCGGAATCATCTCACGAGCGAGAAGCTCGCCGAGCAGATGGGCACCGATGTGTTCATGTGGCATGGCTACAGCGAGCTGCTGCTCGACGATCAGTGGATCAAGCTCAGCTCGGCGTTCAACATCGAGCTGTGCGAGCGCTTCGGCGTCAAGGTGCTCGAGTTCGACGGAACGAACGACGCGTTGATGCACCCGTTCGACCAGGTCGGCAACCGGCACATGGAGTACATCAACCAGCGAGGCAGCTTCGACGATCTCCCCCTCGCGCAGATCCAACGCGACTTCCGCGAGTTCTACCCGCACTGGTTCGACGCCGACGCCGACGCCGACGCGGCCGGCCGGGACCGCCGCGGATCGGACGACGCGTTCGCCTCCTAGCCGACGACGACCGACGCCGCCGACCCGATCAGACTGTCTTGACGAGCAGGACGTCGCAGGGGGCGTGATGCAGGACGTCGTTGGCGACTGCGCCGAGCACCCGCTTGGGCCCTTGCATCCGCACGTTGCCGATCACGATGAGGTCGGCGCCGACCTTCTCGGCCTCATTGAGGATCACCGCCGCCGGTTTGCCCTCGCCGACCCCACACGTGGCGGTGAGGCCAGCGACCCGATACTTGGAGGCCTGCTGCTCGGCGGTCTGCTCGGCGTCGGTCAGCCCTGAGAACGTGAACGAGTCCGACCCCAGTTGCACGGTGGCCGACCGGCCCCCGCTGTACGCGCACACGACATGGATCGCGGCGTTGGTTGCGGCCGCGAGCTCGCCGGCTCGTTCTGCGGCCTTGGCAGCGGTCTCGGATCCATCGATCCCTATCACGTAGACGGCCATGGTCTTCCTGTCTCGGAGCGGGGCGCACGCACCTTAGCTCGCGGCCGATGGATGCCGGGACGCCGCCTGCCCGCGACGGCGAAGTGCTCGTTCTCAGCGCACGATGCGACGCCGGCGGCCACCCATGACGATCAGGACGCCGAGGGCGATCAGGAACGCGGCCGCTCGCAGCATCGGCAGCGGTGAGGCACCCGTGCGCGGCAACGGAACGGGTGGTGCCGCCGGTGGTGCCGGCGCGGGGGCGACATCGGCCTCCGCGGTGTCACTGAGCACGCTCGATGACGCGACGCTGATCGCGCTCGAGACGGTCGCCTCGTTGATGATCCTCGTTCCGAAGTCGCCGGTCACCGTGACGGTCAATTCGACGCTGCGCGACTCACCGACTGGCAGCGGTGCGACGAGATCGCACACGGGCCGATCCTCAGCGCCGATCGAGGCCAGGGACGAGCATGTCCAACCGGTGCCCGCACCGCTGACGTAGGTCAAGGCGTCCGGCAGCACGTCGGTGACCGAGACGCGCGTGGCAACCGACGGACCGTTGTTGCGGACCGCGATGGTGTAGACCGCCTGCTGGCCGCGTTCCAGGTCGGTGGTCAACTGCTTGTCGATCAGCAGCACCGCGGTCGGCGTCAGGTCGTCGACGTCGACGGCGGTGTTGTTGGCCAGGTCCGTGTCAGGGGCGCTCACCGGAGGAGTCACGACGACCGTGTTCGTCAGTGTCCCCGTTGCCGCCGGATTGACGATGCCGGAAACGGTCAGCGTGACGGACTCACCCTCGGCGAAGTCACCGAGGCCGCTCCATGCCTGAGTCGTCGAGTCGTACGAGCCGACCGACGGCGTGAGCGTGACCCCCAGCAGCGAAGCCGGCAGCGTTTCCCGCAATGTGAAGCTCTGAATCGTGGTCGGGCCGTTGTTCGTCACCGTGATGATGTACGACACCGCGGTGCCGGGGACTACCGCCGTCACGCCATCCGTCTTCGTCACGGCGAGGTCGATGCCGGTGGTGTCGTCGTCGATCCCGTCGTTGTCGGACGGGTCGAGGTCGGGTCCGTTTGTTCCGTCGTCGGCGATCGACACGTTGTTCACGAAATGCCGCGTCGGGATCGCCACCGGAGCGTCGATGTCGACCGTCAGCTGGTAGGTGTGCACTTCTCCCACATCGAGGTCGCCGACATTCCAGACGATCGTCGGCGCACCAGTCGAGACGCACGAGTCGCTACACGACACGAACGTGACGCCGTCGGGCAGGACGTCGGTGATGACCACGCCGGTCGCATCCTGCGTGCCCTCGTTGCCGAACCGGATGTCGTACGTGACGGTCTGGCCGCCGACCACAGAAGGGACTCCGTCGCTCTTGGCAATCGTCAGATCCGGGGCTGCGTCGAGGAGGTCTACGTCGTGGGTGATGTTGTTCCCTGGCGTCGGATCGACGCCGTTGACGGCGTCATCGGCGACGTCGGCCACGTTGTCGAGATCGTCGACCCCGGCGAGCGCCGGCGAGTCGACGCTGACCGTGACGACGAGCGTCGCCTGGCCGAGCGCGTCGAACGCGCTGGGATCAGCGGGCGATCCGGCGGCGTCTTCGACGAGATTGGTCCACGTGAGCGTCGGCAGCAGGCTGCTGTCGCACACGGGAGTGCACGAGACGAACGTGACACCTGGCGGCAGCACGTCGTTGACCGTGACCGAGGTCGCGGCTTGTGTGCCGGCGTTGGTCACGACGATCTCGTAGGTGAGCTCGTCGCCGGGCACGGGCGCGGTGACGCCGTCCGACTTGACGATCTGCAGGTCGGGAACCGCGACCAACAGGTCCGTGTCCGACGCTTCATTGTCGAGTGGTGTCGGGTCGATGCCGTTGGCACCGTCGTCGTCGGCACGAACGGTGTTCGTGAAGTCGGTGATCGCACTGGCGAGCGTCGAGTCGACGACGACTGTCAACGTCAACGTGATCGACGAGGCGGCGGCCGGGATGGCCAGTGCCGCGCCCCCGTTCAGGTCGCCCACGCTCCAGGTGACGGTGCCGAGATCGGCATCGATGACGCAGGACACGGGGGTTGCCGGGCACGACACGGCGGTGAGCTCGTCGGGCAGCGTGTCGACGACCGTCACGCCGGTCGCCGCTTGATGGCCGACGTTGCGAACGACGATCGTGTAGTCGAACTGATCGCCTGCGGCACGGGTCGCCGCGCCGTCGTCCTTCGTCACCACGAGGTCAGGCGTGGCGTCGAGCGTGTCGGTGTCGCTTGCCGCGTTGTTGCCAGGCACCGGATCCGCGCCGTTGATGCCG
>DATMDV010000291.1:0-21006 GCA_035557475.1 Ilumatobacteraceae bacterium
CAAAACTCATCGGTGGCGCGTGATCTCGTCACCTGTTCGTCCCTCGACGGGCACGTCCGCCCGAGCGTCACGGCGTACGCTTCATCTGCCGGGACGTCCCCCAACGGCGGCCCGGAGCAGGGGGATGACCATGACGACTCGCCACGATCCCGCTCGAATCAGCCGGCGCGCTGTGCTCGGCACCGCGGCGGCCGCCGGCGCAACGCTCGGTGGCGCGGGGAACGTGCTCGCCGCACCGCCTCCGACCGCCCCCGGCGGACCGGCCAACGACCCGTTCTTCGTTTCCGAAGCCGTCGACGTGCCGGAGGTGGTTCCGGCACCGACCACACCCGGCACGCGGTACGTGAGCGTCGCCGGGATCGACTTCAAGCCGTTCCGTGCCGCCGACGCAGCGGAGTACGACTCCCTCATTGGCGAGCTCACCACATCGAGCGTCGGCGGCTTCACGGCGCCGGTGTCGCTCCCCCACGGTGCCCGGATCACCGAGATGGTCGTGTACGCCGTGCGCCCAGCAGCAGGATCCTCCATCGTGCGCCTCGTGTGCCATCGATCCTCGCTGGCCGACGCCAACGCGTTCGTGATCGTCGCCTCGGTGAACACCAGTGCTCTCGCGGCCTCACCCCAGGTCCGCACATACACCGTGCCCATCGGCGCGGCGACCAACGGCGCCGTCGTCGACGAGACCGCGGCAGCGTACTTCGTCATCCTCCACTCGCTGGGGGGCGACCCGCATGAGGTTTGGGGTGTGCGGATCGGGTACGTGACGGCCGACGCGGGTCGGTTCTTCCCGATCGACCCGATCCGCGCCTACGACTCGCGGGCCGCGCTCCCAGAGCCGGGTCTGCTCGAGCCGAACGCGAGTCGAACGATCCTCGTGAAGGACAGCCGTGCCAACGCCAGCGGCGCGGTCCTCACGCCCGACGTCGTGCCGGTCGCCGCCAGGGCCATCGCCTGCAACCTGACCGTGACCGGAACCACGGGTCCGAACTTCCTGGCCCTCACACCGGGCGATGCTGGGTCGTTCACGGCATCGGCCATCAACTGGTCGGGCGCCGACCAGTCGGTAGCGAACGGCCTGATCGTCAAGCTCGACGGCAACCGCTTCGTCAAGGTCTGGTGCGGCGACCAGACGGGATCCACCCACGTGATCCTCGACGTCAACGGCTACTGGCGCTGACCGACCGACAAATCCCGATCCCTCGTCACCCGCGACGCCCGCTCCGACGTCTGTCGGAGAAACGCCGTCGAAAAGGGAGATGGGACCATGAGGAAGTCATTGATCGGATACGCGGCCGTCTTGGCCGTCGTCGGAGGCGTCGTCGTCACGTCGACGGCCGGCGCCAACACACGCACGGCCAAGACGACGCTGCGTGACGCCTCCGGACAGGTGATCGGAACGGTCAAGTTCGTCGACGCCAACGGACTCACGGAGGTGCGGGTCGAAGTCCGCAAGGGCAGCGCCGTAGCGAGCGACGCGTTCCACGGGTTCCACATCCATGCCAACGCCGATGCGGCGGGATGTGTGGCTGATGCGGCGCAACCGTCGAACACATGGTTCACGGCGGTGGGTGGACACTGGAAGTCGGGCATCCAGACCCACGGTCAGCACGTCGGCGACATGCCGTCGGTGTTCGTGAACACCGACGGCGGTGCCGTCACACGCTTCACGATCAGCCGGATCCCCCTCGGTGAGCTCGACGGCAAGGCGGTCGTGCTCCACGCCGGCGCCGACAACTCCGGCAACGTGCCGAACGGACCGGCCGCCGACCAGTACACGGCGAACTCGGCCGACGCCGTCACCAAGACACAGAACACCGGCAACGCCGGTGATCGGATCGCCTGCGGTGTCATCGCCGGTCGCTGACCCAGCTCTTGACGGCGTCGGGCGTCGACGCCGCGGGTTCCGCCACAGCCTCGTGGCGAACACCCGCGGCGTGCTGCTCGGCGCCGCGGCGGGCGCCTGGGCCGGGCTGTTGACCGGCGGCGTTGGTGGACGGGTCGCGATGGGCCTGCTGCGCATCACGTCGCCGGACTACGTCGATGGACGCATCAGCGACGATGGGTTCGAGATCGGCCAGGTCAGCGGCGACACCCTGTTCCTGCTCGCGATCACGACCGCACTCGGCGCGATCGCGGGCGTGTCGTACGTCGCCGTGCGCCACGCGTTTCCGCCTCCATGGCGGCGTGCGGCGTGGACTCTCGTCGGGACGACCGTTGGGGGCTCGGCGATCCTGCACGCCGACGGCGTCGATTTCAACCTGCTGGAGCCGACCTGGCTGGCGGTCGCGATGTTCGTCGCCATCCCCGCCGGAGGAGCAGCGCTGATGGCCGCGTGGGTCGAACGATGGGATGGCTGGTGGTTCACGCAACGGCGCCGGACCATCGTCGCCGCACTCCCGGCACTGATCCTGGTGCCGCTGATCCTTCCGTTCGTCGTTGCGGCGGCGGCGATCGTCCTCGTGTCGACGGCATCGCAGAGCGGCCGAATCCGTACCGCGGTCCGGATGACCGGCCCACTGATCGGGCGGGCGGCGTGGGCAATCGTGGCAGCCTTGTCGTCGTGGGCGCTGTTCAACGACGTCACCGAGATCCTGTGAGACGTGATCCTGTGACACCTGCCGATCGGCTCGCCTAGCCCCTCGTGGACGTCCTTGCGATCTCGCTGCAGTCGGCCATCATGGCGGCCCGCGCCCACGGCGAGCAGATCACGTCGGCCGCAGAAGAGCTCGTCATCAGGCTCTTCCAGCAGGAGGGCCGGTCGCTGGTGCGTCTCGCCCGCCTGTTCGTCGACGACCGTGACGCGGCCGAGGACCTCGTACAGGAGGCGTTCCTCCGGCTCGCTCGATCGAGCCACCGCATCGCCGACATCGACCGGGCACCCGCGTACCTCCGCTCGATCGTGCTCAACCTGGCCCGCGACCACAACCGGCGCGGCCTCGTGTCCCTTCGTCACCACTCGACATCGATCAGGCCCACATCGATCAGGCCGTCATCGACCAGGCCGACGGCGACCGATCAGCGCGCGGCCGCCGACTCGACCCCCGCACCACCGACACCAGATCTGCTCGTCCAGTCGGAGGATCACCGGATGGTCATCGAGGCCGTCCGCTCGCTTCCCGTGCGTCAACGTGACTGCATCACGCTGCGCTACTTCGAGGAGCTGGGCATCGACGCGATCGCGTCGACGCTCGGTCTCTCGCCGAACTCGGTGAAGACTCATCTCCAACGCGGCCTCGCCGGACTCGAACGTTCGTTGAGTGGTTCCCGATGACGGATCTCCCGTTCGAGCGACGTTTGATCGAGGAACGCCTCATCGCCGCGTTCACCGACGCTCGGCGTACCGTCGAGCCCAACCGCGACCTGTTCGCTCGCGTGAACCGTTCGATCGCCGATGCCGCCGCCAGGCGGCGGTGGCGGATCCGGCTCGCCCTCGGCCTCACCACGTTCGTGTTGCTCCTCGCAGCACTCGCCTTCGCACTGTCCGACGTCAACAACGGGAGGATCACCATGGAATGGTGGACCATCGAGCTGCTCACGAACATCGTGCTGGTAGCGATCGCGATCGGCCTCGGGCCGTTCATCAAGCGCTTCGGGCGTGCATACGCGGCCGACGTGTTCCGGGCCAACCCTCGAACGGGCAAGAGCTACCTCGTGCTCACCGATGTGGCCTACTACCTCATCTTCACGTCGTTCATCCTGTTCACGGTGACGTTCGTCGCGCCGCGGGAGTGGGAGCGGTCGACGGGCGAACAGTTCAAGGACGAGGCCGCCAGGCTCGGCGGGATCCTGCTGATCATGGGCGTCCTCCACGCGGCCAATGTCGTCGCGCTGCCCGTCATCGGCCGTCTCCTGTCGCTCAACAAGCGCCTCGACGACGACGACGGGACGTTCGGTGCGCCCGGACCGCCACGACGCGCGCCGGCCGCCGGGATCCCCCCGCTCGGCCCGGGGGCGTGGATCGTCCGCATCGAGCCGACGCCCGACGAGTAGCACGCCGGGAGAGACTCGGGTGATCCTCGGGTGATCCGTGTTTGGATCCTGTGCGAGTGACTTGACGGCGGGTGGGGAGACTGGACCTTCCATACGGTGACGGGTCTGGCGGGCGTAGCGGCAGTGGCGTCGCGGATCAGGATCATCCAGTCGATGGTCAACGTCGACCGCGCCCCGACCGAGGTGACGTTCGACCTCGCCCGGGCGACCGACGACGCCGACGCCGGTACCGATTTCGAGGCGTTCGGCGCCGTCTACCAGGCTGCTCTGGCAACGACCGAGACCGCCCAGGCCGCCGCTCCGACTTCCCTGTCGTCATACGGTCCGTCTCCATACGGCCACCTGCTCGATTCGATCGGGCCCCAGGCGCTGGGTGTCGGCGCCACGGCAGTCGCATCGATGGGGCCGCCACTCGGATCGATGATGACCGGCGGGACCTCGAGCGGGACCTCGATCGGCCAGATCGGCGGCTACGGGAAGATCGTCCCACCAGCCGACCTGTCGGCGTACGGCAATGGGCGCATCCCCACCGCCGCCCTCGAACCGGTCGGCCAAGGTGGCCATCGCCTCTCGGCGCCCGCGGCGCGGGCGTGGAAGGCATGTGTGGAGGCCGCTCGAGCAGACGGCATCGACCTGACGATCACCGACTCGTATCGGACGTTCGACCAGCAGGTCGATCTCGTCCAGCGCAAGGGTCTCTACAGCAACGGCGGCTTCGGCGCGACGCCCGGGAGCTCGAACCATGGCTGGGGCCTGGCCGTCGACGCCGACGTGACCTCCCCGCAGACGCTCAGCTGGCTGCGCGCCAACGCGTGGCAGTACGGGTTCGTCGAGGCCGTGCCGCGCGAGCCGTGGCACTGGGAGTTCCGCCCCCACCAGGCGTAGGGCGGGTGAGGACCGGGGGATTCACAGCGACCTTCGTGCCCCCCGCCAGGTGCCCAGCACCATCAGTCTTGCCCAGATCGGGCAGGTCCCACGGATTGGGACCAACACAATCCCCACACACGGAGGTAGGGAATCATGCGCATCAACCAGAACGTGATGGCGGCCAACGCCAATCGCAACCTTTCGAACACCAACATCCAGCTCGGCAAGAGCCTCGAGAAGCTGTCTTCAGGCTTCCGCATCAACCGTGCAGCCGACGACGCTGCCGGCCTCGTCATCAGCCAGGGCCTGCGTGCGCAGACCAGTGGCCTGCGTCAGGCAACCCGCAACGCTCAGGACGGCATCTCCGTCGTGCAGACCGCTGAAGGTTCGCTCAACGAAGTCCACACCATGCTCACCCGCATGCGTGACCTGGCAGTTCAGTCAGCCAACTCCGGCGCCAACGACTCGGCGGCCCGCGGTGCGGCCCAGACCGAGATCTCGGCCCTGGCCACGGAAATCAGTCGTGTGTCCACCAGCGCCCGCTTCGGCGGCGTGAACCTGCTCGACGGCACCTACGGTGTCGGCGCTTCGACCCAGGCCGGCGCGGCGACAGCCCCGTCAGGTGCGGGCGACCTCTGGTCGGCCATGGCGGCCGGTTCCGAGTTCGACATCGCGATCAATGGCGGCGCAGCCGTCACCGTCGACACGGCCGGCTTCACCGGATCTTCCGCATCGATGGCGTCGCAGTTCACGACGGCGATCAACGCTGCCCTCACCACAGCGGGCAACGTCAACGCCGGCAAGGTCACCGTTTCGGCGGAGTACAACACGACCCTGAACCAGAACTTCACGGGCGCCGCTGACACGGCCCAGTTCACCATCTCGGTGGACGGCCTCCAGGCCGGCGAGGGCTTCGTCACCTCAGCCGACACCACCAGCTTGATCGCAGTCGGCATCACCGCCGCAGCCGCGACCAATGCTTCTGGCGCCGGTGGCACCTTCCAGATCGGCGCCAACGCCGGTGAAGTCGTCAGCCTGAACATCGGCAACACGTCGGCCAGCACCCTCGGTGTCGGCAGTCTCGACGTGACGACGGATTCCGGTTCGGCTCTGGCCATCACGGCCCTCGACGAGGCAATCTCGTCGGTGTCGACAACTCGTGGCGAGCTCGGCGCTCTGCAGAACCGCTTCGAGTCGATGATCACCAACCTCCAGGTCACCACGGAGAACCTCGCTGCTTCGGAATCCCGCATCAGGGACACCGACATGGCGGCCGAGATGGTCACCTTCACCAAGAACAACGTGCTGCTCCAGGCTGGTACGGCGATGCTCGCCCAGGCCAACCAGGTGCCGCAGTCGATCCTGTCGCTCCTGCGCTGATCGATCCACTAACGGTTGACGAGGGGCCCGGCTTGCCGGGCCCCTCGTTTCACATCCACGGCCAGTAACCACGGAGGGATAGAGCCATGGCAATTCCAATCGTCAGCTTCACCGCGGGCGGCATCGACGTCGAGTCGATCGTCCAGGGTCTGATGCAGGTCGAGCGCCAACCGATCAACATGCTCCAGGTTCGCCAGCAGAAGGCGCAGCTCCAGACCGATGCGCTTCAGCGTCTGCGGAACAGCCTCGATTCGCTGAAGTCGATGGCCAATGCGGTCATCACCAACGGGATCAGCAAGCTCTCCTCGTCGGTCTCGTCGCCGACTGCCGTGACGGCCAGTCTCTCCCCGTTCGCCCGCGCCGGCTCGGTCACGTTCACCGTCGACCAGCTCGCACGCGCCCACGGCCTGCGCTCGGCGACAACCGTGGCATCGAGCTCATCGGTGATCACGACCGCTTCGACCATCGCGCTGTCGACCAATGCGGTCGGCGTCGGCATCTCGTCGGTGCAGGCCGGCGCGGGCGTTGTGGCCGGCAACTACACCGTGTCGGTGCTCCAGGCCACGGCCGGCGCGACCCGCAACGGATCGTCGCCGCTCGCGGCGTCCACGTTGATCGACGGCACGAACAACACGCTCAACCTCGAGCTCGATGGCGTCGCGACGGCGCCCATCACCATCGCATCTGGCACCTATGACGCTGCCGGGCTCCTCACGGCGGTGCAGACGGCGATCGCCGCTTCACCTGCGGCTGGGCGTGTCACCGCCGCGCTCGATGCCACCGGCCGTCTCCGCCTGACGTCGACCCACGAAGGCTCCGACGCCAAGCTCCAGGTCATGGGCGGCGGCAGCGCCAACAGCGCGCTCGGCCTCACCGACTTCAGCCAGGCGAGCGGCACCGACGGAACGATCCAGATCGGTACCGAGCCCATCTCCACCGTCACGTCCGCCGGTAGCGGCGCCACCGTCTCCGTCGATGCCGGCGCCGGCAACATCGACGTCACGCTCGACGGCGGCCTGCGCGTCGGCGACGCCAAGGTCGCCGTGGTCTCCACCGGCGACCGCAGCCTGGCGAGCGTTGCCGCCGCGATCAACGGTGCCAACGCCGGCGCCAACGCGGCCGCCGTCAAGATCGCCGACGGAGCGTGGATCCTGCAGCTCTCGTCGAGCAAGTCCGGAACCGACAACGCGCTGGCCCTCGACGCCACCGCGTTCTCGAGCGTCGGCGGGTTGCTCCAGACCTCGGGCGCCCAGGACGCCAAGATCACGATCGGTACGGGCCCCGGGGCCTACTCGGTCGAGGCCTCAGGAAACTCGTTCACCGACGTGCTCTCCGGAGTGACGCTCACCGCCGTCGCCGAGTCGGCGACCCCCGTCACCGTCAGCGTGAGCCGCAACGACTCGGCCACCGCGGACGGCGTCGGGCAACTGATCGCCGCCGCCAACAGCCTGCTGGCCGACATCAAGCTGCAAACGAGCTACAACGCAGCGACCAAGACATCGTCACCCCTGACCACCGACTCGTCGGTGCGCCGCCTCGCCGAGGAGGTGCGGGCGACGGTTACTGCGCTCGTCAAGGACGGCGACACCCGCCTCGCCAGCTCGATCGGCATCAGCTCGAACAGCGCCGGCCAGCTCGTCTTCGACAAGGCCGCGTTCATCACTGCCCTCTCGGCCAATCCCGGTGGCGTCGAACGCCTCTTCGGCCGCGGCGGCACAGCGACCGGCCCGGCAACCTTCGCGACGGCGACCGACGCCACGATCGCCGGCGAGTACGGCGTCGTGGTCACCGTGCCCCCGAAACGCGCCTCAACCGGCGAGATCCTGACTGCCGACTTCGGCGCCGTGATCGGCGTGCGGGTCGGTGCCGTCAGCGCCACGTTCCAACCGGCACCCGGCGCGACCGCGGCCGACATCGTGGCCGGCCTGAACGAGGCCCTCGCCTCGAGCGGCCTGAAGATCAACGCCGAAGCCACCGCTGGCGGCGTCTCGCTCACCGCGGTGGGCTACGGCAACGCCGGCTCGTTCGAGACCGACCTCGACATGGGCGCCGGCTGGCAGGCCAACACCGGTACCGACGTTGCCGGGACGATCGACGGCAAGGTAGCGATCGGCTCCGGCCAACGCCTGCGGCTGCTCGACACCGACACGTCGCCGGCGCGCGGCCTCGGGGTCGATGTCGCCGAAGGCGCGCTCGGTGCGCTCCCGAACGTCACGTACGAGCCCGGCATCGCCGCCCGTCTCGTCTCCCTCGCCGTCGCCCGGACCGGCGAGCACGGCGCACTCAGCTCCTCGAAGACAACGTACGACTCGCGCATCAAATCGTTCACCGAACAGATCGAGCGTTTCGAGAGCAAGCTGGTGGCCCGCGAGGCCAACATGCGCCGCCAGTGGACGGCCGTGCAGACGTTGTTGTCGTCGCTCCAGAACCAGGGTGACTGGCTGTCGAGCCAGGCGTCAGCGGCAAACAACAACAACAACTCGTGATGCGCCACGCCCGCTCAACCCCGCATCCATCGACATCAGCAGCGGTTGCTGGACGGAAGCGGTCCATTCCGGACCGTCGACGATGCACCCCTGCCGTACGGAAGTAGACACCATGACCACCAGCCACGCGCTCCGGGAACGATTCACGACAGGCGGTCTCGAGACCGCATCCGGCCCGAAGGTCGTCGTGATGGCCTACGACCGCCTCGATCGCGACATCGCCGGGGCGCTCTCGGCGCTGACAGACGGCAACCTGGCAGGCGCACATGAGCTGTTCTGTCACGCCCAAGACCTGGTCCACGAGCTGAACGGCATGCTCGACGTCGACGCCTGGGAGCACGGGCCGGCGCTGGCTGCGATCTACCGCTACGTGATCGTGCGGCTGACGGAGGCCAACATGACCAAGCTCGCGGCACCCGCCACCGAGGCTCGCCACCTGCTCGCCGAGCTCGGCGACTCGTTCCGGCAGGCGAGTGTCTCGACGGCCGCCACGTTCGCTCCCCCGAGTCTTCCCGCGACGCTCGCGGTTGGCCCTTCTGGCCGCTTGTCGCTGCAGGCGTGATGAGCGTGGACGAGGCCCGACCGGCCGACGCGCCGGCTGCGAGCGGAGCCGCCGAATGGCGTGATGCCCTCGACAGCTACGCGACGACGCTCGAAGCCCAGCGCGCCTACCTCGACGCCGTGGCGAGCGGGACCACCGACGCCGAACCGCCGGCGCCGTTCGCCGTGCCCACCGGTCTCCCCCCGGCGCCCGACGCCGTTCGCGAGATGATCACAACGCTGCACGCGGCAACGCTGACCGTCCTCGCCCTGCACGCGGATCTCCCCGACCGGCTCGAACGCCCACGGCTCGGAACTGCCATCGCCCGACGTGAGACGTCGACCGCGACATCCGTGCTCGATCGAGCACTGTGAGCCGGCCATGACGACCACCGTGGTGCTGACCATCTTCCTTGCGGCCGGGGTCATCGTGTCGATCATCAACGTGGCGACGATCCTGTCCGGCAACGGGTGGCGCCCGCCCCGATGGATGAGGTCGGAACCCTCGGCGACGCTCGTTCGCACGCCCGAAGCGGTCGTGGCGGTCGCCCGGGCACGCGCTTCGGCCGCGGCGACCGCGCAACGTGTGCCGTTCGTGCCGCGTGAGGCGATCGCGCTTCCCGCCGGACCGAACCTGAAGATCGTCGGTTCGGCGAGCGCCGAAGCGGCGGCCAGCGTGACGCTCGATCAGGTCCGCTTCCTCGTGGATGATTTGGTGGCCAACGACCCAGATCAGCTGGCGCAGATCATCACCGACTGGATCAACGAGATCCCTGCCGCCGGGAGCTTCCGCAACGATCACCAGGGGAACGGGAACGGTCGCTGATGGCGTCCGCCGTCGCCACCGCGTACGTCCCCCCGACGCTGCCGCCGGCCACGCTGGCGCGCCAGCAACGCGAGCACGAGGTGCGAACGGGCGTCGCCCACGTCTACGACGAGGCGCGACGTGACGGATTGGAGTCCGCGCGAGCGGAGGTGGCGGCGACGATCGCCGAGTACGAGCAACGCTGTCAGCGACTCGACGCGATCCTGGCGTCGCTCGATGCCGCTGGCGCCGATCTCTCCGCCCGCGACGCCGTGACGCTTCGCGACGTCGAGAGCCAGGCGCGCACGCTCGCCGTGGGGCTCGCCGAGGCCATCGTCGGTCACGAAGTCGCAGCTGCCACCGACCCGGTCGGCGACTCGGTGCGACGGTCGGCGGTACTGCTCCCCGACCGTGGCCCGATCCTCGTGCGGGTGCACCCACTCGACCTCGATTTGGCTCGTACCGCAGCTCCCGGCTGGTTCGGCGAGGTCCGCTCGGTCGAGCTCTTCGCCGACGCGACGATCGAGCGCGGTGCCTGCGCACTGGCCGTCGGACCGTTGCGGATCGACGCCCAGATCAGCTCCGCGCTCCAGCGGATGCGCGCCCTGCTGCTGCGCTGACGACCTCCTTGCGGATCGGCGTGAGCCAGGACAGTCGGTGGCGTGACCACCGACGTCTCGACCCCCTCGGCACCTGCGCCACGATGAGCATCTCTGCGATCTCCGATGGCGTGACCAACGCCCTCCATGCCGCGATCAACGGCCTCGACGCGCGCGGGCGGGCGATCAGCTCCAACATCGCCAACCTCGAGACCCCCGGCTATCTCGCCCATCAGGTCGACTTCGAGTCCAGCTTGCGGGCCGCCCTCGCACGCGGTGACGGCACGGACGCCCAAATCGAGACCAGCAACTCGCTCGCCGCCACACGAGCCAACGGCAACAACGTCAACATCGACTTCGAGCTGATGGCGGCCCAGGAGAACGGGCTCCGCCAGCAACTCACGGTGCAGGCGTTGAACGCCAAATACGCGCTCTTGCGGACCGCGATCAGCGGTCAGTGACCCACTTCATGAACCACTCAAAAGGATAGGTGAACAACGTGATGTCGAACGTCTTCGGCACACTCGGCGTGGCCACGTCGGGCATGGGTGTCTACAAGACCTGGTTGAACGCGGTGGCCGACAACGTCGCCAACATCAACAACGTGGTCGCCACCGATGAGCCCGCGTTCCGCGAGCGCTTCGTGATGGTCGAGCCGGTCGTCGACTCGAACGGTGCAGGTGCCGGCGCACGCGTCTCGGGCGCCGAGTTCGGCAATCCCGAGGGTCGGGTGAGCTACGAGCCGAACCACCCGCTCGCCGACGACAACGGGATGGTGCGCCGCGCCGACCTCGACCTCACCGACCAGATGGTCTACATGCAGCTCGCCCAGCGGGGCTACCAGGCCAACGTCGCCACATTCGAACACGCGAAGAACGCGTACGAGACGATCCTCTCGATCGGCCGCTGAGCGACATGGGCCTGATCTCGATCCCCCCCATCTCCGTGACCGGCCTGCTGCAGGCGGGCAACCTGACGGGCGCAGCCGGCACCGCCGGTGCCGGCGCCGCGTCCGGCGCCGACTTCGCGAGCAGTTTGACGAGTGCGCTCGACGACCTCGCCAAGGTGCACCAGGTCGCCGACGACCTCTCGCTGCAGGCCGCCACCGGCGACCTGCAAGCGGTGCAGGACATGGTGATCGCAACGACCGAAGCGCAGCTGATGACCGAACTGGTCGTCAACGTCCGCAACAAGGCCGTCGAAGCGTTCAACGACATCATGCACATGCAGGTCTGAGATGGCCGGCAACGACATGCGTCAGAACGTGCGCCGTGCCCGCGACACGTTCGGCAAGCTCACCCCCGGCCAGAAGGTCGGCCTCGGCGCCACAGTGATGACCATCGTCGTCGGTGCGTTCGTGCTGACCAGCTTGAGCCCCGAGACCAAGATGAGCCCGCTCTACACCGACCTCGACGCGACCGACGCCTCGGCCATCGTCGACGAGCTGGCCGGCCGTGGGGTGCAATACGACCTGACCGACGCCGGCCACACCGTGCTGGTGCCCTCCGCCGACGTGTACGACCTGCGGGTCGCGATGTCGGGAAGCGGCCTGCCGTCGTCGAACGACGGCTACGCACTGCTCGACAAGCAGGGCATCACGACGTCAGAGTTCCGCCAGCGGATCGACTACCAGCGGGCGCTCGAGGGCGAGCTCTCGAACACGCTGCAGGCGATGGACGGCGTGGCAGCAGCCACCGTGCACCTCGCCCTCCCCGAAGAATCGGTGTTCGTCGACGAGGCCGGGCATCCCACCGCGTCGGTGCTGATCGAGTCACGTGGCCTCACCGAGCTCGGCGGCGACCAGGTCGACGCGATCGTGCACCTCGTGGCGTCATCGGTGAAGAACATGGAACCGGCCGATGTCACAGTCATCGGTGCAGCCGGGCAGGTGCTTTCGTCCGGCGGTTCCGGACTCACGAGCGGCGGCTCCGCCCGCACCTCGGCCGAGACCGACTTCGAGCAGAATCTGGCCGCGTCGCTGACAGCGATGGTCGCCCGGGTCACCGGACCCGGCCATGTGGCCGTCACCGTGAGCGCCGATCTCGACCTGTCCCAGCGACAGTCGACGTCGGAGGTCTACGAGCCGGGCGGCGTCGATGCCGAAGGGCAGGTCGTGAGCGGACGGTCGTCGACGGAGACCTACTCCGACGCCGCAGCGGTCGCTGCCGACACCGGGGTCCTTGGCCCCGACGGAGTAGTCGTCACCCCGGATGTGGGCGCCGTCCCCGGCGCCAACGACTACGAGAAGGTCGACACCGAGCAGACGTACGCGCTCGACAAGGTCGTCGAGCAGGTCATCGAGGCGCCCGGAGCGATCCAGCGCCTGAACGTGGCCGTGCTGATCGACGAAGCCGCGGTCACCGATTCCCAGATGACCCAGATCGAGGCGATGGTCGCAACCGCTTCGGGCATCGACGCCGAGCGCGGCGACGGCGTGGTCGTCACCCGGCTCCCGTTCGACACCACCGCCGTCGACTCGGCCACCGCCGATGCGGAGGCCGCCGCCGCCGTCCAGGCCAAGTCGGACCAGATGGCGCTGTACCGGACCCTGGCGATCGTCGCCGTCGCCATCGTGGCGCTGATCCTGGCGTATCGCAGCACCCGCAAGGCACGTCGGGTCGTGAACACCCCGATCGAGCTCGGTGTCATCACCGCGATGGGACACGAGCCGCTGATGGTCGAAGGCGGCGACGAGCATGCCTATCTGCCCGTCGCACCGGCCCCCCAGGCCGTCGCCGGCAAGGAACTGGCGGACATGGCGGAGCGGCGTCCCGAAGATGTTGCGAACGTGCTGAAGTCGTGGTTGTCCGAGACCCCGGCCGGGCGCGGGTGACCCCGTGAGCCTCGCCGAGGTGCCGATGCGCACCGAGCTGTTGGCGTCGGCCGCTCACCTGTCCGGCGCCGAAAAGGCCGCGATCCTGCTCCTGAGGCTCGGCAGCGAGCGCTCGGCGAAGGTGCTCAAGCTGCTCGGCGAGAGCGAGGTCACGCAAGTGACCGCCGAGATCGTGCGCGCCAACCACGTCCGCCGCGAGGACTCCGACGGAGCGCTCGCCGAGTTCGCGACCCTCGTCAAGGCGAGCGACCACCTCTCGTCGTCAGGCGGGTTGGCAACGGCCCGCCAACTTCTCGAAGCTTCGCTCGGCGAGAGCCGTGCATCAGAGATCCTCGCCAACCTGCGCCAGTCGATGCTGCGGGTCCCGTTCGAGTTCCTGCGCCATTCCGACCCGCGACAGGTGCTCAACTTCTTGTCGAACGAACACCCCCAGACGATCGCCCTCGTGCTCGCCCACATGCCCCCTGAGCACGCCTCGACGGTGCTCGGCGGCCTGCCGGAGGAGTTGCAGCGCGACGTGTCGATCCGCATCGCCACACTCTCCACGATCGCGCCCGATGTGGTCGCCCGGATCGAGAGCCAGTTGGAACGGCGCCTGTCGTCGGTGGTCAAGAACACGACCGAAACCCACGCCGCCGACGGCGTGCAGACGCTGATCGACATCCTCAACCGGTCCGACCGGACCACCGAGCGCTCGATCTTCGAAGGGCTCGAGACGCACGACGCCGAGCTCGCCGACGAGGTCCGATCACGGATGTTCGTGTTCGAGGACATCGTGTCGCTCGACGACCGGGCCGTCCAGCTCGTGCTTCGCCAGGTCGAGTCGAAGGATCTCGCAACGGCGCTCAAGGGCGTTCGCGACGAGGTGCGTTCGAAGATCATGCGCAACATCTCAGAACGCGCCGCCGAGAACCTCGAAGAAGAGATCATCCTGCTCGGCTCGGTCCGCTTGAAGATGGTCGAGGAGGCCCAGGGCGGCATCGTCCGGGTCATCCGCGCCCTCGAGGAGAGCGGCGAAGTCACCGTGTCACGCGGCAACGACGAGTTCGTCACCTGATTTCGCTCACGCCGGCCTTGACCTGCTTGCGAGATCGCGACTTTGCCGCACGTTCACGGTCAACACCCCTCACAAATCACACCATGGATGGTGGTCAGCGGACCCAGGGATCGGGGTCCAACCGAGCCGGAGACCAAATGCCCATCCTTGCCGAACCGACAATGGCGTCAGCGCCTGAGCGCACGACCATGTCGCCGCTCGATGCCGACCTGTCGGAATGGCTCGACATGGCACGCGTGCACGTCACCCCTGAGGCGACGGGAGCCGTGACCAGAGTGGTCGGGCTGCGATTCGACGTCGAAGGCCTGCAGCTCCCAGTCGGCGCCGGAGTGCGCGTACGGAACGACGGTCGGGTGCTCCTCGGCCAGGTGGTCGGTGTCGACGGCGACCGCGTGAGTTGCATGCCGTTCGGCGACCTCCGCGGCGTCCGCGTCGGCGAACGCGTCCACATCGACCACGACTCGATCAGCGTGCCCGTCGGCTACGCACTGCTCGGCCGGGTGCTCAACGGGATGGGCGTCCCGATCGACGACGGCCCGCCGCTCGGCGTCATCGAGCGGGTGCCGACCGAAGGACAGCCACCCCACCCGTTGCGCCGCGCCCGCATCGACACTCCCCTCTCGACCGGCGTGCGGGCGTGGGACACGCTCGCCACGCTCGGCCGCGGTCAGCGCGTCGGTGTGTTCGCCGGCTCGGGCGTCGGCAAGTCGACGCTGCTCGGCATGGTGGCCCGCAACACGTCGGCCGACATCAACGTCGTCGCCCTGATCGGAGAGCGTGGCCGTGAGGTCCGCGAGTTCATCGAGAACGACCTCGGCGCCGAGGGGCTCGCCCGCTCCGTCGTCATCGTCGCCACGTCCGACGAGCCGGCGCTGGTGCGCCTGCGGGCGGCCTCGACCGCGACCCGCATCGCCGAATGGTTCCGCGATCGTGACCGCCACGTGCTGTTGATGCTCGACTCGCTCACCCGGTTCTGCATGGCACAGCGCGAGATCGGTCTCGCCGCCGGAGAGCCACCGACCACCCGCGCCTACCCGCCGAGCGTCTTCGCGCTCCTGCCGGGACTGCTCGAGCGGGCCGGAACGGCAGAGCGTGGTTCGATCACGGGCATCTACACGGTGCTCGTCGATGGTGACGACATGAACGAGCCGATCTCCGACGCCGCCCGCTCGATCCTCGACGGGCACATCGTTCTCTCCCGACGTCTCGCCCACGCCAGTCACTATCCGGCCATCGATGTTCTCTCCTCGGTGTCCCGAGTCGCACCCGCCGTCACGACGTCGGAACAACGGGCGTCGGCCGGTGAGCTCCGAGCGCTGCTCGCCGCCCACGCCGAGGCCCGCGACCTGATCGAGATCGGCGCCTACGTCGCCGGCACGAACCCCACCGTCGACCGCGCCGTGACGCTGCGCCCCCGGATCGACGGATTCCTGCGTCAGGGTGTCGAGGAGAAGTCGTCGGTCGCCATCGCGTTCGAACAGCTCGTCGGCGTCGTCGGAGCACCGGCATGAACGCCAAGCGCGTCGCGTCGATCCTGCGGGTCCGGCGGCTCCAGGAGCGCCAGGCCCGTGGCCACTTGGCGACCGGGCACCACGTCCACGCCGTAGCCACCCTCCAGGAGCTCGAGACCCGCGAGAGCGTGGTGGCCTGCGCCGGACGACGCTGGTCCGACACGGCCGCGGTCTCGGAACTGCTCACCGACCGGATGGTCATCGAAGCCGGCCTGCTCGCCGCTTCGAGCTGTCGGGTCGTCACCGAGCAGGCAGCGGTCGACGTCGCGACACTCACCGATGCGTGGTCTGTCACGGCTCGCCGCGTCGACGCCCTCGAGCGGATGGATGAGCGGATCCGCGAGTCCGACCGGATCGAGCTCGATCGTGTCGAACGCGCCGAGATCGACGACCTCGTCTCGGCTCGCCATCCCCAGGATGCGGCGCGATGAGCGCGATCACCGCGATGGCATCGGTGCAGGCCCGGATCGCCTCCATCGAGTCACGGTTCGGCGCCCCCCCGGCCCCCCGCGCCCGTGCCACGACGATCGACACCGCACCTGCCATCGAGCACACGACGTCACCGATGAGCGCGGGCGCTCCCGACGGTGATGCCTTCACCGAGGTGTACGCCAGGGCAATCGGCAATGAAGCCGCCCTCATGCCGGCCAGCAGCCCGCTCACGGGCGGCGGCGTGGTGCCGCCGGGAACGCCGTACGCCGCCGAGTTCGTGGCCGCCGGCGAGCGGCATGGCATCTCGCCCACCATCCTCGCCGCCGTCGGCTTCGTGGAGTCGTCGTACCGCCCCGATGCGGTCAGCTCCGCCGGTGCGATCGGCCTCATGCAACTGATGCCGGCCACCGCGGCGTCGCTCGGCGTCGACGCAACCGATCCCGTCAGCGCCATCGACGGTGCGGCTCGCTTGCTCAGCAGCTTCCGCGACCGGTTCGGCTCGATCGAGCTCGCACTGGCCGCCTACAACGTCGGCCCCGGGACGATCGCCAACTCGGGCGGCATCGCACCGGGCTCGCAAGCCGAGAAGTACGTCAACAAGGTTCTGTCGACCGAGCAGGGCATGCGATGAACGTCACGATGCCCGCACCGGCACCCACCGCACCATCGTCCTCATCGGCCACTCAGGCGCCCATCGACCGCGTCGTCGGCCGTGAGCACTCGAGGACGTCGACCACATCGACTGGACGACGCAACGACGACGAGCGCACGTTCGAAGAGCAGCTCGACGAGGCCGCCGTCGCCCTCGCCCCCACACCGCAGCCGAAGCCGATCGATGCCCACGCCAAGCCACGCACCGCCACCGGTCCGGCGGCAGTCGGTGCAACCGAGACCCCTGCGACGCCGACCACGCCGACGACCGCGGCGGTCCCGGATTCCCTGACGTCGCCGAACGCTCCGACGGCAGTGGCCGCCGCGGCCCCGGTCGCGGCCCCGGCCGCGGTGGCGGCCGACTTGGTCATCACCGAGATCGACGTGCCGGCGGCGTCGCTGGCGACGGATGCCGCGGTCACGGCCAACGTGCCGGCGAGCACGGGTGACGCCCCGACCACGGCGGCAACTGATCCGGCAACGGTCGCAGCCGTGATGACGACCGCGGTCGACACAGCTTCGCCCGACGACGCCGCCGACGCAGCGGCACCACTCGCACCGCCGACGTCGCCGTTGGACAGCAGTCCGACCGCGACGCCGGGGACGCCTGACACCGGAGCCGTTCTGGCCACATCACCGGCTGCGTTCGGCGCCATGGTGGACGCAGCCGTCGACGCCACGGTCGACGCCGATACCGCTGCCGCGACCGAAGTCGACGTCGTCGACGTTGCAGGAGACGCCGTCGCCGACGCCTCGACGCCACCCACACTCGCGAACCTCACGACGTCCGCCCGCCGCGACGACACGTCCGCCGGGCGGGTCGACGGACTGGCTCCCGCGATCGCCGAGGCTGCCGACGACGTGCCGGCACCGCTTCGGGTCGCACCCCCGCGCACGATCGCCGTCGACCTCAACGACGAGGGCCTCGGCCCGCTCCGGGTGATCGCGACGTCCGATCAGCGCACCGTCCATCTGACGGTCAGCGCCGGCGAAGCCGTGGTGCGCGACGCGCTCGTGCGCCAGCAAGCCGACCTCCGCCACGACCTCGCCGATGCCGGGCTGCAGCTCGGGTCCTTCGAGGTCGACGCCCGAGCTGCCAACCGCGACGACGCCGACCAACCGGCCCCGACCGGCGACCGCCCGACCGCCGAGCCGGCGGGCGCCCTCGCTGTCGCCTCCCCGGTTCACCGCACACATGACGCCGACGGGCGTCTCGACCTGCGTCTCTGACGCGTACCACTCGACTCACAACCCCACTCAAGACACAGAAGGACTGCGAAATGCCAACCGCGACCATCATGCCCATCAGCACCAACGCTCCTGCGGCCGTCACCGACCCGGGGCCGGCGCCGACCAACCCGTCGGCGATCCTCGACCGCGACGCGTTCTTGAAGCTGCTGGTCGCCCAGCTCCGGTACCAGGACCCCAGCAAGCCGATGGACTCGAGCGCGATGGTCGCCCAGTCGGCCCAGCTCAGCATGGTCGACCAGTTGGCGACGATCTCCAAGTCGCTCGAGCGTCAGGGCACCACCGACAAGCTCACCCTCGCCGGCTCGATGGTCGGCAAGCAGATCACGTTCGCCAACCCGGACGGGATCGTCACCACCGGTGTCGTGTCATGGGTCCGCTTCGACGGCGACGAGGTACTGCTCGGAACCGGCGCCTGGGAAGTTCCCTACGACGGGATCACCTCGATCTCGGCGGCACCAGTCCCACCCCCGCCGGTCGCACCCGCACCCGTGGCACCCACAGCGTCGACACCGACCACCCCCGCACCGACCACCCCCGCACCGGAGTCACCCGGACCAGCAGTGTGACCTCCGACAGCCCACCGACGTTCTCAGCCGTCCTTTCCACCCCGACTCACACCCCTCTTCACCACTCTCAAACAGGAGCATCCAAATGATTCGTGCAATGTCCAGCGCCCTTTCCGGCCTTCGCAACCACCAGACCATGCTCGACGTCGTCGGTAACGACATCGCCAACGTCTCGACCGTCGGCTTCAAGAGCTCGACCACGATCTTCTCAGACGTTCTCACCCAGACGCTGCAGGGTGCGGCGGCACCCGCCAACGGCGCCGGCGGCACGAACCCGGCCCAGATCGGCCTCGGCTCGCGCCTGGTCGGCACCGTGCAGTCGTTCGCCCAGGGCGCCATCCAGCGCACCGGTCGTCCGACCGACCTCGCCGTCCAGGGCGACGGCTTCTTCGTCGTCCAGGGCAACGGCCAGCAGCTCTACACCCGCGCCGGCTCGTTCACGCTCGACGCCGCAGGGAACCTCACCACCCAGGAGGGCATGCTGGTGCAGGGTTGGCAGGCCGACAACACCGGCGCCATCGACGCCAACCAGGCGATCGGCGGCGTGCAGATCCGCGTCGGCGAACTACAGCCGCCCAACCAGACCGAGCTCGCCGAGCTCGGTGGCAACCTGTCCGCCGATTCGGTCCTCGGTGACTCGTTCACGATCACGGTGACCGGCAACGACTCCCAGGGCGCCGTGGTGCCGATCAACCTCACGTACACGAAGACCGGACCCGACCCCCTCGCAGTCCCACCCGTCGTGGGCGACGAGTGGACCACAACGGCCACGTACACGGTCGGAGGCACGACCAGCGCCGTTGCGCTGACCGACAACGTCCTGACGTTCGACATCAATGGCGAGCTCACGGCGCCGGCCGACCACAACATGAACATCGCCGGTGGACTCATCCCGGGCATGCCGAACGCGATCACGTTCGAACTCGGCGCGGCGGGCACCCCAGGGCGCCTCACCCAGTACGCGGGCGAGGCAACCGTGGGGGTCAAGACTCAGGACGGCGCCGCGGCCGGCACGCTGCAGTCGTTCAACGTCAGCCAGTCCGGCATGATCGTCGGCAGCTACTCCAATGGTCGTTCGAAGGCGATCGGTCAGGTGGCACTCGCCGTGTTCACCAACCCCGAAGGCCTCGAGCGCATCGCCGGAGCATGGCGCGAGACGGCGAACTCAGGGCTGGCGCAGGTCGGCACGGCCGGCGGCGGCGGTCGCGGCTTGCTGTCGTCGGGAACCCTCGAGATGTCGAACGTCGACCTCGCCGAGGAGTTCACCCGCCTGATCATCGCCCAGCGCGGTTTCCAGGGCAACGCCCGCGTGATCACCACGGCCGACGAGATCCTCGGCGAAGTCGTCAACCTCGTTCGCTGACGCTGACGCAAGCCGGACCGCCCCGAGATGACTGACACGGAGAACCCTATGACGACAGCGACACTCACCTCGGAGCCGGATACGGCGCAAGTCGGACGGCGCGCGCGCAGCGAGCCGCGTCCGTTCGACTTCCGCCAGCAGAACAAGCTGTCACGCGAACACGTGCGCACGCTGCAGATCGTCCAAGAGACGTTCTGTCGCGGGTTCTCGACGATGCTCGCGTCGCACCTGCGCACGATCGCGATCGTGTCGCTCAAGTCAATCGAGCAGCACTCGTACGACGAGTACGTGCGCGAGCTCCCGAACCCGACGTTGCTCACGTTGCTGGGCATGTCGCCCCTGCCCGGCGCAGCGATCCTGCAGCTCCCGACAGACATCGCTTACTGCGCGGTCGAGCTGCTGCTCGGCGGCAAGGGATCCAGCGGACAGCCGACGCGATCGTTCTCCGATCTCGAGCTGGGACTGCTTCGCAACGTCATCGAGCGCGCCCTCCCCGAACTGCGCTACGCGTTCGAGCCGGTAGTAGCCACCGAGCCGACCGTGATGAGCCAGGAGTCCAACCCGCAGTTCGCCCAGATCGCGGCGCCGACCGACATCGTGATCGTCGTCACGTACGACATCCGGGTCGAGGACGTTTCGGGCGAGGCGACGATGTGCATCCCGTACTCGAGCTTG
>DATMDV010000292.1:0-2434 GCA_035557475.1 Ilumatobacteraceae bacterium
ACCGACCCGACGGCACCCGACACTTCCACGGCACCACCACCAACCGCAGCGCTCGCGCCGCGGCAACGAGCCGCACGCCCACCCAACGCAAGCCCGGCGCCCGCAAGCCGGGCCACGAAGCCCGGATCGGCGCCGTGCAGACGACCGGTCCGCCATGACTTCGCGACCGCTAGAGACCGATGACATCCGCGATCAGGTTGGCGTAGTACTGCTGGCCCACGGGCCGCAGGTGGATGCCGTCCTCGTAGAAGCACTCCCCCGGGCACTGGCTCGACAGTGTCTCCCAGTCGATCAGGATCTTGTTGTCGCCCTCGAGGTCCGCGGCCCGCAGCAGTGCGTTGTTCTCGGCCGTCCACCCGCGATCGGCCCGCACGGTCATCAGGATCACGTTCGGGACTCCGTCGAGCGTCGCGAGGAAGGCGTCGAGCGTCGCCTGGCTGAACGATCCGTTGGTGCCGAGATGCACGACGACGACGGCGCCGAACAATCCGAGATCGCGGAACTGCTCGAACACCGGGACCATGTCGATCATCTGCCGGCTCACTGCTGCGTCGATGACCAGCCCGCGTTGCGAGAGGGCCGGCGCCGCACCGAGCATCACCGAGTCACCGACCGCGAGGAAGGGGACCGGCTCGGTCGGCAGCGCCATCGTGGTGGTCGTCGTCGCGGGGTTGGCAGCCGCGGGTGTTGTGGTCGTCTGATCGGTCGGCGACGAGTCGGATGGAGCAGTCGCAGCGGTCGATGGCGCGGTGTTGGCGGTCGCTGGCTCCGGCAATGTGGTCGGGTTCACGAGCTCGTCCAGGTCGACGACCACGTCCTCGCCGTCGTCGAGCGATTCCGAGATGTCGGTCGTGCGATCGGGATCGCCGTCGACCACGAACGCGAGGGACCCGACGAGCAAGCCCGCGACCGCGCCCAGACTCATCACCCGTGTCGCCTCGCGCCGGCGGCGCAGGCGACGGGCGCGCTCGGACACGTTGGCGAGCGTGTCGAGGCCGGGCCGGGGCGGGTCGGGGTCGATGAGGTCGTCGAACATGTCAATCCTCCAGTGCCCACGTCGGGCCGAGGGTGGTCCGGAGCGCGGCGAGGCCACGTGACGTCGCGCTCTTCACGGTCCCGGCGGTGCAACCCATCGCGCTCGCGGTATCGCGCTCGGTCAGGTCGAGCAGGTGGCGGAGCACCACCGCTTCACGTTGGCGGCGCGGCAACGCCCGCAACGCCCGGACGAGGTCGGCCCGCCGGAGCCGGAGCGGGTCGTCCGAACCATCCGGTGGCTCATGCGGGTGCGACCGAGTTCGCTTCCTCCAGCGGTCGATCGCGGCGTTTGTCGCCACCCGGGCGACCCACGGCGTCGCCCGGTCCTCGATGCGACCCCACCGGGCAAGTGCCTTCGCAAGGGCGTCTTGAGCGCAGTCCTCCGCCTCGCCCCGCTCGCCGAGGATCGCGAAGGACGCCCGGTAGGCGACGCCGAACAGTTCCTCGAACTGGTCGACGAAACCGGCCGAGTCGCTCACACCTGGGAAACGTACGACGACCTCCCGAGGTTGCTCGTTCTCGTGAAGTTTCGGCGCCGTGGGAACGCCGAAACTTCACGAGATCGAGGGGGTCGCCTGACTTTTCGTTCATGGTCACCGCGATCGAACGATGCGGCGCCTACGGTCTCCACATGGAGCCGACGATCCCTCGCACGACCAGGATCGTGGTGATGGTGTCGGGCGACGGGTCGAACTTGCAGGCGATCCTCGACGCCTGCACCAGCGGCGAGCTCCCGGCCGAGGTCGTCGCCGTCGTGTCGAACCGGGCCGACGTGTTCGCCCTCCAACGCGCCGACGTGGCAGGTGTGCCCGCGGTGCACGTCGGTGCCCAGCCCGACGAGTCGCGAGCCGACTACGACGCCCGTCTGGCCGACGTGGTGGCCGGATTCGGGCCCGACCTGGTGGTTCTCGCCGGGTGGATGCGGGTGCTCACGATGAGCTTCCTCGGCTGGTTCCCCCAGGGTGTCGTCAACCTCCATCCCGCCCGGCCGGGCGAGCTCGCCGGGACCCACGCCATCGAGCGGGCATGGCACGAGGCACTGGCCGGCGAACGCACCGAGACCGGTGTGATGGTGCACCTCGTCCCCGACGAAGGCGTCGACGACGGCCCAGTGTTGGCCACCGCTACCGTGGCGATCCGCCCCGACGACACCCTCGAGTCCCTCACCGAGCGGGTGCACGCCACCGAGCACCGCCTGCTCGTCGACACCCTCCGCACGATGTGCCTGAAGGAGCTGACCGCATGACCCACCCTAACCATGACTTCTTCGACCGCTTCGAGGCGCTGACGTTCGACGACGTCGTCGTCGTCCCCGGCTACTCCGACACGCTGCCCGACTCGGTCGACACCTCGGCAACGTTCGCCGCCGGCATCGAGCTCGCCGTGCCGCTCGTGTCGG
>DATMDV010000293.1:0-16455 GCA_035557475.1 Ilumatobacteraceae bacterium
CGGGTCGACGAACGGCACTCCGTTCCAGCGTTCGACGATCACGTTGCTCGACGACCCCACGCCGATCGCGAAGCGTCCCGGTGCGGCATCGGCCAGCGACGCCACGCACTGGGCCAGGCACGCCGGTGACCGGGTGAAGGCAGGGATGATGGCGGTACCGAGCCGCAGGCGTGGCTCCCACGCGGCGGCGAGGGTCAGTGGCGTGAAGCCGTCGGCGCCGTCGGACTCGGCCGACCAGATGTCGGTGTACCCGAGATCGGCAAGCTCGGTGAGCTTCTCGCGGTGGCTGTGCAGTGGTCCCGGGAGCGGCACGGTCATGCCGGGGCGAACGGTGAGCGTCATCGCGCCGACTGTATCGATGGGTTCCGTTCCCGATTGCTACCGTCGGCCGCCATGGGGATCGACACGTGGCAGGGCGACGCAACTTCACTCGTGGAGGCCTTCCGCCGTGGTGAGCGTTCGCCCGCCGAGGAGCTGGCGGCGACGTACGACGCGATCGCCACCAGCGACCTGAACGCGTTCTGCCACCTCGACCGCGAGGCCGCCGAGCTGGCCGCGACACGAGCCGACGTCAACCTGCCGTTCGGCGGCGTACCGATCGGTGTGAAGGAGCTCGACGCCGTGGCCGGGTGGCCGTACACCGACGCATCGGTGCCGTTCAAGGATCGGGTCGCCGATTACACGAGTCTCAACGTCGAACGCATTCGCGACCGCGGCGGCGCCGTGCTCGTCGGTCAGACGACAGCGTCGGAGTTCGGCGGCGTCAACGTCACGCGCACGGTCCTGCACGGCACGACGCACAACCCGTGGCAGCACGGGCGCACGCCCGGTGGTTCGTCCGGCGGCACCGCCGCGGCAGTCGCCGGCGGCATCGTCACACTGGCGACGGGCGGCGACGGCGGTGGGTCGATCCGGATCCCGGCCGGCTTCTGTGGGCTCGTCGGTCTCAAGAGCACGTTCGGCCGCATCCCGCTCGCCCCGAACGCGGCCTACGGCAACTTGACGGTCGTCGTCGGATGCCTCTCGCGGTCGGTCAGGGACACCGCCCGCTGGTTCGACGTCTGCAACGGGCACGACGCCCGCGATCCTCTCAGCCTGCCGCGCACCGACGGCTGGGAGCACGGGCTCGGCACGCACGGTGACGAGCTACGCGGGCTGCGGGTGGCCGTCGTCGCCGACTGGGGCGGCGCGACCGTCTCACCAGTCGTCTGGGAGCTGCTGGAGGAAGCCGCCGGGCAGCTGATCGACGACTGTGGCCTCGCGCGCGTCGACGGCCTCGACACGAAGCTGCCGCGCATGGGCGCCGCCTGGTCGATCAGCGGGATGATCGCGATCGGATCCGAGCTCGGCGAGCGCTGGCCGGCGTGCGCCGACGACCTGACCCCCGAGATCCGCGCCGGGCTCGAACGCACCGAGGGGCTGTACTCGGCGGATGCACGAGCCCGTATCGAACGCCGCCGCACCGAGCTCAACGAGGCGATGGCGCGCATCTTCGACGTCGGCAACGGCGGCGTCGACCTGGTGATCACGGCCAGCAACCCCGACATCGCGTTCGCCGCCGACGGCCCGCTCCCGTCGACGTTCGGCGGCGTCGAGGCTGGTGCCGGCAACAACGGTCTGCTGACGTTCCCGGCCAACCTGCACGGCAATCCGGCCATCTCGATCCCGGCCGGCTTCGTCGACGGGCTGCCGATCGGCCTGCAGGTCGTCGGCCGCCACTTCACCGAGCCACTGCTGCTCGACATCGCCCTCGCTGTCGAGCGCGAGCGGCCCTGGCCATTCACCTCCCTGGTGTCGACGGCGAGCGAATAGCGTTCGCCCCATGAAGGTTGCGCTGACCGTCAACGACTTCCTCCGCCGGGCCGAGCTGCTCTACCCCGATCGCACGGCCATCGTCGACGAGGTCGACCAGCCCGCCGAACCGTGGGGCTCGATCACCTATCGCGACATGGCCGAGCGGGCCCGGGCGCTCGCGGCCGGGCTCGACGAGCTCGGCATCGCCCCTGGGGAACGGGTCGCGATGGTGTCGCACAACTCGGCACGGTTGCTCACCGCGCTGTTCGGCGCATCGGGGTCGGGGCGCATCCTCGTGCCGATCAACTTCCGCCTCGTCGCCGAGGAGGTCCAGTACATCGTCGAGCACGCAGGTGCCCGACTCCTGCTCGTCGACCCCGAGCTCGCCGAGCCGCTCGCCGGCGTCGAGTGCGAGCGCACGATGGTCGTCGGTGCCGAGAGCGACGAGGTGTTGATGAAGTTCGGCGCCGAACCGCAGCCCTGGAAGGGCGACGAGGACGCGACCGCCACCATCAACTACACGTCGGGCACGACGGCGCGCCCCAAGGGCGTGCAGCTCACCCACCGCAACATCTGGCTCAACGCCGCCGTCTTCGGATGGCAGATGGGCGTCAGCGACCGCGACACGTACCTCCACACGCTCCCCCAGTTCCACTGCAACGGCTGGGGGATGCTGTACGCCGTCACCGGGATGGGCGGCAAGCACGTGATCCTGCGCAAGGTCGACGGCGCCGAGATCCTGCGCCGCGTCGACGAGCACGGCGTCACGTTGATGTGCGGTGCGCCGGCCGTGCTCAACATGGTCCTCGACGCGGCGAGCGACTGGTCGGGCCCGATCCCTGGCGCCGGAACGACCCGGATCACGGTCGCCGGAGCCCCGCCGCCGACGCGCACGATCGAGCGCTGCGAGACCGAGCTCGGATGGGAGTTCGTGCAGATCTACGGCCTCACCGAGACCACACCGTTGCTGACGATGAACCGCACCCGCGCCGAGTTCGACGACCTCTCCCCCGCCGATCGAGCGGTGATGCTCAACCGCGCCGGCGGACCGGCGCTCGGCTGCGAGATGGCGGTCGACGCCAGCGGCGAGCTGCTCGCCCGCGGCAACATGGTCATGGAGGGCTACTGGAACCAGCCGGATGCGACGTCGACGGCGATCGTCGACGGTTGGTTCCACACGGGTGACGGGGGCTCGATCGATGACACCAACTACGTCACGATCCTCGACCGCAAGAAGGACGTCATCATCTCCGGCGGTGAGAACGTGTCGTCGATCGAGATCGAGGACGCGATCTTCCAGCATCCCGATGTCACCGAGGTGGCCGTGATCGGGATCCCGGACGAGAAGTGGGGTGAGCTGGTGACGGCACTCGTCGTCAAGTCGCCCGACAGCGAGCTGAGCGAGGACGAGGTCATCGCCTGGTGCCGCAAGAAGCTCGCCGGCTACAAGTGCCCCAAGCGCGTCGAGTTCCGCACCGAACTGGCCCGCACCGCCACCGGCAAGCTCCAGAAGTTCAAGCTCCGCGAGCCCTTCTGGGAAGGCCTCGACCGCCAGATCCACTGACGCACCCCCGAACTGTCTGCTTCAGAACGCGCCACACGCGGTCTGAAGCAGACAGAACGAGGGGTTTCGGTCAGTCGAAGGCGATGTCGAGGGCGTTGTCGACGATGGCCTTCAGATCGCTGGTGTCGCGGGGGTACTCGCCGTTGACCATCAACGCCCACGTGATGCGATCGGGGCGGCTGACCACCATCGCGTGGGTGCTCTCGATCGTTCCCGTGTGGCCGAACGATCCGTCGGGATAGTTGAACAGGCCGAGCCCGTACGCCGCGGCGATGCCGGAGATGCCGTAGACACCGCGACGCATCCGGATCGCCATTTCCTCGCTGAGCGGTTGCCATCCCGTCCCACCCGGGTTGAGCGAGTCGACGATCGTGACGATGTCGCTCGGCGTCGCGATCCATGAGCCTGCCCCGCCGAGCGTCTCCATGTACGTGCGGCCCGGCTCGGACGCGTGGAGCACCTCATCGGGTCCGACGTCGAACGTCGACGCCAGCCGCATCCCGGTGATGCCGAGCGGCGTGAGCAGCCGTTCGTACACCGCCTGCTCGTACGTCGTTCCCGTGACTTCCTCGATCAGCATGCCGAGCACGCAGAAGTTCATGTTGCTGTAGCGGTAGCCGCCGCCACCCGACAGGTTCGCGAGGCCCTGTTGCGCGGCGTCGGGACACGACGTGGCGCGGCCCTGGAAGAACGCCGCGTAGAACGTCCCGAAGCCCGACGTGTGGCTGAGCAGCTGCTCGACGGTGACCTGGGCGGCCGCCGGGCTGGCCGTCACGCCGAGGAACGACGCGACCCGCCCACCGACGGGCTCGTCGAGTGCGAGTAGACCGTCCTCGACGAGCTGCAGCGTCACGATCGCGGTGATCACCTTCGAGACGCTGGCGATGCGGAAGCGGTCGACGGGCTCGGTGTTGTCGAACGTGCCCGCCACACGCACGCCGAACGCCGAGGCGTGCACCAGCTCGCCCTCGATCATCACCGCCACCGACGCCGACGTGTCGCCATTGATGAGCAGGTCGTACCCGATGATCTCGTCGAACCCGGCCCATCCGGTGGGGTGCGGCAACGTCGAGGTCGTCGATGTCGACGAGGTCGACGTCGTTGCTCCGGTCGTGGTTCCGGGAGCGGTGCCCGTCCGAGGCACGGTGGTCGAGGTGGGTGTGGTCCTGCGAATGGTGGTGGTCGTGCTCGCGTCGGCGCGCTCGCCCGTGACCAACGAGGGCTCCGGTGGTACGGCAGCCCGCGCCGGTGCGCACGACGCGCAACACAGGATTCCGACGGCCACAACCGCCCGGCGCAGGGGGCTCACCGCGTCCATGATGACAAGTGACCCGTCGATTCACACGTCATGCTGGGATACACACGTCATACCGATGAGATCGACGGCAGTATCGAGAACCGCCATCACCGAGTTGACGGAACGTGACGACGACGGCATGCGCATGCAACTAGTGCTCGTCGGCACTCCACGCGGTTGACGCCCGCTCCTCAGGCTGCGGCCGTCGGCAACGGCTGGACGACCGACAGCACGTCGGCGAACAGGTCGCCGTGCTCGTCGACGCGCTCGAGCACGTCGTCGGCCGTGAAGCGCAGCTCCACGTCGCCTTCCGCGCATGCCTCGATCTCGTCCCACGAAACCGGCGTCGACACGGTCGGCTCGGGTCGGGCGCGGAGCGAGTACGGGGCGATCGTCGTCTTGTGGAACGCGTTCTGGCTCCAGTCGACGAAGATCTTCCCGGGCCGTTCCGCCTTGGCCATCACCGTGGTCACGCGCCGCGGCATCTGCCGCTCGAGCACCTGCCCGACCGCGAGCGCGAAGTCAGCGGCGCCATCGTGCGTCACGCCGTCGGTGTTGAGCGGCACGTACAGCTGCAGGCCCTTCGAACCCGACGTCTTGCAGCATCCGACCAGTCCGACCGCGGCGAGCACGTCGCGCACGGCGATCGCGATCTCGCAGCAGTCGACGACCGTCGCCGGTGCCCCCGGGTCGAAGTCGAACACGAGTTGCCGGGGCGTAGCGAGATCGGCGGCCAGCGCCATCGGCGCGTGGATCTCGAGCGCGGCCATGTTCGCCGCCCACACCAACGCCGCCTTCTCGTCGATCCGGCAGTAGTCGACGCCGCCCCGCCGGTCGCCGGGACCGGTCGCCACGTCGACCCACTCCGGCCGATGCGACGGGCACCGCTTCTCGAAGAACCCCGTGGTGTCGGAGCCGTTCGGGTACCGGCGGAACGTCAGACACCTCCCGGTGAGGTGCGGGATCATGATCGGCGCGATGCGCGCGTAGTAGTCGATCACCTGAGCCTTGGTGAACCCCGACGGGTACAGCACCTTGTCGAGGTTGGAGAGCGTCAACCGGCGTCCTTCGACGTCGGTCTCGACGCCGGCACTCACGCAGACTTCTTCTTCCTCGCCACTGACTTCGTGGCGGACGCCGCCGCCGGGTGGCGACCGCGTGCCGTCTTGGCTGCCTTCACGCTCGCTTCGAGCGCCGCCATCAGATCGACCACCTTCGGCTTCTCGGCCACGACCTCAGGCACCTCGAACTCCTCGCCGGCAGCCTTCATGCGGATCAGGTCGAGCACTTGCTCGCGGTACTCGTCGTGGTACTTGGCGGGTTCGAAGTCGGCGGTCAGCGACTCGACGAGCGCCTCGGCCATCTTCACTTCCTTGGCGCTCACGTCGATCTCGTCGAGTCCGTCGAGCTCTTCGATCGTCGCCGGATCGGTGACCTCGTCGGCGTACGCGAGCGTCGACATGACGAGCCGGCCGTCCTGGGCCCGGATCGCTGCCGTGTACTGCTTGTTGCGCATCACGAACCGGCCGATCGCGACCTTGCCGCTCTCTTCCATCGCGCGTGCCAGCAACACGTACGGCTTCGGGTTGGTGCCTGGCGCGACGTAGTACGCAGAGTCGAAGTACACCGGATCGATGTCGGCGAGATCGACGAACTCCTCGAGATCGACCGTCTTGGTGGCCGACGGGATGAACGGTTCGAGATCGTCGGGATCGACCACCACATACCGGTCCTTCGACACCTCGTAGCCCTTGACGATGTGCTCGTCGGGAACTTCCTCGCCGTCCGCCGCCGACACCTTCTTGTACTTGATGCGCGACATCGAGCGGTCGTCGAGTTGATTGAACGACACACTCTTGCGCTGCACCGCGTGGAAGAGCTTCACGGGGATCGCGATGAGCCCGAACGAGATCGTCCCAGTCCAAACCGGTCGTGGCATGGGGCATAGTCTGCCCTAACCGGGGCGTCGTTCAACCGTCGAGAACGGCGCGGGCGACGAGGTCCGTGCCGAACGCGGTGAGGATCGCCAGGTACAGCAACCCGGTTGCCGCCATCACCGCCGAGTACTCCCGCTCGCGCAGGGCCGCCCGGGTGACGAACACGAGAACGATCGTCGTCAGCGCGCATGCCCCCCAGATCCATCCGAGCATCCCACCCCACCCGTCGTCGACCGCGCCCGACCAGACGCTGAACATGCCCGTCGGGAGCAGCAGCGCGGCGACCTCGATCGGCCAGACCCAGGCGACGGCGGTGACGATCTCGTTGAGCAGCCGGCGTGGCAGGCCTGGCTGGACGAGGTACCAGTGCCCGAGGAGCATCGCGTCGGTGACGGCGCCGAGGAAGGCGGCACCGGCGAGCGTCCGCACAAGGGCGACCGCGGAGTTGCCGCCGGCGTCGAGCGCGGCCGCGAGGAGGCCCACCGCGCCGATGGCAACGGGCATCAGATCGAGCGTCGGCAAGAACTCAGGGCCGACCCGCTCTTCGTCGTGCTCGCGGCGATCGATCCCCGTCATCGCCGCCACCCGCGACGTCCGACGGTCGTGCGCCAACCGGTGCCCACGTACACCCGCGCGCCGGAGGGCGACCGACGCCACGAGCGCGCCCACACACGTGAGCGCGACGCCGATCGAGGCAGCCTCCCGGAGGGCGACCGTCGTGAACCGGAACCCGACGATCGCTGCACCGACCGCGAGCAGCAGATACGTCGTGCGCAACAACCAGCCGTAGCCGAGCCCGACTTCCCGCCGGCGCGTCGTGAACCAGCAGAACAACATCCCCCCGACCGACCACTGCAGCATCACCGTCGCCGCGTCGAGTCGAATCACAGGCGGGCAGGGTAACGGCCTACGCTGGCGGCTCCATGCCCGCCAAGCGCCCCCCTGCTGCCGTCATGGCAGTCGCCTTGGCGTGCATCACCGTCGGCGGTGCCCTCCTGCTGACCGGCTGCGTGACGGGTGAGCGGCCATCCTTCGTCGACGACGAGTTCACGCCGGGCACACCGATCGGTGACGCGCCGGTCGATGCCGTTCTCAGCCGGCTCGAGAACCCGACGGCGCAGCCGTTCACGGCGGACTACACCATCGCGACCAAGGCCACTGGCGGCACCTCGAACGCGACGGTGGCGGTCGACGCCGACCGGCGATCGATCACGATCGCCAACATCCGGTTCCTCATCGAGGGCTCGCGCACGGGGACGTGCAATGTCGACTCCGGCCGTTGTAGCAACTCGATCGACGACGGCCGCGTCAGCGACATCCAGGTGACCCACCAGTTCTACGGCGAAGCGTCGGCCCGGCGGTTGCGCGCCGACGCCACCCAACGCATCGGTGCGACAGCGCCGTCAGCGGCGACGATCGCCGGCCTCGCCGCCACGTGTGTTTCGGTGCCCGTCTCGGCGGAGGGGGCCGCGACGTACTGCGTGCTCGAGAACGGTGTGCTCGCCCGGATGGACAACGGTGACGTCGCGATCGAGTTGACGGCGTTCCGCGACGGCGTCGACGAGCGGCACTTCCTGGCCATCGGCAACTGACCGGCGATCCTGCCGGATCAGACGTGCCCGATCAGGCGTTCCAGATCAGGCTGATGTGGCGGCCAACGGGCGGTCGACCGCGCGTTCCACGATCCGGACCTGACCGGCGATCGGGTCGACCTCGATGAGATCTCCGTCGCCGATCGCCGTCATCGCCTCGCGGCAGCCGATGACCGCGGGGATCGACAACTCGCGCGCCATCACCGCGGCGTGGCACAGCAATCCGCCCTCCTGCACGACGACGCCACCGGCGATGGAGAACACAGCGTTGTACGACGGGGCGGTCCACGCCGCGACGAGCACATCGCCAGGTTCCATCTCCTGCAGCACGCGATCCGGATCCGTCGCCACACGCGCGATCCCGCGGTGCACGCGATCGCCGATGCCGAGCCCGGCGAGTGATTCGCGCTGCACGTCGGGATCGACCTCGAGCATCGACACCGCCGACACCACGATGTTCATCACTCGGCGCAGGCCCGGCGGGAAGGCCGAGAGATCGGGCGGAGCCATCGCCGGGCCGAGTAGCGCCGGCGCGTCCTGCTGCGACTCCCACTCGCGGTGCGCAGCTCGCGAAACGCAATCGGCGGCGGTCGGTCCGGCAGCGCCGCGCAACACGGCCGCCAGTTCGGCGGCGTCGAGCTCGAAGACATGGGTCGCTTGCTGCAACCTGCCACTCGCCTCGAGGCGGCGGCCGGCTTCCAGGTAGGCACGCCGCACGAGCCCCATCGGCCACTCGGCGGTGAGCGGGCCGTTGTCGTCGCGCAACCCGTACGCACGTCGGGCGCCGTCGAGGAGCTCGTCGAACATCGGGCGGTGCTGGGCGGCGATCTGGTCGCGGATCGCGGTCGGATCGGGTAGCTCGAGGTTCTTCCACGAGTCGGTGGTCAGGTCGGCCGAGCGGATCAGCGTGCAGATCGCCGCCGGGAGCTCGCTGGTCGTCAGGCCTTCGAGGTCGTAGGAGCTGACGACGCGCCATCCGAAGCGGTCGAGGTAGTCGTCGAGCGCGGCGGACGCCGCCGGCACCGCACGGACCGGGTCGAGGGTGCGGATCGACAGCGGGTCGACTCCGGCGTCATGCAGCGCGGCGGCGATGCGCCGGCCACACTCAGCACCCTCGGTCGTCGCCGGCGACGCGCCCTCGAGCAGCTGCATCACCTGGCGCGGATCGACCCCCCACTCGGTCGTGTGCACGAGCAGGTCGCCGATCGGGCCGACATCGCTGCCGTGCAGCAAGTGGTGCCTGACCCAGCCGGCCAACAGGTGGCGATCGGTGGCGACGACGTGATCGGCGAGGAGGGCGTCGTCGAGGCCGGAGAAGTCGACGGCTTGCAGCGCTCGGTTCTTGGCGATCCACTCCTCGCGCTCGACGTTCCACTGGTCGACGACTTCGAGGTAGGGCCGCTCGGTGGTCGCCTTGATGGCCTGCTTCTCACGGCGTCGGAACGCCGGGTGCAGCCGCGTCGCGAGCCACAGCACCGGCTTGGGCGGCGGTGGACTCGACTTGTCGCCACCGATCAGCGGGATCAGTCGCCGGTACATCTTGCCGTGCACGAACGTGACGCCGAAGCTCTTCAGCGGCGCGCCGTATTGCTCGAACACGGTGCGGTAGGCCGCCTCCATCGATTCGGACGCGATGCGGCGATACAGCAGGGTCGGTGAGGGCGGACAGTGCGACCGGTCGTACTCCCACGACCCGGGACCTGGCGTTTGGAACGTGGCCGGCGGCGACTCGGGTGTCATCGTGCCGAACGTGGTGCCGTCCGGATTGGACGTGCCGGCCGGGGTCGGCGGCCCAGCTGACGTGGACGGCGTCGACGGCGTGGATGTGGTGCTCATGGTGCGCTTCTTTCTGCTGCGTCGACCTCGCTGTCGACGAGGAGGTGGATCAGGTTGGTGGACAACGCGGCGGCGCCGGCAGGTGAATGACCGAAGCGCTCGACGAGCTCGAAGAACATCGACGACGACGCGAGCGCGGCGATGAGGTCGACCAGATCGCTCCGTCGGTCGGCGGGGATCACATCGGGCAACGCGGCGTCGATCGTCTGACGGGTCGACTCCGTACGGCGAGCGCGGAACTCACGGCCGCCCGCACTCGTGTGCTGGACCCGCACCGCGGCGACGTTCTCCGAGAACGCGGTCCAAACGTTCTCGAGGTAGACGCCGAGGGCGTCGAGGCCGACCATCCGGTTGCCGATCATCTGCTGCGCCCGCGTCGAGAACCACTCGTTGGCACCCTCCAACAGCGCGTCCTTGTTGGGGAAGTAGCGGTACAGCGTGCGGACCGACACGCCGGACCTGGCGGCGACCTCGGGCATCGAGATCGTGAGGGGACTCTCGTCGTCGAGCAGCTCGAGGAACGCCTCGAGGATGACCCGCCGGGTGTCGTCGCGATGGACCGTTCGCAGGTCGACGGTCGAGGCGGGCGATCCGGGCATGACACGATTCATGCCATAATGGCACGATCAGTGTCAAGCAGAAATTCGGCGGGCGGTCACGGTGTCGGTGTCGCGCCCCGAGCGCAGCACGCGTCCCGGGCGGGCGTCGAGCAGCGTCTCGCCCTCCACGCACGGCACGCCGTTGACGACGACGTGCTCGATGCCGATCGCTCCGCCGTACACCCGGCCCGCACCGGCGGGCAGGTCGAACCGCATCGCAACCGGGCCGGGACCGATGGTTGTCGGATCGAACACCACCACGTCGGCGGCGAGCCCGACGGCGAGGCGCCCTCGATCGCGCAGCCCGTACAGCGCGGCCGGCCGTTCGGTGAGGTGGCGCACCGCCTCTTCGACCGGCATCAGCTCGTGCTCGCGCACCGCCTTGGCGATCAGCGTCGTCGAAAAGCTGAAGCTGTCGATCATGTCGAGGTGGGCGCCGGCATCGGAGGCACCGACGATGGCCCGCGGGTCGCGCCAGACCTCGACCCGCCGCTTCCACGTCGCGTCGTCCTGGCCGCGGTCCTGGTTGGCGAACACCGTGCGCAGACCGTCGGCCACCGCCACGTCGACCATCGTGTCCCACGCCGACTTGCCGAGCTCGTTCGCGACGTCACCGACAATGCGGCCCTCGAACGGCTTCGTCTCGGCGCTGAACGTCTCGAGGAGCACGTAGCCGGCCCAGTTGCCGATCGCTCGCACCGAGCCTTCCGTCGATTGGGCGAGCCGGTCCCACTCGGCACGAGTCGCCGGGTCG
Source organism: Ilumatobacteraceae bacterium (assembly GCA_035557475.1). Lineage (GTDB taxonomy): Bacteria > Actinomycetota > Acidimicrobiia > Acidimicrobiales > Ilumatobacteraceae > JALOLG01. The sequence continues at coordinate 11,374 of DATMDV010000293.1, forward strand.
CGCAGTTGCCGCAGCTTCTCGTCGACCGGGAGCGCCATCAACTTGTCCCAGCCGTTCAGGATGTCGAACACGAAGCCACTCGTGAAGTTGATGCGGAGCCGGAACGAGTCGGGCAACGTCAACGCCAGCACGCGCCCGCCCCGCGCGGCTGCGATGTCGCCGCCGGTGAGTTGGTGCTGCACGTTGTCCCAGTTCTGGGTGTACACCTGCAACAGGTTCCAGTTGAGCGGCCGATCCGCGGCAGCACTCATGTCGCTCATCAGCTCGAACGTCTCGCGCGTGAACTCCCCCACCTGCGGGATGAACTCGAGCGTCGTGCCCGGGAACTCACCGACGACACGGCACAGCTCGACGAGCTCGTCGCGCGACGCGTGTCGCGACGGGACCGGGACGCCGGTGTGGTCGTTGTGCGACGACGACCACGTCGACGAGAAGCCCATGCCACCGGCCGCGATCCCGAGCCGCAACAGACGCTTCATCTCGTCGAGCTCCGCGGGTGTCGACTCACGCGCGGTCGCGTCGTCGTGCATCACCACGCGGCGCAACGCCGAATGCCCGACGAGGAACCCGGCATTCGGCATCAGCGTGCCGTCGAGCCGATCGAGGTACTGCTCGGTCGACGTCCAGTCCCACGGCACGCCCTGCTGCAGCGACTCCAACGGCATGCCCTCGACGCGTGCGAGCATCCGCATCAGGTAGTCGGCATCGGCCGGGTCGACCGGACCGTCGCCGGCCGCGAGCGGCGCGATCGTGAAACCGCAGTTACCACCCATCACGGTGGTCACGCCGTGCAGCGGCGACGGGCTCAGCGTCGTGTCCCAGAACGCTTGCGCGTCGTAGTGGGTGTGGATGTCGATGAAACCGGGTGCGACGACGAGGTCGGTCGCGTCGATCGTCTGCGCCGAGCCGCCATCGGCAATGTCGTCGGGCGCGCCGATCGCCGTGATACGACCGTCGCTGATCGCCACGTCCGCCCGCCGCGGCGGCGAGCCCGTGCCGTCGACGACGGATCCGCCCCTGATGACCAGTTCGTGTGCTGCGCGCATGCCCGCAGCTTCGCGCTCAGACCGACACGAGGCGGTGGTCGGACACATTGACCGCCACCGGTCCGTCGGCAGTGGCAATCAGGATGTCCTCGAGGCGCATCCCCCATTGGCCGGGGACGTAGATGCCCGGTTCGATGCTGAAGGCATGTCCAGCCGCAAGGGGGCGCGTGTTGCCCTCGACGATGTAGGGGTCCTCGTGCTCCTCCATCCCGATGCCGTGACCGGTGCGGTGGACGAAGTATTCGCCATAGCCGGCGTCGGCGATGATCCGCCGGGCGGTGCGGTCGACGTCCTCGCACGGCGTTCCGATCGTGGCGGCGGCAACGGCCGCCTGCTGCGCGGTGTGGAGCACCTCGTAGGCCTCGGCGACGTCGGGGGCGATGTCGCCGGTGAACACGCAGCGAGTTGTGTCGGAGCAGTAGCCGGCCATCGTGCCGCCGAAGTCGAACAGCACGATCTCGCCCTCGCGGATCACGCGCGAGCCGGCGTGATGGTGAGGGCTGGCGGCGTTCTCGCCGGCGGCGACGATGGCGAAGTTGACCTTGTCGTGACCACCGGCCACGATGCGCGCGCCGATATCGGCCGAGACCTCGGCCTCGGTGCGCCCGACGAGCGGAATCTCCCCCGCTTGCAGCTGGACCGCGATCACGTCGACGGAGGCGCCGGCCGCCGCCAGGGCGTCGATCTCGGCCGCATCCTTCACCATCCGCAACGGCCCGACGACGTCGACCGCCCGTTGGAACGCGGCCCCGGGGAGCTGCGGGAGCAGCTCGACGAGGAACCGTGCCCACATCTGGTCACCGATCGCGACGTGGCGGGCCTCGCCGACGAGCCCGGCCACGACCGCCGTCGGGTCCTCCGTCTCGCCCCACGGGCGCAGACCGAACACGCCCGGCTGCTCCTCGACACGGGGTGCCTCCAAGCGCGGGATGACCATCGTGGCGTCGCCGTCGCGCGGCACCACGAGCATCGTCAGCCGCTCGAGCGGCATCGCGTAATAGCCGGTCAGGTACGGCAGGTCGTGGCCCACCGACAGGAGCAACACGTCGACGCCGAGGTCGGCCATCGCCGCACGGACACGCGTCAGGCGGTCGAGGTAGATCGAGCTCACGACGCTCAGTCAATCAGCTCCGCACTGCCCGCGACCCCCTCGGCTGGATCAGCCCTCCGGCGCAGTCCCCGTCGGCAGCGCCACGTTCATCTCCTCCGCCGGTTCGCAGATCTCGCCACCAGCTTCGGTCTCCATGCACGCTCCGATCGGAGGTGGCGTCCCGTACGTGTCTTCCCACGACGGTGGATAGATCGGCCCTGGATCGGGCTCGCACGGGGCGCCGGCGAGCGCCAGGTCTTGGCAGATCACCGCTCGCGAGATCCGCCACGAACCATCGATCAGCTGGGATGTGCCGTAGCGCTGACCGAAGTAGCTCGTGCCGGTGGCGATCGCATAGCGGAACCACGCCTCCGTCGGGCTGGTGAACACGAAGTCCTCGATCGTGTACTCCGCGGTCGCCACGGCATCGGCAAAGTCCCCGTCCCTCGCCTCCGCGATGGCCGCGTCGACGCCGGTGTAATCGTCGAGCAGCCCGTCGCGCTTGTCCTCGAACGGGACCGACGAGCCGAACAGTTCGGCGAAGACGTCGCGCACCGCGGCCTCGGCGGCGGCGGCGTCGGCCGGCTGCTCACCGGCAGCTGGCAACGGAGGCGGAGGCGGTTCGCACGCCGCGTGCCATTCGGCCGTGTTCATCGGGTTCAGCTCCGACTCGTCGAGCGCTCGTACGCCGGACGCATCGGTCACCTCGACCGTGTAGTCGTCGATGTACGGGTCGATGCCGGGGAGCAGCAGTATCGCCGCGCCACCAGACGGCGCGACGCGGTCGGACACCTCGCCCGCCGTCGCGGCCACCTCGGTGATCCCGTCGGCGACCTGCACGACGACGATCCCGAACGGCTGCCCGTCGGCCCAGCCGGCCTGCGTGGCACTCACCGCGACATCGCCCTCGAGCTCGCTGTACCAGCTCGCTCCCGTGACGTCGATCAGTCCCGGACCGGAGAGCCCGATGCGCAGTTCGGCGTCGCCGTGGCACCAACGGGGTGGCATCCAACCGTTGCTGTCGGCCATCGACGTCTCGTCGGAGTACCACGACTCACCGCGCAAGGCGCGGATCGTGATGCCGCTGTCGGTCACGCGCTCGACGACCAGCTCGTACGGCGGCATCTCGGCCGCTCCGACCTTGAAGTCGCGGCTCATCGTTCCGGGCGAGCCCAGTGGTGGGCCGATAGCACCGGGAGCCGGGGTCGCCGGCGCCGTTTCGCTGGGCTGCACCTCCTGGCTCGCGTCAGCGGGGCCGACGGTGGCGGCCGGCGCTTCGTCGCCACCGGTGTCGCCCGCTTGCGCCGGGGTGACCTGCGCGTCGGAGCCACCAGCCTCGCGCCCGAGTCCGAACCCGGCACCGCCGGCACCGGCGATCAGCATCGCCGCCGCCACACCCGTCGCGACGCGACGACGACCGCGGACCCGCCGGGCGCCGAGCTCGACCTCGGCGAGGTCCGGTGTGGCGCTGACGCCGGCCGCCGCCTCGGCGAGGTGTTCGGAAAGTTGGCGTTCGATGTCCATGCGGGACCTCCACGAATTCGAGCTTCAGGGGGTACGACGCCCGAACACCGCCGATCCATGCATTCAGCGCGGCTCGGCCAGCGACTGACGCATGCGCTCGAGTGCCCGCTGCACCATCGGGCCGACCGAGCCGGGGCGGCACCCGAGGGCGACGGCGATCTCCTGCTCCGTGCTGCCCTCGTAGAACTTCATCACGAGCGCGGCGCGTTGTCGGTGCGGCAGCCGCTCGAGAGCGGCCAACGTGTGGTCGACGGCAAGGTCGACCGACGCTTCGTCGGTGGCCGGTCGACCGTGGCGGCGACGTTCCCAGCGGTGGTGTGAGCGACACCCGTTGACGACGCTTCGCCGGACGTACGCGGTCGGATCGCGCACGGCGGGCCACTTGACGTGGAGCTTGACGAAGGCGTCCTGCACGATGTCGCGGGCGGCCTCGACCCGACCCGTCATCAGCGTGGCGAGACGGACGAGCGGCTGGAACTCGCGCGAGTACAACTCGGTGAACGTCACCGGCGACGTCGACGTGGTCTCGATCTCGAACTCAATGTCGTTGTCGGCCAAGCGCGCCACCGCCCCGTCCATCACCATCGCATTGTTGACGCCCGAGCCCCCCAGATCCATGCCTCCCACCCATCTGTTTGTGTCACCGCGATCGGCGACCCTCGCCGATGTCGGTGACACAAACCGGGAGATGCGCCGTCGGCCTCGCTCCGCTCAGCCGATGCGGACGGGGGTGACGTGGTCGGCGGCCGCCTTGGCGTGGTAGCTCGAGCGGGTGAGCGGGCCGGCCTCGACGTGGCCGATCCCGAGTTGCTCGCCGATCGCTTTCCACCGCACGAACTCCGCCGGCTCGACCCACCGCGCCACGGGGACATGGTGCGACGTCGGCCGCAGGTACTGGCCGATCGTGACGATGTCGACGCCGATCCCGGCGAGGTCGGAGAGACACCCGATCACCTCGGCGTCGGTCTCGCCCAGGCCGACCATCAGGCTCGACTTGGTCACGAGCCCGGCGGCCTTCGCCCTGGCGAGCACCGACAAGCTGCGCGCGTAGCCGGCCGACGGCCGCACCGCGCGCTGCAGCCGGGCGACGGTCTCGATGTTGTGGTTCAAAACGTCGGGGCGGACCGCGAACAGCACGTCGAGCGAGCCCGCGTCGCCCTTGACGTCGGAGATCAGGGTCTCGACTCGCGACGCTGGGCGGCGCAGCCGGATCGCGTCGACGCACGCCGCGACGTGGGCCATCCCGCCGTCGTCGACGTCGTCGCGGGCGACCATCGTGAGCACGACGTGGTCGAGTCCCATCCGATCGACGGCCTCCGCCACCCGCGCCGGCTCGTCGGCGTCGGGCGCCATCGGCTTGCGGGTGTCGACGAGGCAGAACCCGCAGGCCCGCGTGCACCTGTCGCCGAGCACCATGAACGT
>DATMDV010000294.1:0-2375 GCA_035557475.1 Ilumatobacteraceae bacterium
GGGGTTGATGATGCCGACGTCTTCAAGTGCGTCGGCGATCTCGGGCATGACGCCCAGATCTTTGAACGTAGTCAGCGGACTTCTCGAATTCTTCAGAGTCAATGGATCTTCTCGTCCCATCCTAACGTCCGACGCCGCTGAGCCCGGACAGACGACCCGCGATACGCTGCGACCCCATGGTCTCGAAGGACCCATCACCGCCCTCAGCGTTCGACGACCCGGTGTACCGGACCGGCGTCGTGGAGCTGCTCGGCATCCTCGCGTACGGCGAGATCAGCGCGTGTGAACGACTCGCGGACGATGCCAAGATGACGCCTGACCTGCACACGAAGGTCGAGGTCGCGAGCATGGCGGTCGCGGAGTTCCACCACTTCGAGCTGATTCGCGACCGTCTCGTCGAGCTCGGCGAGGACCCGTTCGAGGCGATGGCGCCGTTCACGTCGACGTTCGAGCGTTTCCACCGTCAGACCGCGCCGTCCGACTGGCTCGAGGGCTTGGTCAAGGCGTATGTGGGCGACGGGCTGGCATCGGACTTCTACCGCGAGGTGGCGTCCTATCTCGACCCCGAGACGCGAGAGCTGGTGCTCGAGACGCTCAGTGGCACCGGGCACTCCGAGTTCGTCGTCGACCAGGTGCGAGCGGCCATCGACGCCGACCACCGCGTCGGCGGACGTCTGGCGTTGTGGGGTCGCCGGCTCATGGGCGAGGCCCTGAGCCAGGCGCAGATGGTCGTGGCCGAGCGCGACGCGCTGAGCGCCGTGATCGTCGGCGGCATCGACCAGCCGGGCATGGACCTCGCCGCCATCGGGCGCATGTTCACCCGCCTCACCGAGGCCCACGCCGAGCGCATGGAGAAGCTCGGCCTGGCCGCGTAGCAACAACGAATTTTCCCTGAAATCCCGGCGAGAGTCGGTGCATTGGCATGCCATGGTGCAGGTCTGGTGTTGATTTGGTGCCAAAGTGGTGTCAAGATGGCGTCATGGATCTGACACCGCACATCGAGAACCTCCGTCGCGAGTTCGCGCGGGGAGCGGAAATGGGTGGCGACGAGGCCCGCGAGCTCGCGGAGCGCCTCAGCGGCCAGCTCGAGTCTGCGATCCGCCTGACCCTGCTCGACACCTTGTCGGCAGCGGCGGACGAGATCACTCGCGAGCTCGCGCCCGGCTCGGCCGAGCTGCGGCTGCGCTCCGGAGAACCCGATTTCGTGGTCACGCCTGCCCCAGGGGACGACCCGGCCGAGGCAGCCTCGGCCGCCCCGCCCCCACCTCCTGCAGACCCGGAGGAAGGCACGACCGCCCGCATCAACCTGCGGCTGCCGGAAGGCCTCAAGGCCGGCATCGAGCAGGCCGCGGGCCGCGAGCGGTTGTCCGTCAATGCGTGGCTCGTCCGCGTCCTCGCCTCCGCCGTGGCCCACGGCGACCGAGACCAACAGCCGTCGCGCCAGCGCGGCACGGCCGTCGGCCAGTCGTACTCCGGATGGGTGCGCTGACCATGTCGACCGAAGAGAACCAGAGGAGAATCATGCAGACGTTCGACACACCACAACCGATCTCGGTCACCGTTGACTTCGCGGTGGGGACCGTGCGGATCACCACAGACGACACCGGCACCACGCTGGTCGACGTCCGCCCGACTGACGAAGCGAACGAGGAGCACGTCAGGGCTGCCGAGCAGACCCGAGTCGACTTCTCGAACGGCCGGCTGGAGATCAAGGGCACGAAGCTGCGGTCCTGGCTCAGCCGGAACGGGGGAGGCTCCGTCGACGTGGTGATCTCCCTGCCGGCGGGGTCCGACCTGGACGCCACCGCTGGCGTGGGCGACGTCCACGCTGACGGACGGCTGGGGGACTGCCGCATCCGCACCGGACTGGGACAGGTCCATCTCGATGAGGTGGGCACCCTGACCGTGAAGTCCGGCGCCGGGAAGATCGGCGTCGAGCATGCGACCGGTCCCGTCGAGGTCACCTCGGGCTCAGGCTCGGTGCGGCTCGGCAAGGCCGACGGCATCACGCTGATCAAGAACTCCAACGGAGAGACGTGGGTCGGCGTGGCGAACCAAGACCTTCGCGTGAAGGCGGCCAACGGCAGCATCGCCGTCGACCACGCCCGCGCCGACGTCAGCGCCACGTCGGCCAACGGCAGCGTCAGGGTCGGTGAGGTCGAGCGTGGCTCGATCAATCTCCAGACCTCGATGGGTGACCTCGACATCGGCATCAGCGACGGGGTCCCTGCCTGGATCGACGCCAGTGCCACAGCCGGCTCCGTGCAAAACACCCTCGAGGCTTCGGGGGCACCAGACCCGTCCGCGGACACCGTCGAAGTGACGGCGCGGACCACCGTAGGCGAAATCAACATCAGGAGAGCATCATGACCACG
>DATMDV010000295.1:0-4503 GCA_035557475.1 Ilumatobacteraceae bacterium
GTCACGGGCGCCTACGGCCAGTCGATGGGCTCCAACTACAACCGGATCACGCGCCCGCCCGTCGTGTTCGTCGCCGACGGCGCCCCCCGCCTCGTCGTCCGCCGCGAAACCTACGCCGACCTCCTCGCCACCGATCTGGGCTGAAAACCTCTGTTTGTGTCACCGCTACCGGTGACCCTCGCTGATGTCGGTGACACAAACAGGAGAGATCAGCGTTGGCGGGCGGCGAGGTAGCGGCGGCTGGTCTCGCGGGACTCGGGATCGGCGAGGGCGGCGGCGAGGGTGTCGGCGTCGTTGGCGTTGCGGCGGGTGCCGGCGATCTCCTCGGTCACGGCATTGACCTGTTGCTTGGTCGTGCGGAGGGCGAACTCGGGCTTGGCGGCCAGCTCGTCGGCAAGAGTCTGGGCGGCGGCGATCAGGTCGGCCGCCGGGACCACGCGGTTCACGAACCGCAGCGCGGCCGCCTCGTCGGCGGTGAAGGGACGGCAGGTGAGGACGAGCTCCTTGGTGATGGCCGGGCCGAGCTCGCGCACGAGGCGCGGGATGCCACCCCACGCGAGCGGGATCCCGAGGTCGACTTCGGGGATCGAGAAGCGCGTGTCGTCGGCGGCGATGCGCAGGTCGCACGCGGCGGCGAGGACGACTCCGCCGCCGACGCAATGGCCGTGGATGGCGCCAATGGTCAAGGGCCGCACGTCGGTCAGCGCCTCGGCGGCGACGCGACCGAGGTCGGCGGTCGCGCGCGGCGACATCTCCATCGCCTGGCCGACGAAGTCGTCGAGGTCGAACCCCGCCGAGAACGAGCGTCCCTCACCGCGGACGATCACGACTCGGATCTCACGCTGCTCGTCGATCCACCGGCACGCCGTCTCGATCTCGGCGAGCAGCACCCGCGACAGCGCGTTCAGGCGTTGCGGGCGATCGAGCACGAGTGAAGCGGTCGGTGCGCCGGGCTCGTGCTCGATGCGCAGCGTGGTGAGAGTCGACGGGTCCATGGCGACAGCTCAGCACGCTGCACCCGGCGAGCCGCGATCCGTGAGGGTCGATCCGGGGTGGATCCCGTAGCCTTCGAGCCCGTGGCAATCGAGACGAAGTCGATCCGGATCGGCCTGCTCGGCTGCGGCAACGTCGGAGCGGCGCTGGTGCAGCTCGTCGCCAGGCAGGCCGATGCGATCGAGGCGAGGACCGGCGTCCGGCTCGAGATCACGCGGGTCGCGGTCCGCAACATGTCACGCGAGCGTGATGTCGAGCTCGCCGACGGCATCCTCACGCGCGACACGCACGGCGTCGTCGTCGATCCTGATGTCGATCTCGTGGTCGAGGTGATCGGTGGGATCGAGCCGGCGCGCGGCCTGATCGTCTCGGCGTTGCGGGCCGGCAAACCGGTCGTGACCGCCAACAAGGAGTTGCTCGCCAACGTCGGCACCGAGTTGTTCGCGACGGCCGACGACAGCAACGTCGACCTGCTGTTCGAAGCGGCGGTCGCCGGCGGCATCCCCCTCGTCCGCGTGTTGCGAGAGAGCCTGCGGGGCGAGCCGATCCGCCGCGTGTTGGGCATCGTCAACGGGACGACCAACTACATCCTCACCAAGATGACCGAAGAGGGCGCCGACTACGGCGCCGCGCTCGGCGAGGCGCAACGGCTGGGGTACGCAGAGCGCGATCCGACCGCCGACGTCGAGGGATTCGACGCCGGGGCGAAGGCGGCGATCATCGCCACGATCGCGTTCGGTGCGACGGTCGTCGCCGGCGACGTCTACCACGAGGGGATCAGCGGCGTCACCGCCGCCGACATCGCCGTCGCCCGCCAGTTCGGATACGTCGTCAAGCTGCTGGGCATCGCCGACCAGGATCCGTCGACGGGCGAGATCGCGGTGCGTGTCCATCCGGCGCTGGTGCCGCTGCACCATCCACTCGCCAGTGTGCGCGAGAGCTACAACGCGGTGTTCGTCGAGGGAGACGCGGTCGGTTCGCTGATGTTCTACGGGCGCGGGGCTGGTGGTCTCCCGACGGCCAGCGCGGTACTCGGCGACGTGATCGACGCCGCGGTGAACCTGACGAAGGGCACCCACGGCTCGCTCGGCACGTTCGCCAAGGCGGTCATCCGCCCGATCGACGAGACCAGCGCCGAGTACCTGCTCGGCCTCGAGGTCACCGATCAGCCGGGCGTGCTGCATGCGGTGACCGGCGTGTTCGCGCGCCACGGCGTCAGCATCCGTGCCCTCGAACAGGAGGGGATCGGCGACGACGCCCGGCTCGTGTTCATCACCCACGAGGCGCGCGAGGCCGATGTGCAGGCGACCGTGCGCGAGTTGCGCGACCTCGACGTGGTCCGCCGCATCGGTGGGCTGCTGCGCGTGATCGGCGGCTGACGTGCGTTACGTGTCGACGCGGGGGGCGGCGCCCGAGCTCGGGTTCGCCGACGTGTTGCTTGCCGGGCTCGCCGTCGATGGCGGGTTGCACATGCCCGCCGTATGGCCGGCGCTGCCCGACCTGACGGGTCTCAGCGACTACGCCGACGTCGCCGCAGCGGTCATGTGGCCGTTCGTCGACGGCGAGATCGACCGCGTCGTGTTCGATCGGATCTGCCACGACGCGTACGCGACGTTCCGCCACCCGGCCGTTGCACCCCTCGTCCAGATCGACGATTCCCAGTGGTTGCAGGAGCTCTTTCACGGGCCGACCCTGGCGTTCAAGGACGTCGCGTTGCAGCTCGTCGGGCGGCTCTTCGAGCACGTGCTCGCCGAGCGCGACGAGCACGTCATGATCATCGGCGCCACGAGTGGCGATACCGGATCGGCGGCGATCGATGCGGTGCGCGGGTGCAAGCACCTCGACATCGTGATCCTCTACCCGGCCGGCCGCACGAGCGACGTCCAACGCCGGCAGATGACCACCGTCGCCGACGACAACGTGCACGCGGTCGCGATCGACGGCACGTTCGACGACTGCCAGGACCTCGTCAAGGCGATGTTCAACGATGTCGCGTTCCGAGAGCGGATGAGCCTGTCGGCAGTGAACTCGATCAACTGGGCGCGAGTGATGGCGCAGATCGTCTACTACGTGACGGCGTCGCGGGCGTTGTCGGGGCCGGTCACGTTCTGCGTCCCGACCGGCAACTTCGGCAACGTACTGTCCGGCTGGATCGCCCGTCGGATGGGCGCCCCGATCGCCGACTTCATCGTCGCCTCCAACACCAACGACATCATCACCCGGTTCGTGAACGGCGCCTCCATGTCGGTGCGCGAGGTGGTGCCGACGCTGAGCCCGAGCATGGACATCCAGGTGTCGTCGAACTTCGAGCGGCTGTTGTTCGAGATCAACGGACGCGACGGTGGGCAGACGGCCGAGCAGCTGCAACGGTTCCGGGTCAGGGACCAGCTCGACCTCGAGGCCGATCAGCGAAGAGAGTGGATCGAAGGTTCGTTCCGGGCCGCGAGTGCGGACGACGAGGCGACGATCGCCGAGATCGCACGAGTGCACTGTGAGACCGGGATGTTGATCGATCCGCACACCGCTACCGCCACGGCGGCGGCCCGATCACTCGGCAGTGAGCATCCGATCGTCACCCTCGCGACGGCCCATCCCGCCAAGTTCCCCGACGCCGTCGAGCGGGCGACGGGCGTGCGCCCCCACTTGCCGGCGCACCTGGGCGACCTCCTCGACCGGACGGAGCGCACGGTCAGCATTCCGGCCGAGCTGGCTGACGTCGAGCGGTTCGTCGAGTCCGTCGCCCGTCGATGAGCGAGGGCGGGTCGACGGAGCTGACCACAGTCGCCGACATCGTCCGGCGCGTGCCCGGCTGGCACGACGCCGATCCGGTGATCGTCGCGCTCGACGGTGGCATCACGAACCGCAACTACCGCGTCGAGATCGACGGCGAGGTGTTCGTGGTGCGGCTGCCGGGCGAGCGAACGGAGCTGCTCGGCATCGATCGGGCCGGCGAGGCAAGCGCTTCGTCCCTTGCCGCCGACCTCGACATCGCCCCGGGCATCAGAGCCGAGCTCCCGGGCGTCGGCACCCTCGTCACCGAGTTCGTCGGCGGCACGCCGGCCACGACCGAGGCGCTGCTCGCGCCCGGCGTCCTCGAGCGCGTGACCGCGTGCATCCGGCGCCTGCACGCGGCGGGACCGATCGCCGCCACGTTCCCGATCTTCCGGGTCGTCGAGTGGCACGCCCGAGACGCCGCGGCCAACGGTGTCGAGCCGCCTGCCGTGTACGACGAGCTCCACGCGGCGGCGCGGGCGATCGAGGAGGTCTTCGACCCGCGTTCGTTGGAGTCGACGCTGTGCCACAACGACCTCTTGCCGGCCAACGTGCTGCTGGCCCCGGGGCGGCTGTGGATCATCGACTACGAGTACGCGGGGATGAACCACGCACTGTTCGACCTCGCCAACCTGTCGGTCAACTGCGACTTCGACGAAGCGGCGGACCATCGCCTGTTGATGGCGTACGACGGCGACGTCTCGGTGCAACGTCTCGCCCAGCTGGCATTGATGAAGG
>DATMDV010000296.1:0-29890 GCA_035557475.1 Ilumatobacteraceae bacterium
ACGAGCGAGTGAGGCTACCGGCCCGTTGATCGGCCCCGGCCGCGCTCAAGATCGAGGGTGTCCGTGCCGATGACGCGACGTTCGGTCCGCGGCGGGGCCGACGGGAGCGGAAGGACGATCGCGCATGGCGTACACCGGGCGGCGGCTCGGCGGAGTCGGCGTTGCGTTGGGCACCGTCGCGTGGGCCGCATGGCTCGCGGGACGGCTGACCCACGCCAGTGTGCACCCGCTGTGGGTCGTCCTGTTCGTCTCCGAACTGCTCGGCGTGATCACCGGCGCGGTCGTTGCCATCGTTGTCGCCAGGCGACCCGTCGCGATCGGCGGCCACCCGTGCCCCAGCGCGACACGAGGCCGCGGCGACGGCACCGACGCCGACCGGTACCCGACGGCCGTCGCCGGCCTGCTGGGGATCGCATCCGGACCGGATCTCCGCGAGTCGGTGCGTGGCGCGTGGCGCCCGGCGTTCGCTCCCGACACCCCGATCGCCGATCGCGCGTTGGCGTTGGTTCGACTCGACGGAACCCGACGCCTGGTGATGATCGTCGCGCTGGCATCGAGCTTGTTGCTCGGTGTCGCACCGCTCGATCGACCGACGCCGTGGCTGCTCGGCGTCGGTGGCGCAGGCCTCGTGCTCACATCGATCGGCTCGATGCTGCTCACCGGCGGCGTGATCCGCCCCGGAGACCGGCTGCGCTGGTCGTTCGCATCGATCGGTCTGGCCGTCGGACCCCCCGAGCGATCTGACGGGATGCCAGTCAGGTGGGCCGGCGTGACCGGCTCCATCGTCGTCCTCAACCTGGCCGTCGCACTCCGCGGCTTGAGCGACCGCTGGACCCACGGGTTGCCGCCGATGGCCGACGCCGATCGGGTCGTCGCGATGTCGGCCGCCCTGCTCCTGGTCGTCAGCGGCCTGGCCACGCTGCGGAAGCTGACGCCGCCCGAGCCCGGCCGCCACACCACGCGGCGGCTCGAGGAGCGCTCAGCCCGCCAGTCCGCGCTCGGCGCGACCGCGATCGCCGGGATCCTCGGGCTGCTCGCCGGGATCCTCCCCGGGTCCGTCGACGCCGCTGACCGCCAGCCCACCGACCGCGAACAGCGACCCCAGGTGCAACTCGTCGTCGACGAGGTGGACCCACACGCCACCGAGGTTGGGAACCGGCTGGTCGACAGCACCCAGATGACGCCGCAGCGAGCGGATGAGCCCTGAGTGGGTGATCGCGATGGCTGATCGCGGCCCGTCGTCTCCGATCGACCCTTCCCCGACCGACTGGAGGATGTCGACGCACGCGTGGGTCGCCCGGGTGACCACGGAGTCGGCCGTCTCGAAACCCTCCGGCCGCCGATGGTTCTCGAGATATCCCGGCCAGCGCACCGCGATCTCGCGTGGTGTCATCCCCTCCCACGGGCCGGCGTCGGCCTCGCGCAAGCGTGCGTCGCTGATCACGGCGGCCACCCCGAGCGCACCAGCGACGATCGCCGCCGTCTCCGACGCACGCGACAGGTCGCTCGAGGCCACGACCGCGAACCGCACCACCGGATCGGCAGCGAGCGCCCGCCCGATGTCCGCCGCCTGGCGTCGTCCGAGGTCGCTGAGCGGTGAGTCGGCGATGCCCTGCCAGCGCTTGACGGCGTTCCATTCGCTCTGGCCGTGCCGGATGAGCAGCAACGAAGGCCCCGAACGGTACATCCCGAGCGAGGCTACTGGTGCCGATACGCTGGCTGCCGTGGCAATCGTGCGCCTCTTCGCGTCCGCCAGGCAATCCGCTGGCACCGGCCGTGACGAGCTGCCCGGACGCACGGTCGCCGAAGTCCTCGACGCGGCTCGCGAGAGATACGGCGTAGCCTTCGGCGACGTGCTCACAACCTGCAGGATCTGGGTGAACGGTGAGGCCGCCGGCGACCAGACCACCATCGGCCCCCACGACGAAGTCGCGATTCTGCCCCCCGTTTCTGGAGGATCATGGTAACCCCCGACGATCCCACCACGTTGTCGCTCGAGGAGCTGCGCGACGTTCGAGCGAAGCTCCAACACGAGGACGACGTCGTGTCGTACGCACGCCGCGTCGCCCAAGCCCGCCTCGATCTCGTGCACGCCGAGTCCCATCGTCGCGAGCGCGGCGAACGCGACGTCGACCTCTCCAGCGAGTTGCGGGTCGTGTTGTCGCAACATCTCACGGGCGGACCCGCGCGCCCACCGCGTCCGACCGACGATCTCAGCGACGACCCATTGTCGCTCGAGCTCGACACGATCTGCGCCGACCACGGCTTCAGCCGCCTCGAGGAGCTGTCTGAGCCGGAGCTCGTATCGCTCGCCGAAGCACTCGCCGAATACGAGCAGCGCGTGTCGGCCGATCGGCGCGACCGCTTCGAGCGGCTCGACATGTACAGCGCCGAGCTCGTCCGTCGCTACCGCGAGGGTGAAGCGTCGGTCGACGGGTTGCTCGGCGAGTTCTGACAGTGGGTGTCGCCGGCAAGGGCGAGGATCCGGGCGACAACGACGCTGCCGACGAGCGCCACGACCGGCTGATCGACCTCGGGGCGTTCATCCGCTCGCAGCGTGAGCTCGCCCGCATGTCGGTCCGCAAGCTGGCCGACGTGGCGGGCGTGTCGAACCCCTACCTGTCCCAGATCGAGCGCGGCATCCGCCGGCCGTCGGCGGACATCTTGCAGCAACTCGCCGAGGCGTTGCGGATCAGCGTCGAGTCGCTGTACGTCCGCGCCGGCATCCTCCAGCCCGACCGCACCCACGAGCTCACGGTGGCCGAAGCCATCGAGCGCGACCCGGTCCTCAGCCCGGAACAGAAGCAGGCGCTGATCAACGTCTACGAGAGCTTCGTGAACGCCTCCGGGTGAGCGAATCTCGAAACTGTCTGCTTGGTACTGCCCGTAGCGCAATCTGAAGCAGACAGAACGCGTTTCTGGCGGAATGCTGACCGGCTGAGTAGCGTTTAACAGGTTGTGCAACGAGTGGCTGCGATCTCCCTTCACACGTCGCCGCTCGCCCAACCCGGCACCGGCGACAGCGGCGGGATGAACGTGTATGTGCGCGAGATGGTGTCGTCGCTCGCCCAGGCAGGCGTCGAGTGCACCACGTACACCCGTGCCGATCGGGCCGGGCTCCCGGCCGAGGTGCTCGTCGAGCCCGGTCACCGGGTCGTGTACATCGAGGCCGGCCCATACCACCTCCCGAAGGAGGCGCTGTCGGACATCCTCGACGAGTTCACCAACGGTGTGCTCGAGCATCTCGAGGCCAACGGCGGTGCCGATGTCGTCCATGCCAACTACTGGCTCAGCGGCGTCGTTGCCCACCGTCTCAAGCACATCCTCGACATCCCGTTCGTGTCGACGTTCCACACCCTCGCCCGGGTCAAGGCCGAGGGCGGCGACCCCGAGCCAATGTGGCGCGACCGGGCGGAGGCCGAGATCATCACGTGCGCCGACGCGATCTGCGTGAGCTGCACCGAGGAGGAGCGCCAGTTCCGGCGTCTCTACGGCGATCCGCAAGGCCGCATCGAGATCGTGGCGCCGGGGGTCGAGCACGCATTCTTCGCGCCCGGCGACCAGGTCGGCGCGCGTGCGGCGCTCGACCTCCCGATCGACCGGCCGGTGTTGCTGTTCGTCGGACGGATCCAGCCGCTCAAGGGCCCCGATGTCGCGATCAGGGCACTTGCCGCGCTCGGCCGTCCAGACGCCCTGCTGCTCGTCGTCGGCGGAGCCAGCGGGGTCGACGGCGACGGTGAGTCGGCGCGGGCCCACGACCTCGTCGCCGATCTGGGCCTGCGGGATCAGGTGCGGTTCGTGCCACCGCAGCCGCATCACATCCTTTCGACGTATTACCGGGCGGCTGACGTCGTGCTCGTCCCGAGCCGCAGCGAGAGCTTCGGGCTGGTCGCCCTCGAGGCCGCGGCGTGCGGCGTGCCGGTGGTGGCAAGCGCCGTCGGTGGGCTGCTCACGCTCGTCGACGACGGCACGACGGGTTTCCTGGTGCACGGTCGCGCACCCGAGGAGTTCGCCAAGGCGATCGCCCGGATCCTCGATGAGCCGGCGCTCGCGACGTCGATGAGCCTCGCGTCGGCGGCCCGTGCGAAGCACTACACGTGGGGTTTCGCGGCGGCCCGGTTGCGACGTCTGTACGCCGACCTCAGCGTCAATCAACTCGTCGCCTGTTCATGAGCGACCGGTGTTCATGACCGAGTATCAGGGCCGCGACGAGCTCGCCGCGCTGGCCGATCAGATCGACGCCTGGCTGGCGGCGATCGCCACCGGAAACGCGGCCATCGCCTCCATCGACCGGGCCACGAGCGACGACACGATGACCGGCGACCCGCGCTGGTACGTGCGCATGCGCGGTGAGGAGAAGGACATCACGACGGTGTGGCTCACGCTCGGCCAGCGGACGCTGCGGTACGAGACCTACGTGATGCCGGCGCCCGAGGAGAACGCCGCCGAGCTCTACGAGCACTTGTTGCGGCGCAACGAGCGCCTCGTCGGCGCGCACTTCGCGATCGGCATCGAAGACGCGGTGTTCTTGCGCGGCGAGCTACCGGACGTGGCGCTGACGGAGGCCGAGCTCGACCGCATCCTCGGCACCCTCTACGCGACCGTCGAGCAGACCTTCCGCGGCCTGCTCCGGATCGGGTTCGCGAGCCGCCTCGCCGACTGACGCGTTCCGCTTCGAACAACTCACTGCACACAGGTCGGCGTCCGGGTGGATCGAGGTCGGGGAAGTCGGAAACCTCCATCACGTCAGATCCACCCGGACGTGAACCATGACGATCCGCCATGACGATCTGCCATGACGATCTGCCATGACTTTCTGCCATGAGGATCGTCATCGTCTTCGCCCGGCCACTACTCCCGACCACTACTAGCGTGTCCAGCCATATGGGGTGCGAGTTGGTGGTCGTCGGGGGCGGCAACATGGGTGCGGCGCTGCTGATGGGGATGCTCTCGTCGGGAGAGTTCGCCGCCGACGCCGTGGCGGTCGTCGAACCGCTCGCCGATCGACGGACGATCCTCAGCGATCAGTTCCCCGGTGTGCTCGTGTCCGACCAGATCCCCGAGTGCGACGGCGCGGTGCTCGCCGTGAAGCCCCAGCACGTCCCCGAGGTCGCCCGCGACGCCGCTGCCGCCGGTGCCCGGCGGCTGCTGTCGATCGCCGCTGGCGTGACGACGGCGACGATTGCGGCCGCCGCCGGTCCATCGACGGCCGTCGTGCGGGCGATGCCGAACACGCCCGCGCTGGTCGGCAAGGGCGTGTCGGCGATCACCGCCGGGCCGGGCGCCGGCGACGACGATCTCGAATGGGCCGAGCGGATCCTCGGCTCAGTCGGCATGACCGTGCGCGCCCCCGAGTCGCAGTTCGATGCCGTCACCGGGCTCACCGGATCGGGCCCGGCGTACGTCTTCTTCGTCGCCGAGGCGTTGATCGAGGCGGGTACGACGGCCGGGCTCGATCCGGCCCTCGTCGAGTCGATGGTGTCGCAGTTGCTCGTCGGATCGGCCGCGTTGCTGGCGGCGCAAGGCGATCCGGCTTCACTCCGCGCGATGGTGACCTCACCCGGTGGCACGACGGCCGCCGGGATCGCCGTCCTCGAGGATCAGGGAGTCCGATCGGCCTTCGTGGATGCCGTGCACGCTGCGGCGCAACGCAGTCGAGAGCTCGGGCGCACCTCGCCGTAACCGGGGATTGCTAGCACCTCGCACCACGCGCGTGGCGTCTCCAGCCAAGTTTTTCGACGTGACTCTTTTCTCAGGTGCATTCGTGGCTTAGAGTGACGGCCGTTGAGACGCGCCGGTGGTCTTCCCACCGGAAGCGCCGACGGGGCTGGTGCCATCGGGGGGTTGGCACCGGCCCTCGTCGCGTCCGGGGACAGTTTTCGCCCGCCGATATCGTGCCGCTCGATGGCACACGCGACGGTGAACCGATGACGACACCGCGGCGCTATGACACCGTGTCGTTCCTGACCGACTACGGCAACCGCGACGAGTTCGTCGGCGTCGTGAAGTCGGTGATCCGCGACATCGCACCGCACGTCGGCGTCGTCGACCTCACCCACGAGATCGCGCCCTTCGACGTTCGCGCAGGATCGCTCGCGCTCGCCCGCTGCATCGGGTACGTGCCGTCCGGCGTCGTGCTCGCGGTCGTCGATCCCGGCGTCGGTACGCATCGCCGGGCGGTGGCGATCGAGGTTGCCGGCGGGGCCGGTGTGGTGATCGGACCCGACAACGGGCTGTTGGCCCCGGCGGTGGCGATGGCCGGCGGCGCCGAACGAGCAGTCGAGCTGACGAACCCCGAATACCAACTGCAAGCCGCCGGCATCACGTTCGCGGGTCGCGACATCTTCGCCCCCGCCGCGGCCCACCTCTGCAACGGCGTCGAACTCATGGATCTCGGCGACGAGGTCGACCCGTCGATCCTCACCCCGGGCACGATCCCGCTCCCCCGCAACGACGGTGATGCCGTCGTCGCTGAAGTGCTGTGGATCGATCGGTTCGGCAACTGTCAGCTCAACCTCGGGCCGGAGGATCTCGATGAGTTGCCGCAGTTCCGTGGTGTCGCTCAGGTCTCGCTGCGTCTCGGCGACCCGACGGCGCCGACGGGCGTCACGGCGCGCACTGCGGTGCGGTCGTCGAACTTCTCCGACATCGGCGGCGGTGTCGGGCTCGTGCTCGACTCGTACGGCATGCTGGCCGTCTGCCTCGACCGTCGCTCGGCAGCCGAGGAGTTGGGCATCGGTCCCGGCGACCAGATCACCGTGACGCCGCTCGCCGAGCCGAACGGCAACGGCATCCGCGTCACGCTGGGACCGACTCGCTGACCGGCAGTAGCCTTCGCCCATGCGTCCGGCCACCAC
Source organism: Ilumatobacteraceae bacterium (assembly GCA_035557475.1). GTDB lineage: Bacteria > Actinomycetota > Acidimicrobiia > Acidimicrobiales > Ilumatobacteraceae > JALOLG01. The sequence continues at coordinate 6,858 of DATMDV010000296.1, forward strand.
GCTCACGCTGGCGCTGCTGTTGGTGGTGATCCTGGTCGCCGGGTTGATTTCGCTCCTCCGGCTCTGATCGAACGTGCTCTAATCACATGCTCGACCGGCTCTGATCGAACAGCCGGCGTCAGCAATCGCCGCGGATACGATCCGTGGCTCGTGGGGAACGAGGGGATGCGACGATGAATCTTGCTCATCTGCTCGACCCTCACCTCGACGCGGACGTGGCGATCATCAGCCGCAACCGCTCGACGACGTACGGCGAACTGCGAGACCAGATCGGCCACCTCCGGGGAGGGCTCGCCGATCTCGGGGTCGGCCCGGGCGACCGCGTCGCGATCGTGTGTGGCAACAACCGCTACTTCGTGATCTCGTACCTCGCCACGATCGGCGTGGGAGCGATCGCGGTGCCGCTGAACCCGGTGAGCCCGGCGCCCGAGTTGCAGCACGAGATCGCCGTCGTCGAGCCGGTTGCGATCATCATGGAGCCGACGGTCGTGGCCACGTGGGCCGAGATGAGCCCCACCGCTGTCCCCTCCGTCGAGCACGTCGTCATCACCGAGGGTGAAGCGCCCGACGGTGCACGGCTGCTCGATGAGCTGCTGGCCGCGGCACCACGTCCCATCGTCGAAGTCGATGGCGACGCGTTGGCCGTGATGATGTTCACGAGCGGAACCGCCGGCGCGCCGCGCGCGGCGATGCTGAGCCACCGCAACCTGCAGAGCAACATCGAGCAGGCGCTCACCGCCCGCGATCACCTGACCGGCGACGACATCGTGTACGGCGTGTTGCCGCTGTTCCACATCTTCGGGCTCAATGTGCTCCTCGGGATCGGACTGACGGTCGGCGCCACGCTCGTGCTGGTGCAGCGGTTCGACCCGTCGACCGCGGTCGAATCGATCAAATCTCGCGGCATCACCGTGATGCCCGGTGCACCGCCGATGTGGATCGCGTTCGCTCACTTCGACGAGCTTCCGGCCGACTCGTTCGCATCGGTCCGCATCGCGTTGTCGGGAGCGTCGCGACTGCCACCCGCGATCGCGATGCGGTGCGAGGAACGATTCGGCCTGCAGATCGCCGAGGGGTATGGCCTCACCGAGGCGTCACCGATCGTCACGAGCTCGGCCGGCATGCCACCGCGCTACGGCTCCGTCGGCCACTCGGTGCACGGCGTCGAAGTGCGCTTGATCGGCGACGACGGTGACGACGTGCTCGTCGGCGACACCGGCGAGATCTGGGTCCACGGCGACAACGTGTTCCAGGGCTACTACCGCGAGCCGGAGGCGACGGCACGGGTGCTCGACGCCGATGGCTGGTTGCACACGGGCGACCTGGCGACGGTCGACGACGACGGTTGGCTGTACCTCGTCGATCGATCCAAGGACCTGATCATCGTGTCGGGGTTCAACGTCTACCCCGCCGAGGTCGAAGACGTCCTCGCCAACCATCCTGCCGTCGTCGAGGTCGGTGTCATCGGGGTCGCCCATCCGCACACCGGTGAGGCGGTCAAGGCGTTCGTCGTGTTGGCGCCCGGCGCCACGCTCGACGAGGAAACGCTCATCGAGTACGCGAGCGGCTATCTCGCCCGCTACAAGTGCCCGACCAAGATCATCTTCGTCGACGAGCTGCCCCACAACGTGAGCGGCAAGCTGCTGCGCCGCCACCTCGGCAACCTGGGCGACACGCTGGGGGACACCATGGAAAACGCCGTGGTGGTCGTCGACCCGTCCGCCTGACCCCCACCCCCTCCTTCTGTCTGCTTCATCCGAAGCCACGGGCAATCTGAAGCAGACAGTTCGGCTCGGCAGCTTTGTGAAATCGTGCACGAGCGGCGTAACGTGGGGAGTCGATGGCCCCCCACCGCACCCGGCGACGCATTCCCGAGGCCACCGTTGCCCGGCTGCCCGTGTACCTGCAGATCCTCGTCGAGCAGGGCGAGCACGGGGTCGGCAACATCTCGTCGGAAGGACTCGCCGAGCTGGCCGGCGTCAACGCCGCCAAGGTCCGCAAGGACCTGTCGTACCTCGGCAGCTACGGCACGCGCGGCGTCGGCTACGAGGTCGACTACCTCGTCTACCAGATGCGGCGCGAGCTCGGTCTCGATCACGACTGGCCGGTGGTGATCGTCGGTGCCGGCAACCTCGGCCAAGCGCTGGCCGGCTACGGCGGCTTCGGTGAGCGCGGGTTTCCCGTCGCCGGCGTGGTCGACATCGACGAGGCGAAGTTCGACACCCTCGTCGGCGGCGTTCGCGTCCGTCCCCTCGACGACCTTTCCCAGATCGTGCGCGCCAAGAGCCTGTCGATCGGGGTGATCGCCACCCCGCCGAGCGCCGCCCAGGACGCCGCCGACCGGCTGGTGAGCGCCGGGGTGACGAGCATCTTGAACTTCGCCCCGGTCGTGCTGGTGGTGCCGGCCGGCGTGACGGTGCGCAAGGTCGATCTGGCAGTCGAGTTGCAGATCCTCAGCTACCACGAACAGCGGCGTGCCTCTCAGGCCGTGCCGCTCCACAGCATTCCCGCGAATGTGGGACGCGGCGCGAGCGCATAGGGTAGGTAACGCATGTCGATCCTCGTCATCGGAGTGAACCATCGCAGCGCTCCCCTCGCCCTGCTCGAGCGGGTCACGCTCGCTCCGGATGCGATCGGCAAGGCGGTGGCCGGGCTCGCCGCCCGTGACAACGTCCGCGAGGTGGCGGTGCTGAGCACGTGCAACCGCACCGAGGTGTACGCCGTCACCGAGATGTTCCACGGCGCGTACGCCGACATCCGCGACTTCCTCTGCGACATCGGCCACCTCGCACCCGACGAGCTGCACCCCTACCTGTTCGCGCAGCACGACGACGCCGCCGTTGCGCATCTTTTCGAGGTCGCATCCGGGCTCGATTCGGCGGTCATCGGCGAGAGCGAGATCCTCGGCCAGGTCCGCCAGGCATGGGAGATCGCCCAGTCCGAAGGCGGTACCCGCGGCAGCCTCAACCTGTTGTTCCGGCACGCGCTCACGGTCGGCAAGCGGGCTCGCACCGAAACCGGGATCGGGCGCGGCACCGCCTCTGTCAGCCACGCCGCGGTCGAGATGGCCGTCGACCAACTCGGTGGTCTCGAGGGCCGGCGGGTGCTCGTCGTCGGCGCCGGAACCATGGGCGAAGGCGTCGCGATCGCATTGCACCGTGCCGGAGCCGGCGAGATCCTCGTCGCCAACCGTTCCGCCGACCGCGGTGCCGAGCTCGCCGATCGCGTCGGTGGCGTGGCGATCGGGTTCGACCGCCTCGGCGCGGCGATCGGCGTCGCCGATCTCGTGCTCACGTGCACTGGTTCCGGCGAGCCGATTCTCACCGTCGACTTCATCGCCAGCGTGCGACCGGCCGGCCGCCCGCTGCTGATCGTCGACATCGCCGTGCCGCGCGACGTCGAATCCGGGGTCGCCGAGTTGGCGAACGTACGGATCCTCGACCTCGACGATCTGCGCGACTGGGCCGACCGTGGTCGGTCACACCGCATGGTCGAGGCCGAACGCGTCCGCGAGATCGTCCGCGAGGAAGTCGAGAGGTTCAGCCAACAGGCGACCGCGCTGCAAGCGGCGCCGCTCGTCACCGCGATGCGCGACCACGCCGAGAACGTCCGCGCCGCTGAGCTCGAGCGTTTCACGTCGCGATTCGCCGCGCTCGACGACGCCGAACGCGACGCCGTCGACGCGCTCACGCGCAGCATCATCGCCAAGCTCCTGCATCAGCCGTCGCTGCGGCTCAAGCAGCAGGCCGGCACGCCCCAGGGCGAGCGCAACGCCGCCGCCGTGGTCGATCTCTTCGACCTCGGTTGAACCGGCCACCGCGCGATGAGGCCGCTGCGACTCGCCACCCGCGGGAGCGCCCAGGCGACCACCCAAGCCGAGCTCGTCGCCGCCGCCCTGCGGGAGATCGGGATCGACGTCGAGCTCACGCTCGTCGAGACGAGTGGTGATGCGCGCCAGCACGTGCCGCTCCACTCGATCGGTGGACAGGGGGTGTTCGTGAAGGAGGTCCAGCAGGCGGTGCTCGAACGGCGCGCCGACCTGGCGGTGCACTCGGCCAAGGACCTGCGGTCGACACCCGAACGGGGCCTGTTGTTGGCGGCCTTCTGCGCCCGTCGCACGGCTGCCGACGCGCTCGTCGGCTGCCGCCTCGTCGACATGGCGGCGGGCGCCACCGTCGCCACCGGGTCGGTTCGGCGACGGCGCCAGATCGGCCGGGCGCGGCCCGACCTGCAGTTCGAGGAGCTGCGCGGCAACATCCACAGCCGGCTGACGAAGATCCCGGTCGACGGCGCCATCGTGATGGCCGTGGCCGCCCTCGAGATCCTCGATCTGACGGATCGGATCGCCGAGGTCCTCGACCCGGCCGAGTTCGTGCCGGCCGTCGGCCAGGGATGCGTCGCGGTCGAATGTCGCGCCGACGACGGCGACGTTGCCGCCGCGCTCGCCGGCATCGACCATGCGCAGACCCGCCGGGAGGTCGAGATCGAGCGGGCGTTCCTGGCCGAGCTCGGATCGGGCTGCTCGTTGCCGGTCGGCGCGTACGTCGACGCGCACAAGCTGCACACGTTCCTCGCCGGCGAGGAGTCAGGCATCATCGTGTCGGAGACGATCGAGCTGACCGGCGAGGTCGGACCGGACATCGAGATCGCCCGACGCGCCGCGCGTGACGCGCACGACGTCGTGTCGGGGGTGTGATGGGAGCGGCGTCCGAGTTGCCACTGCGGGGCCGGACGATTGTCACGACCCGCGACCAGCCCGGCGCGCTCGATGCGCTGCTCGTGGAACTGGGCGCAACCGTGGTGCACATGCCGCTCATCGAAATCGTCGAAGCGGCCGACGGAGGTGCCGCGCTGGCAGATGCGCTCGCTCGGATCGACACGTTCGACTGGATCGTCGTGACGTCGCGTCACGGCGCGGAACGGGTGGCCGACGCCGCGCGCGAGTCGTCGGTCCGCCTGGCGGCGGTCGGGACCGCCACGGCCACGGTGCTGGCCGAGCGGTCCGGACGGCCGGTCGAGCTGGTCCCGAACGTCCAGCTCGCGACCGCGCTCGTCGAGGCGTTCCCCGACGGGCCGTGGTCGGTACTCGTCGCCCAAGCCGATCGCGCGGCCGACACCATCGTCGCCGGATTGCGCCGGCGCGGCTGCGACGTGGTCGTGTGCACCGCGTACTCCAGCCGTTTGCGGATGCCGAGCACCGCCGAGTTGGCCAGCGCTCTCGGCGCGGACGCGGTCGCGTTCGCATCGGGATCGGCGGTCGAGGCCTGGGTCGAGGCGATCGGCACGCGCACGCCGCCCATCGTGTGCGTGATCGGTCCGACGACCGAATCGGCGGCGACGAGATCGAGCCTCAAGGTCAGCGCGGTTGCTGCCGATCACACGGTGCAAGGTCTCGCCCGCGTGCTCACCGAGCTGCTCGTCGGCGATTCATAGACTCGTCACGACATCCAGCGCCAGAAAAGCGACATGAGCACCAAGTTCCGCCAAGCTCACCGTGGTCGACGTCTCGTCGGCGCGTCCGCGATGTGTCTGGCCGCGCTCATCGGCGCCCTCGCACTGCCCGTCGTCGCTGGTGGCGCTCCGTTCCAGGCCATTCGCCGGGCCCCCGTCGGGTTGCCCGGGAACGCCCGAGCGCTCACGGTCGAGGGCGGTCATCCGTCGATCTCGGGTGACGGCCGATGGATCGTGTTCGAGGGTCGCGCCCCGGACGGCACGCGCTCAACGGTGTACCGCACCGACCGATCCTCGGGCGAGACGGTCGAGCTGTCACACCTGCCCGCCGACGTGCGGCCCGGCGACACCATCACACCCGTCATCAGCTCCGACGGTTGCGTCGTCGTCGTCCAGACCCAGCTCGCCCTCGACCTGTTCCGCGACGACAACAACGACGAGCGCTGGGACGTGTACCGGCTCCACCTCCCCGAGTGCGGCGGTCAGTTCGACGTCTGGGAACTGGTGTCTGCGTCACCGCGGACCGGAACGGCCCGAGACGATGTGGTCGTCGAATACCCGCCGACCTTGTCGGGCAGCGGGGCCGTCGTGGCGTTCACCCACCCGGCGGAGGGCACACCCGACGGCGTCACCACGATCACCGTCGTCGACCTGACGGTGCCGGTCGGTGACCCCCGCCGCAGCCAACCGGTCGCCGGGGTGCCGATCGAGGCGCCCAACTCGATCTACCGCTATCGGGGTGCCGCCCAGCCGGCGCTGTCGGCGAACGGTCGGCAACTGGCGTTCCGGTCCGACACGTCGGCGTCCGATCCGCTGCCGGGCTGGGGCACGGGTCCGGTGCCCGGCGGATTCGCGACGTCGCAGGTGTACGTGTGGGACCGTGGCGATCCCGATCGCTTCACCGCCGTCGAACTGGTCTCCGGTCGCAACGGCGTGCCGAGCGCCGCCGGGGCCGAGGATCCGGCGATCTCCGAGGACGGCCGGATCGTCGTGTTCACGTCGATCGACCGCAGCCTCGTCGACGCCACGTTCCCGGTGTGCGTCGGGGAGTGCCCGAGCCAGATCTACCGATTCGACCGCGACACCGATGCCAACGGAGTGTTCGACGAACCGCCGCGCGGGGTTCCGCTGACGCTCGTGTCGGCGATCGACGCCGGCGTCGGGAGCAGACCACGTCGTCCCGTCGCTGGGAACCTGGCGTCATGGTCGCCGTCCGTCAACACCGACGGGAGCCAGGTCGTGTTCGTCACCGACGCGTCGAACCTGTTGCCCACGAAGGCAGGTGGCGGCGGTGCGACGACCGACGGCGACATCGTCGTCGCCGAGGTGCTGCTGGGACAGCTGCGACGCGCCACCGGCAACCCGGCCACCGGCACGATCCCCGGCGCCCACGACAACCCGGTCCTGTCCGACACCGGCCGCGTGGTCGCGTTCGACTCGGTCATCGCCGGACGGGTGACGGGCGACCCGGCACTGACCGGCCGGCACGTCGTGACGATCACGTCGCAGCCGGCGGTCTCGATGGCCGCCGCCGACTTCGGCACGGTGCTCGTCGGGTGGGAGAGCGAAGAGATCTACGTGTCGGTGCTCAACGACGGTCCCGGCGCATTCCGGCCAGCCGGCGTCACGAGCACGTCGCCCAACTTCCGCGTCACGGGCGGGACGTGCCGGCGCGGCGTCGTCGTGCCCGCCGGCGGTAGCTGCACCGTGTATCTCACGTTCAACGCGACCGAACCGGTCGTGTTCGCCGGCGCGCTGACCGTCTCCGAACTGGGTGACGACCCGATCTCGGTCACGTCGTCGGTGCGCGGTGTCGGTGGCGAGCCCACTCTCCAGGCGAACCCGCCCGGGCTCGACCTGCACTCCAGCGTCGTCAACGGAACCGGTGACCGCCGCACGCTCGACATCAGGAACGTGTCGTTCCTCCCGACCTCGATCGCGTCGATCCGGCTCGGCGGCAACAACCCCGACGACTTCGTCGTCGTCGGGCAGAGCTGCACGAACCGCGCCCTCAATCCCGACGCCAGTTGCAGCGTCGAGGTCGAGTTCCGACCGCGGGCGGCGGGACGCCGGAGCGCGCTCGTGCTGCTCCAGACGCCGACCGGCGAATACACGTCCGCAATCGTGTCGGGCGAAGCGTCGTACGCACCGCAGATCGGAGTCGCGTCACCGTCGGTCCAGGTGGGTGGTGTGCTCGGCATCGGCGGATCGGGGTTCCCGGCGAACAGCGGCATCGTCTTGCGCTTCGCCGACGGCATCCGCCCGTTCGCCATCGCCACCACCAACGAGAGTGGTGTGTTCCTCATCGAGGTCGAGATCCCCGTCACCGAAGGCGCCGGTGAGCGCGTGCTGATCGCGTCGAGCCCCGACCAGGTGGCCGCGTCGACCAACGTGCTGGTGATCCGCCCCCCGAGCGCGGTGCCCGGAGTCCCCGGCTTCGGCCTCGGCTGATCCGATCTCGTGAGATGGGATTGGGGTCAGGTGGCGGGGCGCATCTCGCCGCTCAGCAGCACGGCGATCGCACAGCCGGTGCCGACCGTGCTGCCGGCGCCCTCGCAGGTGGCCTGGAGGACGATGGTGTCGTTCGGCTGGAACAACAGCTCGGTGACGCGCGGCTGGAACTCGTTGTTGCTCTGCAGCTGCGCGAGGTTCCACTCGTAGAGGGTGTCGCTGTTGCGCAGCAGGGCGGCGGTACCGATGTCCCGATTCGGGTTCTGGACGACGAGATCGGTCATTGCGAAGACCGAACCGGCCGGAATGCTGAACCCCTGCGATCCGGTCTGCCCGATCGCCACGTCGACCTCGATCCGCGTCGTGGTCGGCACACCCTCATCGACGGGTGCGGCGGGCGCGATCGAATCGACCACCGGGTCGGCGGCATCGGGCTCGGGAGCGAGCGATGTCGGGGCCGGTGATGTGTCGATCTCGGCGAGCCGGTCGTCGACCGCCCGCTCCGCGGCATCGCGGAGCTCGGGCCGGATGACATTGACCCACGCCAGCGCTGCCGCGGCCACCAACGCGGCAGCGGCGAGGACACGCCCGAACGCGCGAGCCGAGACCGTCGGTGGCTGGATGAGGGCTGCGTGCCCGATGGCCGGATCGTGATCCGGTTCGGTCGCCTCGATCTCGAAGTCGAGCTGTCGCTCGCTTCGCCGGAACAGGCCACTCGTCGCCTTCATGCGGAGCCGCACGAGGCTCTGCGAACCGGACGCGACGCCGACCGCTGGCGGATCGAACGACCCGTCGACGCGCTCGGTGCGATCGACGAGGTGCAGCCGGCAGCTCGCCAGGTTGTTGCCATGGTTCTCGACCATGAACTCGTAGGTGGCGCGCCGGCGGCCGCGCCGCAACGGCTGCAGCATCGTGATCCGGCGATCGTCGAACGACTGCACGTCGAGCAGCGTCTCGGCGACGATCGCCTCGTCGGGCTGCTGCTGCGGGATCACCCTGACCGCCGCCGGCGTCGGCCCGGCGGTGGTCGTGTGGATCGCCGGTGGGCGGATCACGATCTCGACGACGTCGCGCGATCCTCCGAACAGTGTGACGTTCGGACGGGTCACCGTTGTCCACGCCGCCGTCAACCCGGCGGGGATGATCGTGTAGGCCTCGGTGTGCTCGCCCAGGTTCTCGATCGACAACGACAGCGACGTGGTCGAGCCGGGCCGGATCGTGATCTCGTCCTGCGCGAACCAGGCTTGTACCGACACGGCCACTGACAGTAACGGTCGCGTCCGATCCGGACCCAGCATCCCGGGCGTCAGCGCCGGACCGAGGTGGTCGATCGTGGCTGATCGAAGTGGGCCGACCGCGGTATCCCGCGTACGATGCTGGCATGGCCGGCCACCAGCAACCAGCCGACTTCCCGACGTCGCGCCCCCGCCGCCTGCGCCGATCGCCGGCGCTGCGCGACCTCGTGGCCGAGAGCCGGGTCGGCGTCAGCGATCTCGTCGCTCCGCTGTTCGTGCACGAGGCGCTCGACGAGCCGCGGGAGATCCTGTCGCTGCCGGGCGTGATGCAGCACACCCGCGAGAGCCTCCGCAAGGAGGTCGCCGAGTTGGCCGGGCTCGGGGTGCGCGCCGTCATCCTCTTCGGCATTCCCGCCGCCAAGGACGACATCGGCTCCGGGGCCTTCGACCCGAACGGCATCGTGCAGCTGGCGCTCGCCGATCTCGTCGCCGACGTCGGCGACCACATGGTCGTGATGGCCGATCTCTGCGTCGACGAGTACACGAGTCATGGTCACTGCGGCGTGCTCGATGCGTCCGGCGACGTCGACAACGATGCCACCCTCGAGATCTACGCCAAGGCCGCCGTCGCACAGGCGAGGGCCGGCGCCCACGTCGTCGCACCGAGCGGGATGATGGACGGCCAAGTCGGCGCCATCCGCGGCGCGCTCGATGCCGACGGCCACCACGACGTCGCGATCCTCGCCTACTCCGCCAAGTACGCGAGCGGCCTCTACGGGCCGTTCCGTGAGGCCGTCGACGTGACGATCGTCGGCGGTGGCGATCGCAAGGGATACCAGCAGGATTGGCGCAACGCCCGCGAAGCGCTCGTCGAGGTCGAGGCAGACATCGCGCAGGGCGCCGACATCGTGATGGTCAAGCCTGCGCTCGCCTACCTCGACGTGATCCGCGCCGTGCGCGAACGGGTCGACGTCCCGGTCGCCGCCTACCACGTGAGCGGCGAGTACTCGATGATCAAGGCCGCCGCGGCGAACGGGTGGATCGACCACGACACCGTCGCCCTCGAGCACCTCACGGCCATCAAGCGGGCCGGCGCCGACATCGTGCTGACCTACCTCACCCGTTGGTTCGCCGAGCAATCCGCATCCGGCGGACTCGCGTGACCAACGCGACGTGATCCCATTCTGCGATCCGGACCGCTGCGTCGCTGCCGGCTGCACCCCGACGGTCTGCACCGGCGCCGGGCTGCCCTCGAACGACGTGATGTTCGAGCGGTCGTCGGCGGTCATCCCGGGCGGGGTCAACTCGTCGATCCGGGCGTTCCGGTCGGTCGGCGGGCGCCCGTACACAGTGGCCCGCGCCGAGGGTGCGCACCTGTGGGACGTCGAGGGCACCCGCTACATCGACCTCGTCCAGAGCTACGGCGCGGTCATCCTCGGGCACGCCCATCCGGCGATCACCGCCGCGGTCAACGCGGCCGTCCGCGACGGCACCTCGTTCGGCGCCCCGACGCCGCGCGAGATGAAGCTCGCCGAGGCGATCTCCGACCTCGTCCCGAGCTGCGAGCAGGTCCGCTTCATGAACTCCGGCACGGAGGCCACGAGCACCGCCGTCCGTCTCGCCCGCGGCTACACCGGTCGCGACCGGGTCGTGATCTTCCACGGCAACTTCCACGGTGCGACCGATGCGTTGCTCGCCGCCGGGGGGAGCGGGGTCGCCACGCTCGGGCTCCCCGGCACGGCCGGGGTACCGGCGGGCGCCGTCGCCGAAACGCTCGTCGTGCCGTACAACGAGGTCCCAGTGCTCGACACCGACGTGGCGGCGGTGTTCGTCGAACCGGTGGCCGCCAACATGGGTGTGATCGCGCCCGAGCCGGGATTCCTCGAGGGCCTACGAGCGGAGTGCGATCGCGTCGGCGCAGTGCTCGTGTTCGACGAGGTGATCACAGGTTTCCGTCTCGGCCCCGGCGGCGCCCAGGCCAAGTACGACGTGACGCCCGATCTGACGACGTTCGGAAAGGTCATCGGCGGCGGGCTCCCGGTGGGCGCGGTCGGCGGCCCGCGCGAGTTGATGGAGACCCTGTCGCCGATCGGACCGGTGTTCCATGCCGGCACGTTGTCGGGCAACCCGATCGCCACCGCCGCCGGCCTGGCCGCCCTCGACCAGCTGACGCCCGACACGTACATCGAGCTCATGGCGAGGGCCCGCCACCTCGCCGCGGTGTTGCGCGACGCCTGCAGCAGCGCCGGGTTCGCCGCCCAGTTCCCGGTCGTCGGCACGCTCGTCGGGGTGGTCTGCGGCGACGTCCCCCGCCCGATCGACTTCGCCGGCGCCAAACGCACCGACGAGGCCGCCTACGGACGGTTCTTCCACGCCATGCTCCGCAACGGCGTCGCGATGGCGCCCGGCGCGTACGAGGCGATCTTCGTCGGCGTCGCCCACACCGACGACGTCATCGACGAGATCGCCGACCGCGCCCACCGCGCCGCGGCTGAACTGTCTGCTTGAAACGAAGCGGCGCGCCATCTGAAGCAGACAGAACGGCGGGGTGCGGTGGCGGTAGCGTTTTGGTCACATGCGGCAGATCTTCACGGTGCGCTTCTTCGGTGCCGTCGGGGCATTGCTGGGCCTCCTCGTGTTGCTCACGGTGGTGTTCCGGGGTGACGACTCGGTGGCCGAGCTCGTCGAGCGTGAGCCGTTGGAACGTCGAATCGATCTCGTCGCGCTGGTGTTCTCGACCTCATCCGAGAACTTCGCGATCGGCGACGACGGCTTCACGACCGGATCGATCGAACTCGTCCTCGATCAGGAGCGGACGATGAGGATCATGCCGGGCACGGCGGGTGAGTCGAACTGCGCCGCACTCGCCGAGGTCGCCAAGTGCGCGGTGGTCGCGGATCTGCTCGGCGACGGTGTGGTGTGGTTCGCGATCGTGCCGCTCGCCACGAGTCAGACGGTGGCGCTGCCGGCCATCGTGTCGCTCGACGACGGCTACGCGACGTTGACCAACGGGTGGCAACTGCCGTACGCGCCGATTCTCGAACGGCAATGTGCCCGCGACTTCGAGTCGTTCACCGAGTTCCGCGAGGAGCTCGGTGACGCGTTCACCTCGATCTACCGGTTCGCCGACGGCGAGATCACTGACGTCGTCTGTACGCAGTAGCGACGGGCACGAGCAGCAACGGCAGCACCGCGAACGCGGCCATCGCCCATCGCAGCCCGGCGCGATCGGCGAGCACACCGATCGCCACGACGACCCCGAAGCTCGCCGTCTCCAACACCTCCACGATCACCTTCGTCGCGCCCTCGCGACCCGGATTGGCGCGCAGCACCGTCGTCTGGAGCGCCAGCCACGTGGCCATCAGCAGCCCCGAGTGCACGAGACCGACAGGGACGAGCACCCAGCCCGGCCCGATGGCCGCGACGGCCATCACGGCCGACAGCCCGAGCGCCGACACGGTGAGCAGGGTCGCCATCGACGTCCGCGCGATGACGCCCGTCAAGGCGGTGAGCGACACCAGCCCTCCGGCCACGAACGTGGCGCCGAGCAGTGCCGCGCCGCTGGAGCTGAACCCCTGGCGTACCTCCGCGAAGGCGAGCACGGTCGCCAGGTACGCCTCGTCGAGTGGCATCGTTGCCGCCGCCGCGAGGGCGACCAGCCAGACCGCCCCTTGTCGGTGGATCGGGACGAGTCGCTCCCCGATCTCCGCCACCGCCACGACCGGCTCGGGAAATGTCAACCGGCTCAGCACGATGCCGTACAGCGCCACGAGGATCGCGACCGCGAAGAACAGCGGCCGCCAGCCGACCCCGGCGGCCCTGGTTGCCGCCACGATCAGCGGGCCGGTGGCGTCGCCGATCACGGCGAACACATTCGAGCGCGCCAGCACCCGCTCGAGTTGGTGTCCGGCGCCCGCCGCGGCGAGCGCGTTGGCGATGCTGATCTCGCCCCCGTGCACCAGCATCGTCGCCCCGGTCGCGTCGAGGAAGGCGCCGACGAGGAGCCAGGGCGCGGATTGCGCGGCACCAACGATCGCCAGCGAGCCTGCGAGCACCATCGCGCCCGTCCAGGTCACGGTCTTGCGGCTCTTGCCGTCCGAGCGGGCGACGGCCAACACACCGAACAGGCCGCCGCAGCCGTAGGCGACGAACATCGCCCCGGCGATGCCGTAGCCGATGCCGAGATCGCTACGGAACTGCTCGACGGAGGAAGGTGCGAGGAATCCGGTCGTCTCGTCGACGAGACGGACGATCAGCAAGAAGGCGACCGTCGTGCGGATCGCGCGGTTCAAGGAGGTGAGTCAATGCCAGGGCATCACGCCACGCTAGTTGGCGACGAGCTCGTGCGGAGGGCTTCACTTGTTCGTCACGAGTGCGTGAGCGCGGCGGCCGCTGCCAGGCCCGAGTTGTAGGCGCCTTCGACCTTGGGTCCGGCGAACGCGTCGCCGGCGACGACGAGCGAGCCATCGGGCGCGACCCAGCACGGTTCGGGCCAGGGCGAGCGCGGTGTCGCGAATCGCCAACGCTTCACCTGCGAGTCGACGAGTCGCGCGGTGCCGAACCACGGTGCTGCCGCCGCGATCAGCGCATCGTGGACGGCCGGGCGGGGCGCGTCCCAGTGCTCGAGGCTCCAGGCCGGCCCGGCGTGCAGTGTGACGGCCGGAACGGCACTGATGCCCTTGACGGAGTTGTCGGCGACGAACGAGAAGATGCCGTCCGGCTGTTGGGCGCCGCCGGGCGGCGGAACGGCGCTGGGCCCGTCGAGCACGGCGAGCAGGGCGATCGTGCGGTCGTAGTCGTCGGCCACCAGCTCCCGCGGCAGGTCGACCCCGGCCTCGAACAGCAGCGAGAAGGTCTGCGGGAGCGGGCACGTCGAGATCACCGCATCGGCCCGGTGGACGGTGCCGTCGTCGACCACCACCTCCCACCCGTTGCCGCTGCCGATCGGCCGGCGAATCGCGAACACCATCGCGCCGCACCGCACGTCGAGCCCGCCCGCCATGTGCTTGGCGATCGCGGTCATCCCCCGCGTCCCGACGTACCGCGGGTACCCGTCGCCGTCCGCCGTGAAGCCGTGACACCACACCCGGACGACCCCGTCGACCTCCCATGCCGCGACCTGGGCCGCAAGGGCGTCGCCGCGAACGGTGAAGAACTGGGCGCCGTGGTCGAACGTCGCATCGCCGATACGGCGCGTCGCCATCCGACCGCCCGGCGACCGACCCTTGTCGAGGACGAGCACCTCATGACCGCCGGCGTCGAGCGAGCGCGCCGCGGTCAGGCCGGTGAGGCCGGCCCCGACGACGACGATGCGCACCCGGTCAGCTTGCCGCGGCGGTACTCCGACCGACCTCATCGGTCAGCCGGCGGTACGCGGTCTCGGCGCGTCCCAGGAAGTCGAGCAGCACCCGGTTGTAGGTCGAGGCGTGCTCGATCATCACGCCGTGCGCCGCACCGCTGATGACGACCAACTCGGCGGTCGGGATCAACTCGGCGAGCTCCTCGCTGTCGCCGCGGGGCGTGAGGATGTCCTGGTTGCCGACGACGACGAGGGTCGGGATCGTGATGCTCGCCAAGTGATCGGCCATCGAGTCGTCGACGGCGAGGATCGCGTCGCACTGCGCCGCGAAGGCGTGGGCGGGGCGCGTGAACGCCAGTGGTCCCATCCAGCCGATCGCCGGCGACAACCGGCGGAACGAGCGCGGTCCGATCACCCAGCGCGCCGCCTCGTTCGTCATCGATGCCATGCCGCTGGTGCGAGCCGTCTCGGCCCAGCCAGCGATCAGCTCGCGCCGCCACGGATGGTTGCGGCACGACGTGCACGTCAACGTCAACGAGCGGGCGCGTTCGGGGTACTTGAGGGCCACGAACTGGGCGATGGCACCACCCATCGACGCGCCGACGATGTGGGCCGATTCGATGTCGGCGTCGTCGAGCACCGCCATCGCGTCGTCGGCCATCTGCTCGAGGGAGTACGGGCCGTGCGGCTTGTCGCTGCGCCCGGCGCCCCGGTTGTCGAGGGCCACGGTGCGGTAGCGGGTCGCGAGTGCCAGACGCTGCAGGGTCCAGCCGTGCTTGTCGGCACCGAGGCCCTGGATGAGCAACACCGGCGGCCCGTTGCGGCGGCCGGTCGTCTCGAAGTGGAGGCGGGTGCCGTCGGCAGCGCGTGCGTACGTCATCTCAGCCGGCGCCCATGCCGCTCAGCGGCAGCCAGTCGAGCGGCGTGCCCGTCACCGGGCCGCCCAGCTCGTCGAGGAGTCGCTGGATCGCCGACTCGAGCGCGTCGGCGAGCTCGAGCTCGGCGAGCGGCCCGCGACGACCCCGATCGGCACGGACCTCGGATCCGATCTCGACACGCGCGCTGCGCAGGAACGGGGCGCTCGCGGTCGCCGCTGGGAACACCTTCGCGCCGGCCGCCACCGCGGCGCCGACGAGTCGATGGTCGATGTGCCCGACGGCGCGCGGGTGCATGGTGGCGTCGGCCCCCATCACGACCAGTTGGCCGGCCCGCAGTGCCCCGGCGATCTCGTCGGCCCGCGGCAGCAGCCCACCGAGACGCTGCATGACCGGACCGATCGGTGCGATGTCGGGCCGTCCGACGAAACGCACCGGGCGTCCGACCGCGCCGCCGATCGACAGCGCCGCGAACACGGGTGCCAAGGCGAACCGGCGGGCGCTGACGACGATCAGCGCGCCGGCGCGCTTCGGGAGCCGGCGGTGACCGTTGACGGCGACGTTCCAGCGCAAGCGGGACATCGACCAGACACGGGCGACGAAGTCGGGATCGCGTCCCCAGTCGTCGACCATGTGCAGCGACGAGTCCACGACGTTGTCGAACGTGCTGCGGGCTCCGGCGGCGAGCGTGCTCGCCGCCCGACGCGCCGGCAGGCTGACGACGTCGGCGAGACGGTCCATCACGCGACGGCCACCCGCGCCGGCGTGTGCACCACACTCGGCCAGCTGTAGAGCTTGTCGATGACCTCGCTCGTGGTGTTGGTGGGCGCGACACCGAGGACCTCCATCGCCCGGCCGCCGTCGGCGAGGCGACCCCGGTGCATCAACTCGAGCACGTGGTCGGGGATCGGGGCGCCGGCGAGATACGACAGCCCGCGGGCGATGGCCCAGTCGGGTCCGAGCAACGGCACCGGCAGACGACGGCCGCGTCGGATCGCGTGGAACGCGGTGATCGCCCCCGGCGCGACGACGTTGATCGGTTCGGCGAGCCGGAGTCGCGCGGCGGCGACGAACGCGGCCGCCACGTCGATCTCCTGGACGACCGCGAACGGCGGATCGGCAAGGGCACTGAACGGCACCGCCGACATCCGCAGGTACCGCCCGAGCGGGCTCGGGACGTGCGGACCGATGACCGGCGCGAACCGGAGCGCTCCGACCGCCACACCGATCCGTTCGCCGATGGTGGTGGCCGTGGATTCGATCCCGGCGAGCATCTTCCCGAACCCACTCGTCGGGTCGATCCGGGCCGACTCGTCGGGCCTGGTGACCGAGCCCCGCGATCGCCCGTAGATCTCGATGCCGCTGCGAACCACGATCGACTCCAACGACCTGCACTCGGCGGCCGCGCCGAGGATCGACGTGGCCGCGTCGTCGGTAAGCAGACGGGCCCGATCGGGGTTGGCGCGGGAATGTGGCTCCCACACCGCGAGATGGATGAGGACGTGCGGATCGAACCTGGTCACGACGTCGACGATGCGATCGTGGTCGCCGGGCACGATGCGGTGGTACACCGCCCGGCGGAGCCGGCGGCGGGGCGGATCGCCGTCGATCCCCTCGAGCGATTCCACCCATGGCTCGTTTTCGAGCAGACTGGCGACGCGGGAGCCGATCTCACCGCCCATCCCGCTGATGAGCACCCGCTGCCCAACCACCGCCATGCACAGCGACGCTACCCCGACCCGGCCTTCGAAAGCGTCACTTTCTGTGGCATTGTCCGGACTTTTCCTGGCCGGAGTCGTTGCCATGGTCGCCGCCATTGTCGTTGCGGTGTCGGGTGCTTCGTCGCCGATCGACCCGGCCCGATCGGCCGCGGCAGCGCCGAGTGCGGCGCTGTTGATCCCGCCCGGCGGGGCGGAGGCGTTGTCGACGGCCGAGCGGATCGTCCCGATCCCGACCGGACTCCGGTTCCCGATGGACCCACTGCCGAGGTGCGTCGTCGGCAACAACTTCGGTGCGATGAGCAAGCTCTACGGCGCCGGTGCGCATGAAGGGGTCGACATCTCCGGCACCCTCGGTCAACGCGTCTTCGCGGTCGAGGACGGCGTGTTGTCGAGGCAGTTCGCCAACACGAGCGCGGCCGGGTTCGGCTGGGAGCTGGTCCCGGCCGTTGGCAACGTGCGCTACCGCTACTACCACCTGTCCGGCTTCGCCGACGGGCTCGCTGCCGGCGCCCGGGTCGTTGCCGGCCAGTTGATCGGCTACGTCGGCGACACGGGCAACCCGGGCGCGGGCAACTACCACCTGCACTTCGAGGTGCGGCCCGGGAACGTGCCGGTCGACCCGGTGCCGCTCCTGGGCATCCCGAGCACGTGCCAGGTCCTGCCACGCGCCTGACCTGTCTGCTCGAAACGAGCCGGCGCGCCGTCTGAAGCAGACAGAACGGCGGGGTTGGGCGCGGCGGGGTCAGGTGAGGCCGCGGGAGTCCTGCTTGAGCGCGGTGTCGACCGACAACGCCGAGGCGACGATCAGGCTGTTCAACGGTTCGGCCATGCGGACGTGCACCTGCAAGACGTAGTTGTCGGCGGTGGTGAACATCGTCTTGGCGAGCCCTTCCCAGGTCTTGGTGACGCGGGCCACCTCGTTGCCGGCGACGTCTTCGATGCGGAAGTTCCAGGCCCGCCAGTTCTCGGCCTTGATGGCGCCCAGCCGCTGACCGCCCGATTCGAGGCCGAAGTGGATCTTGCCCATCATCTTCTCCTGCACGATGCGCCCCAGCTCGCGGTCGGCACCGTCGGCGACGATCACCGTCGACTTGATCACCTTGCGGGGCCTTGTCAGGCGCAGCACGACAGCGCCCGTGGCGTCGGTGATCTCGTACTTGTGGGTCATGTACTGGTCGAGGTTCGAGACCAGCCGCAGCACCTTCTTGGCGGCGCTCTGGCCGACCTGGTTCACAGCTGCGATCTGGGTGCCGGCCTGGTTGAAGACGCTGTACTGGTTGTTGAGCTCGATGATCTTGGCCGTCTGGTTGACCACCAGGATCGGCTCGTCGAAGATCGTGCCGAGGCCGCCTGCGACGGGCTGCTCGATGCCGGCGCCGCGACGGCCAGTACCACTGATCTGCTGTTGGATCTTGGCCTGGTCGCCCTCGTTGCCCACCGTGAGCGCGGCGTCGAAGCGATCGAGACGGGCGGGCTGGGAGCCCGGCGGTCCCTGCACCGGGTCCGAGCTCGTGACGCCCTGGTCGCTGACGTGATCCGTCCACGCCGTGCCATCCCAGTAGCGCAACTCATGACGACCCATCGGATCGGTATGCCAGCTCGGCGCGTGCTCGCTCATCGTCCGGACGATACTGCCGCACCGCGGCCGATGGGAGGGGCGCGCCGGCGCTCAGCGCAGGCTGGTGGCCATCATCACGATGTTGCGGGCGAACGGGTCGAGCTGACGGCCCGTCAGACGCTCGGTGACGGCGATCGCCTTGGTGTCGTCGGCGACGAGGTCGGCCCAGCGGATGTAGCCACCCATGATCCCGACCAGCCGGTCGCCGAGCTCCTCGCCGTGGACGATCAGCTTGGCGCCGGCCTTCATCAGGTCGTCGATCTCGCGATAGAAGCTGCGCAACCACGGCTCGAGGTCGTCGGCCTTGAACGGCCGGTGCCGGTACGGCATCGTGAGCTCGTCGTAGTTGTGCAGGTTGTGCGGCGCCTGGATGATCGAGATGACGTAGTTGAAGCCGTTCTCACGGATCCAGATGATCTCCTCCTGGCGGCGCACCCGTCGATGGCTGTCGCCGTAGCCACCGGGACGCTCGCAGATCGCGAGCTTGTCCTTCAGGATCCACGTGAAGTGACGCGGGGTGATCCCGAGCGCCCACTTCCCCCTCAGTTTTGGCGGCATTTCGGTTTGCGTCCTGTCGACAGATCGCTGGTCATCCCAGGGTGCGAGCCTACCGGGCAGGAGTGACGACTCGGAGCCGTTGGCCGGAACGCTCGACACGGCGTCCGCCGGTGAGCTCACAGGCGAGATGCGTCCCCGTTGCGACCGCGAGCACCCGTTCGACGGCCGCCGAATCGGGGGCGTATCCATCCGCCGCGAGCCACCGGCGCACGGCCCGACTGGCGAGCGCCGGGTGGGCCGCCGCCAGTTGACGGGCGTCGGTCGGGTCGACCTCGGCCGCCAATCCGTCGAGCAGGTCGAGGTCGTGGCGCAGCACGTCGGCGGTGCGGGCGAGCACGTTCACGGGGTCGCGTTGGGCGATGTCGGCGAGGAGTGGGAGCGCTTCGTGGCGGATGCGGTTGCGGCGGAACGTCGGATCCGTGTTCGTCGGGTCGGTGGCGACGGCGAGACCGAGCGTCGCGCACAACCCCAGCGTCTCGTGGCGGCGGAGCGCGAGCAACGGCTTGGTCGGTCCCGGCGACATCGCGGTCAGGCCATCGAGGCCGGCCCCTCGGAGCAGGTTGAGGAGCACGGTCTCCGCCTGATCGTCGGCGGTGTGACCGGTCAGCACACCGTCGGGAAGCACGTCGTGGCGGGCCTGCCGCAGACGCGCCTCGAGGTTCGGACCGGGCGCGACGTCGACGTGGTGGAGCACGAACTCGACGCCGAGCTCGGCAGCCGTCGCACGAGCCATCGCCGCATCTGCGCCGGAGTCGGAGCGAACGCCGTGGTCGACGTGATGGGCGGTGACAGCGCAACCGGCGGCAACCGCCAGCACCACGAGTGCGGTCGAGTCGGCACCACCCGAGAATGCGCACGCGACATGCGTCGCACGGGGCGGGAACGTGCAGCGTGCGAGGAGTTCGCCTCGTTCGTCCAGGAGTTGGAAGATTGGGTTCAGAGATCGCGCTCGCTGTGGCGCTTCCCCGGGTAGCGCTGCGACGTGACGTTCTTGAGGTACCCGGCGACGAGGGCGAACACCGACAGCACTCCGACAGCCGTGAGGACGACGCCGATCCACCAGAACCAGATCTCGGCTGCGAGCATTGGCGACAGCGTAGCGAGGGTGATTCTCACGCCGCGAGTTCGCGATTCGACCCAAGCATGCGTTCTGGGTGGTCATTCCTTGCGGGTGCCGCAAAGAACAGCCGCCCAGAACGGTCAGGACGAGTGGAGAGGTGGGGCAAGCTGTGCGTATGGCCGCCCACTACCGCCCACCCGGTTGGTTCACCCGCAACGTCTTCAACCGGTTCGTAGCCTTCCTGACCCGCCGGGGCGTGAGCGTGGCCGGCTCCCGCGTGCTCGCCGTCAAGGGGCGCACGAGCGGCGAGTGGCGCACCGTCCCGGTCAACCTGCTCGCGCTCGACGGTCGCCGATACCTGGTGTCGCCGAGGGGTGAGGGGCAATGGGTCCGCAACCTCCGAGCGGCGGGAACTGGCGAGCTGCGGGTGGGGAAGAACGTCGAGGTGTTCCGCGCCCGCGAGCTCGGCGACGACGAGAAGGTTCCCGTGCTCCGCGCCTACCTGAAGCGCTGGAAGTTCGAGGTCGGGCAGTTCTTCGAAGGGGTCGGCCCCGACTCCACCGACGAGCAACTCCAGGCGATCGCAGTGCGCCACCCCGTCTTCGAGGTCGTATCTGATTGAGTCGGCTCACTCCACGTTCGCGTCCATGATCGTCTGGTCGCCGACTCGATCTGATTGAGTCGTTGGTTCGTAGACTCGCGCAGCATGGCCGGGCAACGCGAGCCCCGTTATCGCGTGCTCGGTCCACTCGCCGTGTCGAGCGGCGACAGCGCACCTGTGGCGCTGCGCGGCGACCTGCAGCGCCGGCTCGTTGCCGCCCTGCTCCTGCACGTGAACCGCCCGCTGGCGACCGATGCCGTCGCCGAACTGCTCTGGGGCGAAGCGCTCCCCGACGACATCGCCGGCGCGGTCCAGACCCACGTCTCGCGCCTGCGGCGGGTCCTTCCACCCGACTCCATCGTCTATGGCGACGGCGGTTACTCCCTCGACGTGTCCGACGACGGTCTCGACAGCGACCGGTTCGACCGGATGGTGACCGAAGGGATCACAGCGCGTCGCGCGAAACCCGACGAGGCGATCGAGCGGTTCGATGCGGCGCTCGCGCTGTGGCGCGGTCCGCCGTACATGGAGTTCCTCGATTGGGACGCGGCCCGCGCCGAGGCATCGCGGCTCGAGGAGCTCTGGTTGCTGGCCAACGAGGAGCGATTCGACGCTTTGCTCGCCGTTGGACGCCACGAGGAGTCGCTCGCCGACCTCGTGAGCCTCTCCTCAGAACACCCCTTGCGCGACCGAGCCCGGGCGCTGTTGATGACCGCGCTGTATCGCGCCGGACGCCAGCCAGAGGCGCTGCAGGCCTACCAGGACCACCGTCGCCATCTCGCCGACGAGCTCGGTCTCGATCCGTCCCCGGCGCTCCGCGATCTCGAGCGCTCGATGCTCGACCACACGCTCGATGTGCCGCGGCCGCGAGACGAGGCCGTCGGTTCGACCGCTTCGGTCCTGCCCCAGCCGGCCACCCGGCTCATCGGCCGCGACCGCCTGTTGGGTGAGCTCCGCGAGACCCTCAAGACCGCGAGGACCGTCACCATCACGGGTCCCGGTGGCGTCGGCAAGACGCGTTTGGCCGTGGAGCTGGCACACGCCGTCGACCGTGAGTCGGGCGATGGCCTGTCCGGTCCTGAGAAGTCGGACAGTTTCGACGGTTTCGACTCGGTCGCGTTCTGCGAGTTGGCGGCGGTGGGACGAGGCGACGAGGTCGTCGCCGCCGTGGCCACCACGCTCGGCGCCGACTCGAGGTCAGAGATCCCGCTGGAGTCGCGACTCGTCGAGGTGTTGCGCGGGCGACGCGTGCTGCTCGTGCTCGACAACTGCGAGCACGTGATCGACGCCGCGGCGGCGCTTGTCGAGCGCATCGTGACGGCGACCACCACCGTGTCGGTACTGGCGACGAGCCGCGAACGCCTCGCCGTCGGCGGCGAGCACGTGTGCGCCGTCGAGCCGCTCGACGACGTCCTCGCCGGCGAACTGTTCGTCGAACGGTCCCGCGCCGTTCGACCCGGCTTCACGCCGAGTGACGCCGAGGAAGCCGACGTCCTATACATCTGCCAGCGACTCGACGGACTGCCGCTGGCGATCGAACTGGCGGCTGCAAGGTCGCAGGCGCTGTCGGTCCGCGAGATCGCCGATGCCCTCAGCCAACGCTTCCGGTTGCTGACCGGAGGACGCCGCACGGCCGAGCGCCACCGATCGCTCGTCGAGACCGTGCGCTGGTCATTCGACCTCCTCGACGATCACGAACGTGAGGTGTGCGAGCAATTGGCGGTGTTCTCCGGAGGGGCCACCGTCGAATCCGTGGCGGGTGTGACCGAGCTCGACCGCGTCGCCGCGGCCGACGTGATCGCCCGCCTCGTCGCCCGCTCACTCCTCACCGCCTCGCCCGATTCGCATGGGACGACCCGCTTCCAGATGCTCGAGACGGTGCGCCAATACGGCATCGATCGCCTGACGGAGCGGGGCGTGCTCGACGCGGTCCGACTCGCCCATGCCCACCATTTCGTGCGAATGGCGAGCGAGCACTACGCCGCGTTGCGCCGACCGAACGATGCCGACCGGGTCTTCGCCGCCATCGATGCCGATATCGCCAACCTCCGCGCCGCGCACGCCTGGCTGGTCGACTGCGCCGACGTCGACGCGCTGGTCGAGCTCGCCGTCTCGCTGTTCGACTTCGCGTTCCAAGCCATGCGGCCCGAGATCTTCGCGTGGG
>DATMDV010000297.1:0-18293 GCA_035557475.1 Ilumatobacteraceae bacterium
CGCCGCGACCAGGGCGCTCAAGTTGCCCGCCGTACCGCCGCTGACGAACACCCCGCCCGCCTCGGGGGGGAGGCCGGCCAGATCGGCGATCCACCGCAGTGCCTCGTTCTCGGCGAACGCCGCGCCTGCTCCTTCGAGCCACGAGCCGGCGTAGATGCTCGATGCGCCGACCACGAGGTCGAACAGGATCGACGCCACGGTCGGCGCGGCGGGCACGAACGACAAGAACCGCGGGTGATCGACCGAGATGCACGCCGGGGCGAGCACGTCGGCGAAGATGCGCAACGCCTCGAGACCGCCGAGCCCGTCGGCCGTGATCGTCGGCCCAGCCAGCGCCCGCAGCTCGGCGGGAGTGAGCGGCCCGTCGAGCGGCGGCGGATCGAGGCGGACGCGATCGGTCGCGTACTGCACGATCGCCTGCGTCAGCACCTCGACCGAGGCATCGAACCGATGCATCGCCGACCGGCTAGTTGTTCAGCTCGACGAGCTCGCTGCCCTCGTGCCGGGCCTGGCCGTCCTTCCACAGCAGCTGGCCGAGCGCGCCGGCGAGGATCGAGCACCCCATCAGCACGACGACAGGGAACAGCAGCAGCACGACGACGATCGCGATGGCACCGGCCATGACGTCAACCTAGCCGGGCCGGTATCGGCACTCGAAGGCTCGTCCGACGAACGGCGTCCAGAAGGAGATCAGGCCGGCTTGTACGCCCACGCCTCGACCTCGACCGACATCCCTCCCGGCAGCGCCGACACCTCGACCGTCGAACGCGCCGGGCGATGGCTGCCGAGCGCCTCCGCGTACGCCGCGTTGAACGTCGCGAACGTGTCCATGTCGGTGAGGAAGCACGTCGTCTTGACGACGTCGCTGAGCGACGCGCCCGCGTCGGCGAGGCGGTCGGAGAGGTTCGCCATCGTCTGCGTCGTCTGGGCCGCGACCCCACCCTCGACGATCGCACCGTCCTTCATGCCGCCTTGTCCGGACACGATGATGAAGTCGCCGGCGCGGACGAACGGGCTGTAGGGACCGAGTGGCTTGTTCATCGCGCCGACGGTACCGGATCGCGATTCATCTCGCCGCCGGCCACTCCGGCGGGTAGCCGGCGCGGCGCCAGGCGGCGGCCGCGACCGCGGCGAAGACGGCGTCGGAGCCGTTCACCGGTTCACCGTCGTCGGGCTCGATCACGATGTCGATCGGTGGGGTGTCGATGGCCCGCAGCACACCGAACGAGCGGATCGTGAGGTCGAGCGGCGTGCCGTCGGCACCGATCGCCAGGCCTTCGCTGCGCACCCACCCGAGCGCCATGTGGGCGGCACCGGTGCAGTAGCTGCGCAGCACCGCCTCGTCGAGCGGTTCGCCGCACCGCACGCGAACGTGGAGCGAACCGTCGCTGTCGATCGACGCCCATGCCGTGGCGCCGTTCGGGGCGGTCACCATGTCATTTTCTGGGTCGATTTCTGGGTCGAGCGGTGAGACGGCGATCGAGGCGAGCAGCACCGCGGCTTCGGCCCAGCCGGCGGCACGGGCGGCGCTCGTCGTCGGTGGACCGGCGACGTCGACCTCCTCGACGACGAGGCCGGGGGCGATCGACGCGATCGCACGGGCGATCCCCGGGGTGCGGGCGACACGGATGACCCCCGTGCCGTCGGCGCGCACGCCGGCGGCGATCGGTGGTCGCTTCGGACCGCGCCGCACGACGTCCTCCCGCGTGAACAGGACGCGCACGGCACGGCCGTGCTCGTCGGCGAGACGGCGAGCGACGTCGCCGACCTCGGTCGATGTCTTCCCGCCGAACGCTCCGCCGTTGCCGAGCGAGCTGGCCGGCGCACCGCCCGGCTCGCACCACGCGGCGTCGGGTTCGAGGTACGCCGGCTCCACCCACGTCGTCTGCAACGTGCGCATCCAGGCGCCGGCGGGCAACTCGATGGGCGACCGCAACGGCGCCGTGGTGCGCCGTCCCTGGATCTTGCCGCTCAGCCGGCGCGCCTGCGCCAGCGACTCCCCGACCACCCACTCGCCTTCTGCGTCGAGCAGGGCGACGAGCGCACCGGGCGGCGCCGTGTCGTCGGCGAACCCGCCCCGCCCGAGCGCCACGTGCGCCCCCACGTCCTGCGCCACCCCACCCTCCAACGACGCCCTCACCCCCCGTCCTGTCTGCTCCAGACTCGCCGGGGCGCGTTCTGGCGCAGACAGAACGGAGTTGACGACGGGGTGCCAGCCGGTGCAGCGGCAGAGATGGGCGAGGAGGGCCTGGCGGACCGCGGCATCGGTGGGCGCGGTGAGGGCGGCGACGCGCATGATGATGCCCGGCGTGCAGAATCCGCACTGGCTCCCGCCGCCGGCGCAGAACGCCTCGGCCCACCGGTCGGCGCCGTCGAGCCCCTCGAGCGTCGTGACGGACCGGCCGGCGACCCGACCCACCGGCGTGACGCAGGCGACGCGGGGCTGACCGTCGACCCACACCGTGCAGCACCCGCATTGACCCTGCGGGCTACAACCATCCTTCGCCGACGTGATGCCGAGGTGCTCCCGCAACGCGTCGAGCAGCGATTCACCGACGGGCACCGCGACGGCCGCCCCGTTGACGGTGAACTCGACCGTGCTGTCCTCAGTCCTGCTGCTCTCGACCATGCTGCCGGCGATCCGCGGCTCAGTCGGGCGGGCGACCCGCGGCGAGGTCCTCGGTGAGCGCCTTGAACTCCGCCCAGCGTCCCTCCGCCAACAACCTCGCCTGCAGCGGCCAGCTCGCCGAATCGTCGACGGCGAGGCCTGGACGCGCTTCGGTCAGCATCGTTCGCAACAGTGACGTCTCCGTCGTCGCCAGGTCCCACCAGGTGCGAATCCCGATCCGGCGGCACAACGACTCGATCGCCGGGCCGACGCCGACGACGACGCGCAGATCGTCGAGCTCGATCTCGCGCCCGAGCACCGCGGCCGCGGCCGCGACGTCCGGGGGCGGCGGCGCTTCCGGCGCCAGGGGGTCACCCGCGTTTCGCTGCCACGCGGGATCCGGCCGAACCGATGCGATCGCGGCGCGGACGCGATCGCGTTCGACCACGATCGGCTCGAGCTCGGCGCGGAGGCGATCACGTTCGACGACGATCGGTTCGAGCTCGGCGAGACGGAGCCGCAAACGTTCCACATCGGTGGCGTCACCGGGTCCGCCACCGGCATGGGATCCGCCTGCCGCCGCCCGTGCCCTGGCGATCTGGCGCCGGCTCTTGAGGCTCCGCAACAGCCAGCCGAGCACGCCGCCGAGCAGCAGCGCGAGCACGACCCAGACGAGTCCTTTCACCAGCGTGTAGGGCATGTCGTCCTTCCCATCAGGCTCCTGGTCCGGTTGTCACGCGGAACTCGATCCGCCGGCTGGCGTCCTTGTCCTCGACCCCGCCGACGAGGATCGGCTGGGTCGAGCCGAGGCCAACCGCCGCCAGGTCGGCGAACGGCACGCCGCGCTCGACAAGGCCGGCGAGCACGGTGACCGCCCGCTGCTCGCTGAGCACCTGGTTCTCGGCGGGAACACCATCACTGTCGGTGTGACCCTCGATCGTGATCGTGACACCGTCGAACCGCTCGACGATGCCGGCGATCTGGTCGAGCACGGCGAGCGCTTCGGGCGCGACGTCGGCGCTCGCCGGCGCGAACTGGATCGGATTGGCCAGGACGAACGCGTTGAGCTCGTCCTCGAGCGATGCGGCGTCGGCGTCCGATGCGGTCGGGCGCGGCGCGACCTCGACCACGGCCGCCACGAAGTCGGCGACGGCGAGGAACGCGCTGCGCCCGCTGTTGTCGACGAACACGCCCTCGGCGTAGAGCCCGGTGCCGTCGAAACCACTCTCACCACTCACGAGGTGCGGCGGCATCACCGCCACGAGCTCGGCGAGGGAGCGCACCGTGTCGTCGTCGATCGTCGCGTCGGGCGCGATGGCGAGCTGGTCGTCGACGTTGGCCGGGTCGAGGACTCGGGTCGCTCCCTCCACGAGCAGCGCCCGTTGCGCCTCATCAGCGACCTCCCCCGCGAGCACGATCCGTCCGGCGGTCAGCGTCGCCGACACGACCGCGACCCGGTCGTCGGGCTCGGTGGGATCCGGGCCGGGCAGCAGGACCTCGTCGATGACATGGACGACACCGTTGCCGGCGACGAGGTCGGGCTCGGTGACCAGGGCACCGCCGATTCGGATCTGGTCGTCGTCGACCGCCACGTTCAGCGACATGCCGTCGAGCATCTCGAGCACTCCCGGTTCGAGCTCGTTCGACGGATTTGAACCGGCGACGACGTGGTGCTGCAAGAACTCGGCGAGCTGCACCGGATCCTGGCGCAACTCAGCGAGCGTGTCGGCGGGGAGCGCGTCGAACGCCTCATCGGAGGGAGCGAACAACGTGAACGGACCCGATCCCGACAGCGTCTCGGCCGCATCGGCCTCGTCGATCAGCGACTCCAGGATCGACAACCGCGGCCCACTCGCGACGACATCGACGATCGTTGCGAAGTCGGGCGCTTCGTCGGTCGTCGTGGTCGAAGCCGGCGGCGTCGACGAGCTCGGCACGGTTTCGCCATCGGAGGGCGAGGTCGATGCGGTCGACGCAGCGCCGGTGTCGTCCGACGGCGAGCCGCCGACCCGACACGACCGGTCGAGCTCGATCGCCCGGACACCCCAGATGTCGATCGCGGCGTCGATCGCGTCCTCCGGCTCGGCCAGCGGGGCGGCACAGCTCAGCACGCCGTCCTGCCCCGAGAACGCCGCGGTCACGCCGTCGAACCCGTCGTCGGCGAGCTCCGACGGCACACGCCGCTCGAGGTCGCGCTCGACGCTGCGGAGGAAGAGCGGCGCCGCGGCGCCGCACAGCACCGCCACGGCCAGCAGCCCCCACCCCAGGATCCGGCGACGGTACCTGCGCAGCGGCGACGAGACCGGGTCAGACATCTGTCCGCCACGATCGCGCGCGAATCCCCGGGGAGCAACCCGCGCCGATTGCCGACGGCGCCCGCAGACGGACGCGTCTCAGCTCAGATCCGCGACCGGGACGTGGTCAGGAGAAGCTCGACCCGCAGCCGCAGGTGCGGGTGGCGTTGGGGTTCGTGATCGCGAACCCGGACTGGTCGAGCCCGTCCTTGTAGTCGAGCGTGGCGCCCTCGAGAAGCTGCGCCGACGCCTGGTCGACGACGACCTTCACGGCATCGCCGAACGTCGCCTGCTCGTCGTCGGCGGCCACGTCGCCATCGAAGAACATCTCGTAGGAGAAGCCGCTGCACCCGCCGGGCCTGACCGCGACACGCAGGGCAAGGTCGCTCGCGCCTTCGGCCTCGAGCAGCTCTTTGACCTTGACGGTAGCGGTGTCGGTGAGCGTGATCACGTGCGCTTCCTCCTGTGTCGAACGATTCAATGTTATCGGGAACGGACCGCGACTTGGCAAGGAGTGCGGTCGACGAGCGTGCAGAACTCACGTACTTCGGCGTCGCCCATGCGGGCGACGAACCCGGCCACCAGGCCCCGGTGGAGCCCGCAGACGAGCTCGGGATGCTCGGCCGCGATGTCGGCGAACGGACAATGGGCGAAGGCGACGATGGCGGTGTCGTCGTCGTCGCCGTCGGTCACGATCGGGTCGAAGCCGAGCCGGTCGAGGTCCGACACCAGCGCTTCGAGGCTCGACGGCGCGTCGAGGTAGGCGACGGCGCGCCGACCACCTTCGTCGCGGCCGACGTCCTCGGCGTCACCGGCCGCGGCACCGAGGCGATCGGCCATGCGGAGCACCATCCGCGCCAACACGGGCATCGTGGGCGGCTCGAGACCGAGCGACGGCGCACCGGCTGCAACCGAGTACCGGTGCTGGGGCCGGCCGAGCTTGCCGCGCGCCTCGGTCTCGACGTCGACGAGGCCGACGTCGCGCATTCGCTCGAGATGCGGGCGCACCGTGTTGGCGTGGAGTCCCAACGTGTCGGCGATGTCGGCGGTGGTCAGGGGCCTGGCGGCGCGCGCCAGCTCGAGGTAGATGGCGTAGCGGGTGTTGTCGCCGAGCGCCTTCAGGACGTCGAGATGCCCGGTGTCCACGAACGGGGAATTCGCCGACGGATCGACCACAAGAAGAGATTACACGGCCGGCGCCGGTAAAATACGTGCGATGGCGACACAGCGGACGACGGGTGGGGTTGCGGCCCCGAGTCGGGACGACGTGCTGGCCGTGTTGGGGTCGGTCATCGATCCCGAGCTCGGCGCCGACATCGTGTCGCTCGGCATGGTGCCGTCCGTCGACGTCGACGCCGACGGCGTCGTCACCGTCGGCATCAAGCTGACCATCGGTGGTTGCCCGCTGCGCGCCGATATCAAGCGTGAGGTCGAGACGCGCATCGGCGTCCACCCCGGGGTCACCGACGTCCGCATCGTGTGG
Organism: Ilumatobacteraceae bacterium; assembly: GCA_035557475.1. Classification (GTDB taxonomy): domain Bacteria; phylum Actinomycetota; class Acidimicrobiia; order Acidimicrobiales; family Ilumatobacteraceae; genus JALOLG01. Next base: position 6,386 of record DATMDV010000297.1, read on the forward strand.
GGCGAGATGAACTCCGACGAACGCACCGAGGTGATGCTCAAGGCCCGCTGGCACGCCCGCGAGCAGGCCCCCGACACCGAGGTCCCGTTGTCATGCCGCGTGCTGGCCATCGCCAGCGGCAAGGGCGGCGTCGGCAAGAGCTCGGTCACGGTCAACCTGGCGGCCGCGCTGGCAGCCACCGGCAATGTCGTCGGCGTGCTCGACGCCGACATCTGGGGCTTCTCGGTCCCGCGGTTGCTCGGCATCTCCGAACGGATGGAAGCGACCCGGGTCGACGGCTCCGACAAGCCGAAGATCATTCCCAACGAGCTCCAGGTCGGCAGCGGCAAGCTGAAGGTCGTGTCGACCGGCTTCCTCGTCGGCGAGGAGACGGCGTTGATGTGGCGCGGGCTGATGCTCACCAAGGCGGTCGAGCAGTTCCTGCGCGATGTTCATTGGGGAGACCTCGACTACCTGCTGATCGACATGCCGCCGGGCACCGGCGACGTCCAGATGGGGCTCGCCCGGATGCTCCCCCGCACCGACTTGGTGATCGTCACCACGCCCGCCCTGGCAGCGCAGAAGGTCGCCCAGCGCGCCGCCGACATGGCCCGGCGGAGCTTCTTGCGCGTCGTCGGCGTGATCGAGAACATGAGCAGCTTCACGTGCGACGACGGCAACGTGTACGAGCTGTTCGGTTCGGGCGGCGGGAGCGCCCTCGCGGAGGCGATCGGCGCGCCACTGCTCGGTCAGGTCCCGCTCGAGCCGGCAGTGTCTGCCGGCGGCGACACCGGAACGCCGATCTCGATCGACGGCGACAGCGTGGCGGCGGAGATGTTCCGTGCGATCGCGGCGCGGATCGTCGCCGAGATCGCGCCGCCGGCCACCGAGGCCGCCGTCGACATGGCGGGCTGCTCGGCGCGCATGCTCGACGCGGTCGAGATCGCCCTCGGTCCCAAGCGCTGACGCTCGGGGCGAGTCACCGCCCCGGGGACCCGCTTGCGATGAGCGCTTCGATCCGCTCGATCGCGACCTCCGCGGTCGGCATGGCGCGGATCTCGGCTGCGATTCCTTCGGCGGCGCGGCGGTAGTCCGGCTCGTCGAGCAATGAGCGAACCGCCTGCCGGATCGCCGGAGTCGTCACCTCGTCGCGCCGGAGCTGGCGGCCGGCGCCCGCCGCCACGACCCAGTCCGCGTTCGAGTACTGGTCGGCTCCCTGGGGGATGACGAGGAGCGGCAGACCGAACGCGAGCGCGCCGAGCGTTGTGCCTGAGCCTCCGTGGGCGATGACCGCGTCGCAACGCTCGAGCACGACGGCCTGGGGGACGTATCGGTGGACCACCACGTTGTCGGGCTGGGGCCCGAGGGCGGCCGGATCGTTCTGGCGTCCCACGGTGACGACCAGCGCGACCGCCTCGTCGCGCACCGCCTCGATCACGTGCCGAAACAGGTCGAGATCGCGGTTCCAGATCGTCCCCATGGTCACGTAGACGATGGGCATGCCGCAGAGACGATCGAGCCACACCGGCGGCTCGTCGGTCGAACGTGCTGCGGCTGCAGGACGAAGCGCCTGCACCGAGGCGAGGTGCTCGATCTCGGGGTTCTGCAGCGACGGCGGGCACGTGTCGACGTACAAGTGACGGAACAGTCCCGCCAAGGGATCCGGTTCGAGGCCCCGAGCCCGCCAGTGCGGTGCTGCCGCCTCGCCCGTCGCCCGCAACAGGGCCAGCGGGATCAGTGACCCGTAGCTCACGTCGACGTAGGGAATGCCCCGTGCCGCGGCCACCAATGGAGCAGCCAGCTCGGCGACCTCGTGCACGAGGATCGCCGGCTCCCATGCGTCGACGACGCGCTCGAGGTCGTCGGCGCGGGGCACCAACTCGAGGTTGGCGAAGACCTCGGTCAGGAAGAACCGGCGCTGCTCGTCGCCGACGAGCCGTTCGAACCCCGGAAAGCGAGGCGTCCACTCGGCCCTGAAACCCTCGCCGGGACCGGCACGGAACGCCTCGAAACCCGCCTCGCGCGCACGGTCGACGTAGGAATCACCGGTGGCGAACGCAACCTCGTGCCCCGCCGCCTTGGCCGCCGCAGCGAGCGGCACGAGGGGTTCGTAGTGACCGGCCAAGGGCCGGCACGTGAACAGCATGCGTGGACCCGGCACCCCGGTCATCCCCTCCCGCGGTGGCCGCGTTGGACGGTGGTGGGGACCGGGATCGATTCGTAGTCGGCGTGGTCAGGGAGGACCACCCCGACGAATCGACCGTCGTCGCCGAACCGCAGCCGGGGCAGGATCGCCGGTGGCGATCCGATCGCCGCGCCGGCGGCGAGTGCGGTCGCGGCGGACGAATGCTGGTCGAGGAACTCGAGGTTGTGGATCGTCGGCGCGTACAGCTGCAGCTCGCTGGCGGCGCCGCGGGCCAACGCGTCGCGGGGCGTGACCCACAAGCTGGCGATCGTCTCCGAGTCGTCGTGGAGGGGCTCCTGTGCCGGCGGCGCCAGCGCCAGGAAGAACCGCGTGTCGAACCGCTTCGGCTCACCGATCGGGGTGATCCAGTGGGCGACGTACTGGACCAGACCGGTGATCAGCCGCAGGCCCTCGCCGGCGCAGAGATCGACGAGTGAGAGCTCACCGCTGTGCACCACGCGACGGGCGGTGGCGAACCGCTGCGCGGTCGCCGGGTCGTCGAAGCGGATCGCCGCGTCGCCGTCGACTGGCCTGGCGAGCAGCACCCCCGCTTCTTCGAAGCACTCGCGGATCGCGGCGACCCAGAACGCGAGACCGCCGCGCTCGACGCCGAGGCGGGCGCTCGCCTGCTGGTCGTCGAGATCGTCGCAGATCGCCTCCAGCTCGCCGGCGTGATCGGCGGCATCGACCCGTCCGCCGGGGAAGACGTACACCCCGCCGGCGAACGAGGCGCCGAGGGCGCGCCGGAGCATGAACACCTCGAGCCCGCCGAGGCCGTCACGCACGAGCATCACCGTCGCCGCCGGGCTCAATGCGACGGCGCTGGCGTCGAGCTCCTCACTCACGGCGGCGACGGTAGCCCGGGCGCCCGGGTGTCACCCGGTTGGCTCGGCGGCCGGACTGTCGTCACCGTCGTCGCGTCGGACGACCACGAACACGATCGCGGCCGCGACGATCGCGCCGAGCAACAGCGCCGTGGTCTGCCAGCTGTTGCTGAGCCGTACGTAGATCCAGTTCTGGAGATCCTCGACGCGGTTGGTGATCGGCGCCGAGTCCTCGTTCACGTCGACGACCCAGAAGTAGTACACGAGGTACAGGCCGGACAGCACGACGAACACCGCGGCGATCGACTCGACGTGGCGCATGCCGGTGCGCAGGACACGCAACAGGCCGGTGTTGGCGACGGCGAGCGTGATGGTGAGCGCCGTGACCAGCAGCGCCATGCCCGTTCCGTAGGCGACGAAGTTGGCGATGCCACTGAGCACGCCGTCGGTGCGGGTGCGCGTGAACAGGGTGGCGATGAACAGGCCGATCGAGCAGCCGATCGAGGCGACGGCGTACGCGATGCCGTAGACGAACATCGATGCAACGGTGCGTTCCCGGCCGCCGGCGTCCAACCGCGGCGTGGAGATCGGGAGCTTGTAGCCGAACAGCATCGCCACGCCGAGCACGATCAGGGCGACGCCGATCACCACGGTCGCGTAGCGGGCGTTCTGATTGATCCATTGCGTGAAGTGCACCGAGATCAGCCCGACCGCGAGGAACACCGTCAGGAAACCTGCCGACACCGCCCCGCTGACGACGAGCCCACGGCGGATCGACGCCCGCTGTGTCCCGGGGTGCTGGCCCTGCAGGCCGAGGAAGTACATGAGGTACGTCGGGAGCAGGATGAATCCGCACGGGTTCACGGCGGCCGCCAACCCGCGGAGGAACGACAGTCCCACCTAGAACAGCTCCTCGATACGGGCCCGCAACTCGTCGCCGTCGATCTCGCCGGTCTGGGCGACGATCGTGCCGTCGGCATCGACGAAAAGGGTGACCGGGAAGTTGACCACCCCGACCGCGTCGACGAACGCGGCCTCCTGGTCGCGCAGCAACTCGTAGCCGACGCCCCGGTCGCCGGCGAAGCGCTCCATCACCTCGACCGAGTCGAACGGGTTGATCCCGACGAACCGGACCCGGTCGCCGAGCTCACGGTGGACAGTGGCGAACTCGCCCAGCTCGCGCTTGCACGGGATGCACGTGGAGTACCAGAGGTTGACGACGAGCGGTTGCCCCACGAGCGACGACGTGTGGATCTCGAAGTCGGCGGGGTCGGTGAGCACGACCTCGGGCAGGCGTTCACCGTCGACGTCGCGATTCTCACCGCCCGACGGTTGTTGGTATTCGCCCGGCTCGGCGAGCACCACACTGTCGATGTCGCTCTCACCGGAGTCGCGGTCGCCGATCACGACCCGGCTCAGCGCCCAACCGCCGACCAACCCGAGGGCGATGGCCGCGCACAGCACGAGCACGGGGAGCCGGGGCCGCCAAGCCATGGCGTCAGGCTAACGACGACCCCGGCTCCCCGCCGGGGGGGAGCAACTTGGTTGAGGTCAGGCGACGACACCCATCTCGTCGATGACGAGCTCGGGTCTCGGCCGCTTCGGTGGTCGGCCGCATGGTCGCTTGTGGGCGACGACGCGGCCAGTGGCGATCAACTCGCCACCCCACACACCCCAGGGTTCCTCTCGTTCGAGCGCTCCTGCGAGACACTCGACCCGCAGCGCGCACTTGGCGCAGATCGCCTTGGCACGGGCGATGTCGATGACGTGGTCGGAGAAGAACAGCGGGGTGAGCGTTCCGTTGCCGTCGGCGCACCGCGCGACCGGAGCCTTGAGGGTGATGGTGATCGTTTCGAACTCGATGGTGGTCATGGTCTGTCCTGTTCGCTGTGGTGGATTGGCTTCGGAGAGAGTCGGATGGCCGGGCGGAAAAACGAAGAAGGCCGCCGGGTCGGAACCCGGCGGCCTCGGTGAGGTGACTTCGACGTCTGGTTACGTCGACCTCGGTGCGAGGTGCCGGGTTGCGGTCTTGGTCCACATCGTCGGGACGGCAAGAATGCCGTCGAACGAGGCGACCGCAGGCGATGCGTCGGTGGCGTTGGCCTGGCGTGCCACATACGTCGAGGGAGCGGACGGATTGGCGCCGGCGCAGCTGCCGAGATCAACCGAACGACCCTGCCAGACCTGACCGATCGCGCCCGCGAAGCGCGCGCGGCTGGGCTGGTGGCCCAAGCGGTGCGTGTTCGTCGTGGTGTGGATCATCGTTCGGCCTCGTTATTCGGAGGTGGGTCGTCGGTTGGGGTCGCGCCGCGCCGAAACGGCGCAGCGGGGACTACACAACCACGCCGCGACCATCGCGGTCAAGGAGGTTTCGACGTTCGACGGTGTGTCGCGAGTCACGCGACGAGGTGCGGCGGCAACGGCACCTCGTCGACGACGAGGACCGGCCGGGCGACCTTCGGCGGGCGACCACGACGACGCTTGAGCACGACGACCGCGCCCTCCTCGACCAGCTCGCCGCCCCACACGCCAGCGACCTCGCCGCGCTCGAGGGCGCCGCCGAGGCACGCCTCACGCAGGCCGCACTTCGAGCAGATCGCCTTGGCACGGGCGATGTCGAAGTCGTCGTCGGAGAAGAACAGGTGACTCAGCGTCCCGTTGCCGTCGGAGCAGCGCGCGTAGCTCGAGCCCCTGGGCTCGTCGTCGTCGAACATCTCCAGCTCAGCAAGGTCCTCGAGCGTCGGCTCGGGCACCGCGGCGAGCGACAGGGCGTCGAACACGTCGAGGTCCCAGGTCGGGACGCCAAGCTCGATGGTCCCGAGCTCGATGGTCATGTTGTGAGTGGCAGCGTTGATCAGTGTCATGTCGGCTCCTCGAAGACTTGATCCGCGTGGAACCCCCGAAATACGCGTGATGTCCGTGACTCGCATCGGCAACGTCCCCCGGGTGTGTTCCACCACCCGTCCAGAGCACCGGCTCGAGCCGGCCTCGCGGTTTTCCGATCAGCCGGTCGGCACGTACGAGTAGCCCGTCGGCTGGTCGATCCGCGCCACCTCGCCGGCGAGGCGCAGATGCTCCAGGTGAGCGAACGTCTCGCTGTCGGCCATCGCGCCCTGGGCGCGCGCCGAGAACAGGTGGCCCGACAGTTGGCTCACCGACGCCGGGCCCCCGATGCCGGCGAACGCCGAGCGCAACGTGTCGAGGCGTTCGCGGTGGTGGCGCTTGATGGCATCGACCCGCACGGTCAGGTTGGTGAACGGGTGGCCGTGGGCCGGGAGGCAGATGCTGGTGTCGGGTCCGTGGGCGGCGACCTTGTCGAGCGAGGCGAAGAAGCAGGCGAGCGGGTCGCGGTACGGGCCGAAACCGCCGATGTGCGGCGTGATCGTGGGCAGCACGTGGTCGCCCGACAACAGCACGCCATCGGTCGGATCGAACAGGCAGAGGTGGTCCTCGGTGTGGCCGGGCGTGTGCAGCGCCACCCATTCACGGCCGGCGAGGCGGATCGGGCTGCCGTCGTCGAGTCGCACGGACGGCACCGGAACCCGCAGCAGGCGCGGGAAGCGAGCCGACAGACGCAGCCGGGCGCGGCGGCGGAACGGCATCGTCATCCCCGACCCACCCCACGGCGCCGGATCCCACGGCATGCGCGGCCGGGATCGCACCGCCAGCTCGGCCAGCATCGCGTCGTTGTCGACGGCCGCGTCGCCGTTGCCTTCTGCCGAGACGGTGGCGTCGAACGCAGCGGCCGCATCCTCGACGTCGACGTCGGGCGCCTCCCACGGATCCCACATGAGACGGAACCGGCGATCCGTCACGATTTCGGCGCCCGTCTCGTGGCGCACCCATCCGGCTGCACCGAAGTGGTCGGGATGGCTGTGGGTCACGACGACGGTGTGCACGCGACGGAACGGGATGCCGGCCGACGCGAGGCGCGCCTTCAACACCCGGCGCGAGACACTTGAAGCCAGGCCGGGATCGACGATCGCCGCGCCCCGCTCGTCCTCGAGCACGTAGCAGTTGACGTGACCGAGCCCCGGCATGTCGATCGGCAGCTGGGCGCGCAGGACCCCGGGCGCGACCTCGGTGACGTCGTCACCGGCCGGCTCCTGCTCCTGCTTCGGGTGCCGCTGTGCCATCACGCGACCTCGAGCAGGATCTTGCCGACATTGGCGTTGGCCTCCATGTGGCGGTGAGCGTCGGCCACCGCCTCGAGCGGGTAGCGCGAATCGATCACCGGACGGAGATCACCCGTCTCGAACAGCGGCAGCACTTCGGCGGTGAAGCGCTGGCAGAGCGCGATCTTCTGTTCGAGCGATCGGGCGCGCAACGTGGTTCCGATCCACGTGACGCGCTTGACGAGCAGCAACCCGACGTTGACCGGTGTCTGCCCACCGCCCATCAAACCGACCTGCATGACGACGCCCTGGGTGCGGACCGCTCGCAGGTTGCGGTCGACCTCCTCGCCGCCGACGACGTCGAGCACGACGTCGACGCCGTTCGGCGCGACCCGCTGGAGCTCGGTCAGCCAGTCGTCCGGGCTGCGCACGAGAACGAGGTCGGCACCGAGCGCCCGGCACGCATCGACCTTGCCGGCCGAACACGTCACCGCGATGCGGGCACCGATCGCCTTGGCGATCTGGATCGCGGCCGTGCCGACGCCCGAAGCACCGGCGTGGACGAGCGCCCACCGTCCGCTCGTCAGGCCGCCCTGCACGACGAGCGCGTCCCACGCCGTGAGGAACACCTCCGGGATCGCCGCCGCGTCCTCACTCGCGACCGCGGCGGGAACCGGCAGTGCCTGCCGGCTGTGGGTGACGACGAGCTCGGCATAGCACGCGCCCGACTCGATCCCCATCACGCGGTCGCCGATCTCCCAGGTCGACACCCGATCACCGCGCTCGACGACCGTTCCCGCGTACTCCATGCCGGGGATCTCGACCCCGCGCTGGACCGGATCGGGATAGCCACCCATGCGTTGCAGCGTGTCGGCCCGGTTGCACGCGCTGTGCGTCACGCGCACGAGGATCTCGTCGCGACTGGGGACCGGATCGTCGACGTCGGCGAGTGTCAGGACCTCCGGTCCTCCGTACGTCGGGATGGTGACGGCACGCACTGCGTCAGCATCGCGCGCGCTGAGCGCGCGCCATTCAGTAGACGGAACCGGTCGCGATGACGGGTCGTCAGCCGCCCGTGGGCGTGTCGGCCGGCGGCTGGTCCGCTGTCGTGCTCGAGTCGCCCCCGGGCGGCTCGAGAGGCCTCGCCGCGACGAACACCCGCTCGCGGTAGAACTGGAGCTCGCGGACGCTGTCGCGGATGTCGTCGAGCGCGCGGTGGGCGCCGATCTTGAACGGTCGGACGCTGTCGAGGCTCGGATACCACCGCTTGGCGAGCTCTTTGACCGTTGACACGTCGACGCAGCGGTAATGGAGGTGATCCTCGATCGCCGGCAGGTAGCGGGCGAGGAAGCGCCGGTCGGTGCCGATCGAGTTGCCGCACAGCGGTACCGAGCGCGGTTCTGGCACGTGGGTCTTGATGAACTCGAGGGTGGCCGCGCCGGCCGTTTCGAGCGTCACCGTCGACTCTCGGATCGCACCGAGCAGTCCCGAACGGGTGTGCATCTCGACGACCACGGGATCCATCCGGGCGAGGATCTCGTCGTCCTGGTGGATCACGAGATCCGGGCCTTCGGCGATGATCGCGAGATCGTCGTCGGTGATCAGGGTGGCGATCTCGACGATGACGTCGGACGTGTGATCGAGCCCGGTCATCTCCAAATCCATCCAGACCAACATGCGCACACCACTGTACGTCGCGGCAGCTTCGGCGGACGTCTGCGACGATGGACCGCGTGGCCGACATCGGATTCGACGAGCTCCTCGCGCTGCCGGGCGTCGAGGAGCACTGCGAGTTGCGCAGCGCGTTCGGGTTCATGGCGTACCACGGCGGCGCCCTCGAGGAGGCGACCGATGTCGTCGCCCGCGCCGCCGCCGAGCAGGCCGGCGCGTCGTACTACGGCGTGCATCAGCCCGATGGGATGCGCCACCACATCCCGTCGACGAAGATCCGACCGCAGGCATCCGAGCCGCTGGCGCGATTCATCGGTCATGTCGACGTGGTGGTCACGATCCACGGGTACGGACGGCGTGGGTACTTCACGGCGCTGCTGCTCGGCGGGCGCAACCGCCGGCTCGCCGACCACGTCGCCGGTCACCTTCGCCCGCGGCTGCCCGCCTACGACATCATCACCGACGTCGAGCGGATCCCGCCCGACCTGCGCGGGATGCACGCCGCCAACCCGGTCAACCTCCCCCGGTCCGGCGGCGTGCAGATCGAGCTGCCGCCGCGGGCGCGAGGTTCGAGCCCGTTGTGGTGGGACTGGGAGGGTGGGCTGGTGCCGCACACCGAGGCGCTCATCGCCGGCCTCGCCGACGCCGCGATCACGTGGTCGAGCACGTCGAGTGCGTCGCCGAGTGGGTCGCCGGCTGGCCCGGGTGGGTCCGGACCGAACACCCGGTAGCGTGCAGCGTCGCTGGACGTCTCTCGTCCGGCGGGCGCTCTCCGGCTTCGTGCTCTGGCGAATCGCGCTGTTGAACACGAAGTACGAAGTAAAGGCAATCCCCCCAATGAGCATCCTCGATTCCCTGACCGGCGCGCGCGCCGACGGGCCGCCGCGCGACGAAACGTTCGCCGACCTCGGCCTCCCGCCCAGCATCTGCCGGGCCATCGCCGCAGCCGGCATCACCGAGCCGTTCCCGATCCAGGCCGCGGTCATCCCCGACGTCCTCGCCGGGCTCGACGTGTGCGGCCGTGCGCCGACCGGCTCCGGCAAGACACTCGCGTTCGGCCTGCCCCTGGTCGCCCGCCTCCTCGACGCCGGCCGCCGCGCACCCGTCGCCCTCATCCTCGCCCCCACCCGCGAGCTCGCCGAGCAGATCTCACGGGCCCTGTCGCCGTACGCGGCGGCGCTCGGCCACAAGATCGCCACCGTCTACGGCGGCGTCGGCTACGGCGGTCAGCGCAAGCTGCTCGACCAGGGCGCCGAGATGGTCGTGGCGTGTCCCGGCCGCCTCGAGGACCTGTTGAAGATGGGCGCCCTGCGGCTCGATCAGGTGACCGCCGTCGTCGTCGACGAAGCCGACCAGATGGCCGACATGGGCTTCTTGCCCGCCGTGCGCCGCATCGTGAGCGCAACCGCCGCCCGGCGTCAGGTGCTGCTGTTCTCGGCCACGCTCGAGGGACCCGTCGCCAAGCTCGTCGAGGACTTCCAGGACAACCCCTGCCGGCACGAGGTCGGCGAGAAGGGTCCCGACATCACGGCCGCCCACCACCTCTTCTGGCTCGCCGAGCGCACCGACCGCCCGCGCCACGTGGCCGGCGTCGCCGCCGCGCTCGGATCGACGCTCGTGTTCTGTCGCACGCGCCACGGTGCCGACCGCCTCGCCAAGCAGCTCGAGAAGTTCGGGACCAAGGCCGAGCCCATCCACGGCGGGCGCAGCCAGGCCCAGCGCGACCGGGCCCTCGAGGCGTTCAAGCGCGGCCGGATCGGGGCGCTCATCGCCACCGACGTCGCCGCGCGCGGCGTGCATGTCGACGGCATCGCCTGCGTCCTGCACTTCGATCCGCCGGCCGACGCCGCTACTTACCACCACCGCTCCGGGCGCACGGCCCGCGCCGGCGCCACCGGCGTCGTCATCTCGCTCATCGACGCTTCGATGCGCAAGGCGACCCGTCAGCTGCAGCAGCAGATCGGCGTCGCCGAGGTGATCGAACCCGCCGACCCCCGCCGGCTGAGCACCGAGATCGCCCGCGTCGAGGCCGCATCGGCACCGACGCCATCGTCGACGAGCTTCGTCAACGCGAGCGCGAGCGCCGTGGACGGAAGCACCACGATCGGCACGATCAAGTTCTTCAGCCCGGCACGGGGCTACGGCTTCATCGCCCGGCCCGGTGCCGACGACCTGTTCGTGCACCACACCAACATCGCCAGCAAGGGCACCAAGGCCACGGCGACGCTCACCGAGGGCCAGCGCGTCCGCTACACCATCGGCGCCGGCCGCCGCGGCCCCGAAGCCATCGCCGTCACCCTCGCCTAAGAATCCGTTCTGTCTGCTTCAGACGAGCCGACGGGCAGTCTGAAGCAGACAGAATCGGGGGGTTGGATAGCGTGCCAGGGTGCACGACGACCGGGCGCTCGTGGAGCGACGCATCGCGCGTGAGCTGTGGGAGCGGGTCGTCCCGCTCGTCGAGATCGATCGGGCGGCGCTCGCGATCCAGGCCGGGCCGACGCTCGACCGGCTGACCGATTTCACGGTCGGATCGAGATGGGGCGCTCCGTGGGGCACGACGTGGTTCCGCCTGACCGGTGAGATCCCGGACAACTGGGCGGGCCGCCGCGTCGAAGCCGTGATCGACCTCGGCTTCCACCGCGACGCAGCCGGGTTCCAGTGCGAGGGCCTCGTCGTCGACGACGACGGGCCCGTCCAGGGGATCCACCCGCGGCGCACCAACATCGCCGTCGACGCCGAACCGGGGGTCGTCGTGCTCACCGTCGAGGCGGCCTCGAACCCGTCGTTCCCCCAGTTCCACGCGTCGCCGCTCGGGTCGCCGGCGACGGCCGGCGAGGAACCGCTGTACCGGTTCAAGCGCGCCGAGTTGGTCGTCGTCGACTCCGAGGCCGAGGGTCTCATGCACGACCTCGACGTCCTCGACGGGCTGATGCGAACGCTCGCCCTCGACGATCCCCGCCGGCGGCGGTTGTTGCGCGACATCGAACGCGCCCTCGACCTCGTCCCTGACGTCGCCGCCGCCCGCCACGCGATCGAGCGGGCGCTGTCGTTGCCAGCGCGATCGAGCGCCCACCACATCATCGCCACCGGCCACGCCCACATCGACACCGCCTGGCTGTGGCCGATCCGCGAGA
>DATMDV010000298.1:0-6690 GCA_035557475.1 Ilumatobacteraceae bacterium
GCGTTCGCCGACAAGACGCTCGTGCACAGCGGCCAGTGCACGAAGGTCGATCCGTCGGCACCTGCGGCGGCAGCTGGTCTGCTCGGCTGCGGCGTGATGGCCGGCCTCGGCGCGGCGATCAACACCGGGGGCGTGACCCGCGGTGACTCGGTGGCCGTGTTCGGCTGCGGCGGGGTGGGCGATGCGGCGATTGCCGGGGCCGCGCTCGCCGGTGCGGCGACGATCGTCGCCGTCGACATCGACGATCGCAAGCTCGAGTGGGCGAAGCGGTTCGGCGCCACGCACACGTGCAACTCGAAGGACACCGACGCCGTCGAGTACATCAAGTCGGTCACCAATGGCAACGGCGCCGACGTGTGCATCGAGGCCGTCGGGAACCCCGCCGTGTACCGCCAGGCGTTCGAGGCACGTGACCTCGCCGGCACGGTCGTGCTCGTCGGCGTGCCACGGCCCGACATGACGATCGAGCTCCCGTTCATCGAGGTCTTCGGACGTGGCGGCTCGCTCAAGTCGTCGTGGTACGGCGACTGCCTGCCCTCGCGCGACTTCCCGATGCTGATCGATCTCTATCGCCAGGGCCGGCTCGACCTCGACGGGTTCGTGTCCGAGACGATCGCCCTCGATCAGGTCGAAGCGGCGTTCCACAAGATGGAGCAGGGCGACGTGCTCCGCAGCGTCGTCGTCCTCTGAGCCGACGACGTGCCGATCGAACTCGTCACCACCGACGGCGTCTTCGAGCTCGACGGCGGGAGCTGGGACGTCACCAACAACATCTGGCTGGTCGGTGACGACCGTGAGGTGGTGGTGTTCGACGCCGCTCACGATCACGAGTCGATCGTCGCCGCCGTCAACGGGCGCCGTGTCAGAGCGATCGTGCTCACCCACGGTCACAACGACCACATCAATGCCGCCGTCCCATTGCGCGCCGCGGTCGATGCGCCGATCCTGATCCATCCGGCCGATCGCATGTTGTGGGATGTCGTGTGGCCGGCCGACTCACCCGATCGAGACATCGAGCCCGACATTTCCATCACCGTCGCCGGACACGATCTCCGGGTCGTTCACACGCCCGGACACTCGCCGGGCTGCTGCTGCTTCCACGACGCCGACACCGGCGACGTCTTCACCGGCGACACGTTGTTCTGCGGCGGTCCCGGCGCCACCGGGCGGAGTCACAGCGACGAGCCGACGATCCTGCGCTCGATCATCGCCTCACTTCTGACGCTGCCCGACCACACCGTCGTGCACACCGGCCACGGAGAGTCGACCACGATCGGCGCCGAACGCGACGGCGTCCTCGCCCGCGCCGCCGACCTCGGCCTCTAAAACCCGAACTGTCTGCTCCAGACTGCCAAGGGGCTCGTCTGAAGCAGACAGAACGGATTTGGGGTGCGGTGGGTGGGGTCAGTCAGCAGGTTGGGACGCCGGGGAGTTGGGGCTTCACGACGAGTTGGTACGTGACGCCGTCCTCGACGAACCAGGTGAGCTGGTTCGCTGCGGCGAACAGGTCGCGGAACGACTCCGCCGGCACGGTCGCGCACTCGGAGGCGTCGGCGAGCCGGACGGGAGCATCGGCGGGCCAGTCGACGAGCGTCGGTTCGATTTCGACGGCGGTCTCGTCGGCGACCGTCGCCCGGAACTGGTACGACGTCGCCTCGAACTCCTCTTGCGGGCCGAGCGTGTCGGCGCCGGCCGCGGTGGCGACGTCGCTCGCCTTCTCGACGAACGACGCCAGTTGCGCCCGCGCCTCGTCCGATTCGGTTCCGTCGCCGCCGAGACCGAGCGCGTACGCCTCGTGCACGTAGGTCTCACCGTTGGCCGAGATCGTCACGACGGTGTACGGGGCGTCGGCGATGTTCGTCTCGTCCTCGTACTCGACGTCGCGGAACAGGTCGTGCTCCTCGGCCAGTCGCAGAAGGGCCTGGATGCCCGCTTCGCTGATCGTGCGCTGCTGCATGTTCGGCAGGAGCGGACCGGGATAGATCTCGATCTGCGGTCCCTGCTCGATCTCGCGACCGTCGCCGGTCACGAGCAGACTGGGCAGGTTCAAGAAGGCGTAGTCGACGGGGACGAAACCGCCCTCGTAGCTGATCTGCAGCACGACGTCCTCGGCACCGGTCGGATGTTGGATGCCATCCGTCGAGGTGTCGTCGGGACCGGTGTCAGGGCTGGTGGTGTCGGGAGTCGTATCGACCGGAGGCAGGGTTTCGCCGGTCGTCGGCTCGGTGGCGGGTGTGGATTCGGAGTCGTCGCCGCACGCCGACAGCCCGAGGGCGAGCACCGCGGCGAGGGCAACGAGGGGGGTGCCAAGGGGGGTGATGGTGTGGCGTTTCATGATTGTTCTGACGTCGGCGAAGCGTTCGTGGTTCCCGGCGCAGCGGGCGGCGGTACGGTTGAAACGTGCAGCGGGTCCACGGCGTCGTCCAGCACTACGCCTGGGGCGACCCGGAGTTCATCCCCTCCTTGCTGGGCGTCGAGCCCGACGGCGAGCCGTGGGCCGAGCTGTGGATCGGCACCCACCCGAGCGGACCAGCGACGCTCGACGACGGCCGGCCACTGCGCGACCTCGCCGGCGAGCTCCCCTACCTCCTGAAGATCCTCGCCGCCGCCGAGCCGCTGTCGCTGCAAGCGCACCCCGACGCCGAGCAGGCGCGGGACGGCTACGAGCGGGGCGTCTACACCGACCCCAATCCGAAGCCGGAACTGCTCTGCGCACTCACCGATTTCGACGCGTTGTGCGGGATCCGCCCCGTCGACGCCACGACGGAGCTCCTCGACGAGCTGGGGACCCGACGCGTGGCCGATGTCCTGGCATCCGACGGTCCGCGCGGTGTACTCACCGCGCTGTACGCGGGCGAGATCGAAGCGCAACCGGTCGTCGAGGCATGCGCGACGAGCAGCCGCGCCGAGGCGGCCTGGGTCAGGCGTCTCGCCGAGCGCTACCCCGATGACCCGAGCGTGGTCGCCACATTGCTGTTGAACCTCGTGCGTCTCGAACCCGGTGAAGCGATCCGCCTCGGACCCGGCAACCTCCACGCCTACCTCCGGGGCGCGGCGGTCGAGCTGATGGGACCGAGCGACAACGTCGTACGCGCCGGGTTGACGAGCAAGGAGGTCGACGTCGACGAACTCCTCCGCATCGTCGACACGTCCCCGCTCACCGAACCGGTGGTTGCGGGCAACCGCAGCTACCGGCTCGACGACGACGTGCAGCTGGTCCGTCTCGAAGCCGGCGACATCCACCGCGCGGTCGGCCACGAAGTCTCGATCGACCTCGGCGGACAGGCGTGGTACCTCGCCCCCGGCGACGAGCGTCTCGTGACCGTCGGCACGTACGTCGTCACCAGCTGACGCAACGCATCGCGCTCATCCCTTGAGCGCGGCGTGCATGGCGTCGGTACCGGCGATCAGCGCCGCCGCACCCGCGTCGTCGAGCACGGCGAACGAGGGAGTGAGCATGTCGTTCGTCATCGACTCCGCCTGGACGTGGCGGGCGCGGTCGTCGTCGGTGATCTCGGGTGTCTGCTTCCAGCCGAACAACTCCACCTCGGTCGGCCGTTTGATGGCATGGGCCGTCAGCGTCGTCATCCCAGCGGCGCGGATCGCGGCGAGGTGCACGCTGCCGCGCATCTCACGCATGACCATCGCCAGGTGGATCGCCCGCGCCGGAGCGTCGTCCGGCACCGGCTCGGCGCGAACACCCGCGAACAGCGGGTAGCCACCCACGTCGACCGAGTCGACGACCGCCGCGGCCGCGTCGGCGTAGGCGTCGAGGCCGGCGATGTCGGCGAGCTTCGACCGACCGAGATCGTGGTTGGCGGCCATGTAGGCACGGGCAGCGTCGCGCGGCGGCATGACCGCCTTGGCCGTGTTCCAGATGTGGGCGACCAGGCTCGGCTCGAAGTAGCCGAACGCGCTCGACACCACGGCGGGTTCGACGTCGCCGAGCACGCCACCACGGCCGAGGAAGTACATCCGGAAGCCGTCGAGACCGAGGCTCTTGGCCTTGGCGACGGTGTCGGGGTGGAAGTAGAACGCGGAACCGATGTCGCCCGTCTTGGGGGCGATGGCGGTGACGGTCTCACGAGGATCCATGGCGCATCCTCACATTCGTCCCCGCCTGAGGACGAACCCGGATCAGCCGGAAACGGTCTTGCGGATCTCGACGATCTTCGCGTCGGAGTGGTTCGCGTCGGCGCCCTGAGCATTCAGCAACATCGACCGATCCTTGGCCGCCTCGCGCTCGGCGAGCGCCGTGTCGGCCCTGGCGATCGCCGCCTCGGTGCCATGTTCGTTGATGAACTCGGCCCACTCGACCAGCGCCTCGACCATCTCGCTCTCGGGCACGACGGCGATGTTGCGACCCTTCACGAACAGATGGCCGCGCTTGTTGCCGGCCGCGATGCCGAGGTCGGCTTCACGTGCCTCACCGGGACCGTTGACGACGCAGCCCATCACCGCCACCTGGAGTGGAAGTTGCCGATCGCCGAACGCCTTCATCGCCCGCTGGGCGATGTCGATGACGTCGACCTCGGCGCGCCCGCACGACGGGCAGGCGATCAGGTCGACGTTCTTGCGCTCCCGCAAGCCGAGCGCCTCGAGCAGTTGCCGGCCGGCCTTCGCCTCTTCGACCGGATCGGCGGTGAGCGAATACCTGATCGTGTCGCCGATGCCCTCCATCAGCAGCGTCGCGATGCCCGCCGTGCCCTTCACCAGCCCGGCCGGCGGCGGGCCAGCCTCGGTGACGCCGAGGTGCAATGGGAAGTCGGTGACCGCCGACAGCTGGCGGTAGGCCTCGACCATCAGCGGTACGCTCGATGCCTTGACCGAGATCTTCACGAGGTCGAAGTCGACCTCTTCGAAGTACGCGATCTCGCGCAGTGCCGATTCGACCATCGCCTCGGGAGTCGGCCCTCCGTGCTTGTCGTACAGCTCCGGATCGAGCGAGCCGGCATTGACACCGATACGGATCGGCACGCCGCGATCACGCGCCTCGCTGGCGACGGCCTTGATGTGCTCGGGGCGGCGGATGTTGCCGGGGTTGAGTCGCAGCCCGTGGACACCGGCCTGCATCGCGGCGAGCGCCATCTTGTACTGGTGGTGGATGTCGGCGATGACCGGGATGGGCGAGCGCGGCACGATCTGGGCGAGCCCCTCGGCAGCCTCGGACTCGTTGCAGGTGCAACGCACGATGTCGCAGCCGGCAGCCGCGAGCGCGTAGATCTGTTGGAGCGTCCCCTCGACGTCGGCCGTCTTGGTGATCGTCATCGACTGCACGGTGATCGGCGCGTCGCCGCCGACGGCGACCTTGCCGACGGAGATCTGGCGGGTCTTGCGCCGCTCGGTGGTCCAGTCGGAAACCTGCATGGTGTCCCCGTCAGCCGACGGGGTCGGTGATGTCGAGGTAGAGCCCAGACGCGAACAGGAACAACAGCACCGTCATCACCGCCATCGCGAACGGCATCATCTTCGACACGTCGGCGTAATAGCGGCGGCCGTCGCGCTCGCGGATCCGCTCGTACGTGGCGATCGCGGCATGCCCACCGTCGAGTGGGAGCAACGGGAACATGTTGAACACGCCGATGAACACGTTGAGCACGGCGAGGAGGAACAGGATCCCGACGAATCCGGCCGCGTCGCCGACGTCATCGCTGAGACCCGTGACACCAACGAGAGTGGTCGGTCGGGTCGCAAGGTCGTCGTTCGTGCCGTTGAGGTGGGTGAAGACGTTGACCGGATTGAGCACCTTGACGACGCCCTTGGACGACTCCCACGCGGTTGGGAAGATGTCGGTCACGCTGTTGACTGCGGCGCCGCCGATCGAGTGGTCGATCTTCTCGAACACGTCGCTGGAGGCGACGCCGACGTACGGCTTGCCCTCGAGCGGCGATGTGGAGTCATCGTTCATCGCGACCGTGACCGGGATCGACAACGGTTCGCCGTCGCGCACGAGACTGAACACGACGGTGTCGCCCGGTGCCAGTTCCTGCACCGCGTTGCCGAGGTCGTCCGGGCTGTCGACCGACGTGTTGCCGATGGCGATGACGATGTCCTCCTCGAGGATGCCCGCCTGTTCGGCCGGGCCACCGGGCTGCACTCCGTTGATGTCGGCGCCACCGCGCTCGACCTGCTCGCCGTCGATCGAGTAGACGGTGAACAGGAGCAAGACGGCCATGATCATGTGCATGATCGACCCGGCGGAGATCACCAGCAGACGCTTGGGAAAGATCTGATGGCGATAAGTGCGAGACTCGTCGACCTCCGGCACCTCGTCCATGTTGTTCATGCCGATGATCCGGACGAAGGCGCCGAGCGGCAGCGCCCGTACGCCGTACTCGGTCTCGCCGCGCCGGAAGCTCCACAAGCGCGGCCCGAACCCGATGAAGAACTGCGTCGCCTTCATCCCCGTCCACCGGGCGGTGACGAAGTGCCCGAGCTCGTGGAAGAAGATCGCGATCAGCACGCCGACCACGAAGACGAACCACCAGACGTTGAACACCGCCAGCAGCGCGATCAGCCCGACGACGCCGAGCACGCCGAGCGCGCCGCGCCAGCCACCGACGAGCTCGTCGTCGGGAGACTCGGTCACCGACCCGCCGGCGACGACCTCGTTCTGAAACCTATCGAACCTGCTCACGTGGTGATCTCCTCGATCACTAGATCGGCTGCCCGCCGGGCCGCTTGATCGGC
>DATMDV010000299.1:0-10303 GCA_035557475.1 Ilumatobacteraceae bacterium
CGGTGACCGAGCTGCAGGTCGGGGGCCGCTCCGGTGTGCCGGTCGACGCGAGCGCTGTCGTGCTCAACGTGACGGTGACGGGTGCGCAAGGGTCGGGCTTCATCACGGTGTTCCCGTGTGGTGAGGCGTTGCCGACGGCGTCGAACCTGAACTTCCAGACGGGCGACACAGTGCCCAATGCAGTCGTCGTGAAGATCGGCGCTGGGGGCAAGGTGTGTCTGTTCACGGCCGAGTCGGCGACGCACCTGATCGCCGACGTCAACGGCTACTTCCCGTCCTGAGGCGTGACGCCCGGCTGTTGGTCGCTCGGCAGTTGGGACGTCACTCGGCTTCTCGGCGGCGCAACGTTCCAGAATCGGGATGCGGCGTCGCCGAGAATGCCATCGATGCATCGACGAAGCACTCCTCGCTGTTCGTCGCCCGCCACACATCGGGCTCGAGCGTCTCGATCGCGCGGGCGGTCTGGGAG
Source organism: Ilumatobacteraceae bacterium (assembly GCA_035557475.1). GTDB lineage: Bacteria > Actinomycetota > Acidimicrobiia > Acidimicrobiales > Ilumatobacteraceae > JALOLG01. Next base: position 470 of record DATMDV010000299.1, read on the forward strand.
GCCATCGCCGCGAGGGCTGTGAGCTTGCGTTCGAGCAGGTCGCCACGCACCACGTGATGCACGGCGAGGTCTGCCGTGCGGTGGAGGGGCGGGCGGTCGTCGGTCATGTAGATGCCCCATTCCTCGTAGGTCTCGCCATGGACGACGATGTGTTCGTAGGTCATGGTGGCGTAGAGCAGGCGCCCCCGACGGCCGGCCGACTCCCATGCCGTCGTCGTCCACGCTCCGATCGTGATGTGGTCGGGGTGATACGTCATCCCGTCCGCTCCGAACGTCAGGATCGTGTCGGGGCGGACCTCGTCGATCAGGTCGGTGATCACCGCGACGCCGACGGCAGGGTCGATGCTCGCCAATGTGCCGTCCTCGAACCCGAGGAACCGGTGATCGTCGACGCCCAGCACGGCCATCGCAGCCGCCGTCTCCTCGCGGCGCCGGCGCGCCAGGCGAGCTGGCGGCCACGCAACCGGATCGCTGGTGCCGTGCTCACCCGCGGTGGCCGACACGCAGACGACGCGCTGCCCCGACGCGGCACACGACGCCATCAGGCCGCCGGCGAGATAGGTCTCGTCGTCGGGATGGGCCCACACCGACAGCACGGTCCCGAGCCGCTCGGCTTCGAGCCGGTCGGGCGCGCTCATGTCGCCCGCCCGTGGGCGGCGACCGATCCGTGCCAGCCGAGACCGGCACCCATGTGACCCGCCTGGAACGCGAGTGAGCCGAGGGACGCGCCGAAGAGCCGGTTGCCCATCGCCGGTCGGGGGGCGACCCGGGTTGATGCCGCCTCGATCGAGCGATCGACGTCGGCGGCCCTCATGTCGCCGGGAAACACGTCTTTCGCAATCATGTTGGTGAGTGTGCGCCCGGCTTCTTGCAAGTCGCTTGCATGGCGGTCACAACCACCGCAGTCGACCGCGGAACCCGCTCCGATCAGGGACGGAGGCGCCGTCTGAACGCGATCACCACGACCGCGATCAAGCCGGCCGAGAAGAGGACCGGTGTCGCCAAGGCGCCCATCAACAGCATGTAGTTGGCGGGCGACAGCTCACAGCCGAACCCGATGCCCTCACATTGACCGGACGACACGTCCTTCGGTAACACGAGGTAGCCGACGGCGATGACGACGGCGGGCACGACCCAGAGCAACCCGAGCGCCCAGATGTAGGGCCGCAGGGCCTGTCGTGGTGTTGCACGATCCGTCTCCGCCATGGGACAAGGCTATGGGTGGAACCCCCTCTGGGTCGGTTGCGACCCCGCGCCGGCCCGCTGGGGTGGTCGGTGGGGGCTGGCTGGTATCACGTCACGGTGACCCTGTACTTCGAAGACTTCAGCGTCGGGCGCGTGTTCCAACTCGGGACGGTCGACGTGACCGAGCACGACATCGTCGAGTTCGCCTCGCGGTTCGATCCGCAACCGTTCCACTTCGACCCCGCGGCCGCCCGCCGCACGCCGTTCGGCGGCATCATCGCCAGCGGCTGGCACACGTGCTCGATGTACATGTCGCTCTACGCGACGGCCGTGCTGCAGGACGTCGACAGCCAGGGTTCGCCGGGAGTCGACGAGATCCGCTGGCTGAAGCCGGTGCGGCCGGGCGATTGGCTCACCGGCACCGCTACCGTGATGGAGGCCACGCCATCGGCCCGCAACCCCATGCGGGGCGCGGTGAGGATGAAATGCGAGTTGGAGAACCAGCACGGCGACGTGGCGATGCGCATGACGGCGATCGGACTGTTCGGCCGCCGCCCCGACTGACCCATCCCACCCGGAACTGTCTGCTTCATACTGCCTGGCGCGCCGCCTGAAGCAGACAGAACGGGATTCGGTAGGTTGCGACTTCGACCGTCGACCCGTGGGGGTGCTCAGCGTGAAGTTCGTGTGGTTCAACCTGCAACCGTGGCCGCATCTCCCGAAGGACTTCCGCGAGAAGCACCGCTCGGTGTGGGTCGACATCCCCAACTCGCTGTTCGACCCGGTCAAGGGCCACGACATGTACAACACGTACCTCGACCAGCTCGAGTTCGCCGACTCCGTCGGCTACGACGGCATCGGGTGCAACGAGCACCACCAGAACGGCTACGGGCTGATGCCGAGCCCGAACCTGATCGCCGCCACACTCGCCCGCCGCACCACCCGGTCGGCGTTGTGCGTGATCGGCAACTCGATCGCCGCCTACAACCCGCCCAACCGCGTCGCCGAGGAGTTCGCGATGCTCGACTGCATCTCCGGCGGTCGGCTCATCGCCGGCTTCCCGGTCGGCACGCCGATGGACACCAACTTCTGCATGGGGCAGATCCCCGCCCTCACGCGCGACAAGTACGCCGAGGCACACGACCTGATCATGCAGGCGTGGACGCGCGAGAGCCCGTTCGCGTTCGACGGCAAGTACAACCAGCTGCGTTACGTCAACACGTGGCCGCTCCCGGTCCAGAAGCCGCACCCGCCGATCTATATCCCCGGCGGCGGGTCGATCGAGACGTGGGACTTCTGCCTCGACCACGACTACAACTACAGCTACCTGTCGTTCTTCGGCTACAAGGCCGGCAAGGCGCTGCTCGACGGGTTCTGGGAGCGGCGGGCCGAGCGCGGCGACGCCGACGAGAACCCGTACCGGGCCAGCTTCGCCCAGATCATCGCCGTCGCCGACACCGACGCCGAGGCCGAGAAGCTCTACGCCGAACACATCCTGTACTTCTTCAACAACTGCTTGCACATCCATCCCGGATTCGCCGATCCACCCGGCTATCGCACGATCAACACCATCAAGGCCGGCAAGCTCAGCCAGTTCCGCCAGGAGTCGGTCGACATCTTCCAGAAGCTCACGTGGCGCGACGTCATCGACAACGGGCTGGTGATCGCCGGCAGCCCCGACACGGTCGCCGAGCGGATGGAGGAGCTCGCCAAGTCGCTGCGCGTCGGCACCGTGTTCTGCCTCCAGCACATGGGCGACATGACCGACTGGAAGACCCGCTACTCGACCCAGCTGTTCGCCGAGAAGGTGATGCCGCGACTGAAGGACATCTGGTCGGAGTACGACGGCAGCAAGTGGTGGTGCAAGCCGCTCGACGATCGGCGCGTCAACGACGAGGCCAGCTTCCGCGATGCCCGCCGCTCACCCGAGTTCCCGGCCGACTTTGCCGCCAATGGTCCAGAAGGCGCGATCTGATGGCGGTCGAGTCGCGCACGGTGACGACCCGGCGCGGGATCGACGCCAAGGTCCACACCCGCGGCGACGGACCGCCGCTGGTGTGGTTCCATGGCGCCGGCGGGCTGTTCCCGATCGAGCCGATGCTCGACCTCGTGGCCGAGCAGCACACCGTCCACGCCGCCGAGTGGCCCGGCTACGGCGACGAGCAGACCGAGGGCCACCTCGAGGACATGCTCGACTTCACGCTGCACGGCTGGGACCTCGTCGACGCGATGAAGCTCGGCGAGGCGCCGCACCTCGCCGGCCACTCGATGGGCGGGATGATCGCCGCCGAGATGGCGGCCCTGAACCCGTACGGCCTGCGATCGCTCGTGTTGGTCGGCGCGGCCGGGTTGTGGCTCGACGACCACCCGGTGCCCGACATCTTCTCGATGCTGCCGTTCGAGCTCGCCCAGGTGCTGTTCGCCGATCCGGTGGTGGGCGAGGCGATCCTCACCGCCGGGCTCGACTTCAACGACGACGAGGCGCTCACGAACTTCCTCGTGCTCAACTCGCGGCGGCTCGGCACGGCCGGCAAGATCCTGTTCCCGATCCCCAACCGGCGCCTGTCGAAGCGGCTGTACCGGGTCACCACCCCGACGTTGCTGCTGTGGGGCGAGCACGACAAGCTCGTGCCGCCGGTGTACGCCGAGCGGTTCCGGGAGCTGCTCGTGTCGACGTCGGCGTACGTCGAGACGGTCGGCGGCGCCGGCCACATGCTCCCGTACGAGCAACCCGAGCTCGCCGCCCGCGCGATCGTCGCCTTCCTGTCCTGACAAGACCCATCTCGTGAAGTCTCGGCGCCCTGAGAACGCCGAAACTTCATGAGATCGGGGTGGGGGGCGAGTAGGCGGCGACGAGCTCGGCGCCGATGCGGGCGAGTTCGTCGCGCAGCTCGGGTGGTTCGATGACCTCGAGGTAGGCGCCGAACCCGGCGATCTCACCGGCGAGCGATTGCAGCGAGTGGCCGCGGATCTCGATCCGCACCCGGCCGTCGTCCTCGGCCGCACTGATGTGGATGCGCGTCCCGAGCACCCGGCGGCACAGCCACACCGCGTCGGGCAGGCAGCGGGCGCTGGCGCGAACCGGGGTGCGGCGTTGCTCGACCTCGTCGGTCACCATCCGCCACGTCTCGGCGAGGTCGAAGCCCTCGGGCCGATCGACCGGCTCGCCGGTCGGCTCGACCGACGTGATGCGGTCGACCCGGAACGTGCGCTGGCCGGCGTCGGTGCCCGCCACCAGGTACCACACGGTGCCCTTGGTGGCGAGCCCCAGCGGGTGAACGGTGCGCGTCGTCGTCGACCGGTCGCGGGCGACGTAGCCGAGCACGACCTGCTCGCCCGCGATGACGGCGTCCTGGATCGCGTCGAGGTGTTCGGGCGGCGGACGTTCGTACGACGGGCCGTCCCAACTCGTCGGGTCGACGTGGATCGCGCCCGACGCCGCTTCGGCGTCGGCCCGGAACCCTTCGGGAAGGGCGCGCACGAGCTTGCGGAGGGCGGCCTTGACGCCGGGCGTCGCCGACGCCGGCCCGGCGACCATGAACAGCGCCCGGGCCTCGGCCGAGGTGAGGCCGCTGAGGTCGGTGCGACCGCCACCCGCAAGGCGCCAGCCGCCATTCCGACCCTGCATCGAATAGACCGGCAGTCCCGCCACACCGAGCGCGTCGAGATCGCGGCGGGCGGTGCGCTCCGACACCTCCAGCTCGGAAGCCACCTCGGCGGCGGTGACCTGCCCGCGCTGCTGGAGCAAGAGGAGGATGGCGACGAGCCGGTCAGCGCGCACCCTTGCACTGTGGCACACAAACCGGCCAGTCGGTGTCCGGTTTCGCGGACCCCGTGACAGCTGAGGCCGAGCCGTGGAAAGGAAATCCTGGAACAAGACGGCCGATGGAGACAGGTGCTGAAACTTGCGTACCATTTCTCTCGCGGGCTCAGAGAGGAGTCTCAGTCATGCGAAAGCTCATCCTCGGGGCGGCGATCGCGGCGCTCGCCGCAGCCCCCGCGGTCGTGATCGGAAACGGTGCGGCCGCCGAGCAGACCGCCGGCGCACAGGACGCCGGTGAACAGGAATACGTGGTCGTCTACACGGAGGGCGTGTCGCTCGACGCCGCCCGCGACGCGGTGGCGGCGGCGGGTGGCACGATCGTCAATGAGAACACCGACGTCGGCGTGGCGACCGTCGTCACCAACAACGCCGACTTCGTCGCGGCTGCCAGCGCCCAGGACGCCCTGATGGGAACGGCCCAGAACCGGGTCATCGGCGCCGCCCCCGACCTCGTCGCCGGAACCGGCGAGGGTAAGAAGTTCGATCCCGCCGAGGCTGACCTGGCAACGGTGGCCGGGGCGCCGACGCACGGGAACCGGCCCGGACGCCCAGCTCCGAACGCCGAGCCGCTCGCCGACCTGCAGTGGGACATGGCCCAGATCGGCGCCACCGTCGATGGCTCGTACCGCTTCGAGAAGGGATCGTCGGGCGTGCGCGTCGGGATCCTCGACACCGGCGTCGACGGAACGCATCCGGATATCGCACCCAACTTCCACGCCCGCCTGAGTCGCAACTTCACGGTCGACATCCCGGTTGACGCCAACGGCGCCAACATCGACGGACCGTGCGCGGCCGAACCCGACCAGTCGTGCGAGGATGCGAGCGACGTCGACGAGAACGGACACGGCACGCACGTGGCGTCGACGATCGCCTCGCCGATGAACGGCATCGGCATCGCCGGCGTGGCGCCCAAGGCGACGATCGTGAACCTGCGGGCCGGCCAGGACTCCGGCTATTTCTTCCTGCAGCCGTCGGTCGACGCCCTCACGTACGCGGGCAACTCCGGCATCGACGTCGTCAACATGAGCTACTACGTCGATCCGTGGTTGTTCAACTGCTCGAGCCACCCGGCTGACTCGCCGGAGGACCGGGCCGAACAGCAGGCCATCGTCGAGGCGATGCAGCGGGCGCTCGACTTCGCCTACGAGCACGGCGTCACGCTCGTCGCCGCGGCCGGCAACGGCGCCACCGACTACACCAAGATCATCTCCGACGCGTCGAGCCCCGACTTCGCCGACACACCGGGTGAGGCCCCGTACGTCCGCGACCTACTCGACCCCGCGACGTGCATCTCGATGCCGTCCGAGGGCGATGGCGTGATCTCCGTCAGCAGCACCGGGATCTCGGCCCGCAAGGCGTATTACTCCGACTACGGCAACGGCTACGTCGATATCGCGGCCCCGGGCGGCGACGTGTACGACACGCCCGACAACAACCGCGACATCACGAAGGCGGTTCTCGCCGCCTATCCGGAGTCGCTGGCGCGGGCCCGCGGTCAGCTCGACCCGAGTGGCAACCCGAACACGCCGAACGTCGTGAAGAGCTGCGACACCGCCGGGACGTGCGCGTACTACCAGTACCTGCAGGGCACGTCGATGGCGTCGCCGCACACGGCCGGCGTGGCCGCGTTGATCGTCAGCAAGTACGGAGAGCGCGACCACAACACCGGCGGTCTCGGGATGGCGCCCGGCGACGTCGAAGCGATCTTGCGCTCGACGGCGACCGACACCCCGTGCCCGGTTCCGCCGGCGTTCACGTACACCCGCCATGTCCCCGTCGCCGGCGGTGGCACCGTGACCGTGACGGCCACGCACGTCTGCGAGGGCGATCCCGCGGCCAACGGCTTCTACGGCGACGGCATCATCAACGCCACGAAGGCGGTCGGTCACTAACCCGCCTGAGTCCTCGCCGGATTTTCTCGGAAACTTCGCGATTTTTCGCGAGGTCGGTATCACGGCGCGCTCTGGACCATCACATACACGACACGAGGAGCCACCCCGTAGCGGGCGGGGTTCTCCTCGAAGCCGAGATGCGAGCGGGGACCGACGGGAGGAAAGCAAACAGGCACAACGGGCCAGGGTGGAACTGGTCCGGGCGGGAAATGCGAGACGGCCCAGCGGCGGAACTGGGCCGGACGAGCAAATCAGTCAACACGGCCCAGGGCGGAACTGGACCGGACAGAAAAACCATCCACCACCGGGCCAGGGCGGGCAATGGACCGGACAATCAGACCGAGCCAGGGCGGGCCATGGACCGGTCGGATGGCGGGAACCGGGTCAGGGCGGTACTTGACCCATGCGGGAACTCGGCGACGGAGGGACAACCGGAAACCGATGGAACACCGATGATGGGGCTGATCGACAGCGTGGTCGACAGCCCCATCGGTGTTTTTCAGCTTCTGTGATCGTCTACTCGGGACCCCACCGTCGCAGCAGCGTCTCGGCGGCGGCGAAGTCGCTGATCACGTCGGCGACGCTGCGCTCATCTGTGACGAGCCCGGCTGCCTGGCCCGCCCACACCGAGAACTGGTCGAAGTCCTCGCGGTCGGCGGCGGCCACGAGCTCGCCGCGAATCGATGCGTCGGAGGCGAGCTCCTCCTCCCGGCCGTGCCACGTCTCCGTGAACGTGTTGCGCACCACCCGTCCGCCGTACTGCGAGGGCCACGGCTGCCGCATCGCGATGTCGTACACGTGCGTGTAGATCGTGCTGTCCAAGTCGGCGGCGAGGACCTTCGAGCGCCGGGCGGGCGACCACGCGTTCTCCGGGCATCCCAGGAACGCGGTGCCCACCCACGCGCCGACGGCGCCGGCGGCGAGGACCGCGGCCAATCCTCGGGCGGTTGCGATCCCGCCCGCGGCGAGGACCGGGCGATCGACGCGGTCGAGGACGGCTTCGAGCAGCGGAAGGGTGGCGACCGCGTCGCGACCGTGTCCGCCGCCCTCGCTGCCGCGGGCCACGATGACGTCGACGCCCGCTTCCACCGCCTGGTCGGCCTCGTCGACGGTGCCGATCTGGGTGGTAACCGTGATGCCCGCTGCCCGCAATGGCTCGATCAGGGGTCCGTACTCGCCGTAGCTCAGCGATACGAACGGCGGTCGCAACTCGATGACGACGTCGAGCAGATCGGGTCGATCCTTCGCCAGCCATGCCAGCAACCCGATTCCATACGACGCGCCGGCCGCGGACGCCGCGGCGGCCTCGGCGCGCACGTCATCGGGCGACTCGCTGGAGATCCCGATCATGCCGAGCCCGCCGGCGCGGCACACCGCGGCGGCGAACGACCCGTTCGCGGCGCCACTCATCGGCGCCGCGACGATCGGGACTGCGAGCCCGAACCGCTCGGTCAGCCACGTCGAGATCACCGGCGGCAGTCTGTCACGACGCGTTCGTGGGCGGCCGACCGACGCGGAGGCGCCGCACGTCGAGCCGTTCACCAGTGCGCTCGTCGATCACCACCGGGTGGACGACGGCGCCGGTCTCACGGTCCTTCAGGACGACGGGCGGGCCGTCGCCGGCCGGCCACTGCCAGTCGGTGCCCCAGCGCCACATCGCGGCGAGCACGTCCCAGAACGCGCGGCCCTTGTCGGTGAGGCGGTACTCATGCCGGACCGGATGTTCCTGATAGGCGACTCGGTGCAGCATCCCCTCGTCGCAGAGTCGGTTGAGACGCGTGGTCAGCACCGCCCGCGGCGCGTCGAGCGCCGATTGGAACTCGTCGAAGCGGCGCCGACCGAAGAACGCCTCGCGCATCACGAGCGGCGTCCACCAGTCGCCCATCAGGTCGGTGGTGCGGGCGATCGGACACGACGCATCGTCGAAGCGGGTGCGCCGCACGTCAGTCCCCGGCCGCCGCGCCGGCCGCGACCGGCACCCGCTCGACGCGGGCGCGCACGTGCTTGTGATGGGGGGTGCCGGCGAACCAGTCGCGGTCGTCGGTCGACGTGAGCTCGTTGGGTGCCACGCCGACGGCGTCGCTCGACCCGCCGGGCCCGAGCCCGAACCCGTTCGGCAATGTCACGTGGCCGGCCATCAGCGTGTCGGTGACCTCGACCACGGCGACCGCCGAGCCGCGCCGCGTCGTGACCCGGGCCCGGTCGCCGTCGGCGAGCCCGAGCGACGTTGCGTCCTCGACCGAGACCCGGAGCGCGCCCTGCTGGTCCTTCTTGCGCCAGGCCGGGTCGCGCTGGATCGTGTTGGCGGTCGACGAGCGTCGCTCGCCGGCGGCGAGTACGAACGGGAACTCGGCGTGGGGCGGGATCACGGCCGTCTCGTTCGCCAGCCCGTCGAGCTCTTCGAGCAGTTCGGGGATCACCAGCGACACCTTCTTGTCGGGGGTCTCGAGGCGGCGCATCGTCTCGTCGTACTCGTCGACGCTGAACGTCAGGCCCGACGGGCTGGCGAGGATCGCCTCGAACAGCGCCTCGCCGAGCTCGAGCCCTTCGCCCTCGATTCCGGCCCGGCGGATCGAGTCGCCGAACGCCAGCGCGCACCTGTGCGCCAATCCCCAGATCGCGGCCGCGCCGGCGGCCGGCACGCCGTCGGGCGTCGTCAGTGTCGGACCGAGCGCCTCGTACATCAGCACGCCCGCCATCCGCCCGAGCTCGGGCCGGGCGCCGACGAGCGCGAAGAACGCCTCGGCGAACGCCGGTCGACCGAGCTCGGCGGCGGCCCGCAGCGGTTCGACCACCGAGTCGTCGTACACGCCGAGCGCCCGGCACAGCCGGGCGTGGATCTCGCACTCGGGCAGCGTGCCAGGCGCCGGATCGAACAGCGGCCGACGCAGGTGGAACACGTTGCGCGGGAACTCGAGGTTGAAGAACGTGCAC
>DATMDV010000300.1:0-3639 GCA_035557475.1 Ilumatobacteraceae bacterium
AAGTCCTTGCGCAGGGGGTAGCCCTCGAACTCGGTCGGGAGGTAGATGTTGCGCAGGTCGGGGTGGCCATTGAAGCCGATGCCGAACATCTCGTGGGTCTCGCGCTCGTGCCAGTTGGCGCCGGCGTAGACGGGGATCCAGGAGTCGACGGCGAGGGCGTCGTCGGGGACGTCGGCCTTCAGGGTCACCCCGACGTGGCGCTTCGTGTCGGTGAGGCGGGCGAGCATCTGGAACCGGGTCTCGCCACCGGCATAGCCCTGTTTGATCTCGGTCGTGCGCTCCGGCGGCGGCTGGGTGGGATCGTCCTCGCCGCGACCGTACGGCGATGGCATCCAGTCGATCGCCGACAAGTAGCAGAAGTAGTCGAACCCGGCGGCATGCAGCGACGCGGCCGCGGCGCGCCAGGCATCGGTGGCGACGCGGATCCACAGGTCGTCGTTCGGCATCAGGTGGGTGTCGACGAGACCCTCGCCGATGTCACGGCGTAGGGCGTCGATGATCCCCTCCCGCAGCCCGTCGCCGGGCAACGCGGCGGGTGCTTCGGTCGCGACGTCGGCGTCACTCAATTCGACCACCACCGACCACGATCGGCGTGTAGTCCTCACCACGCCACTTGGCGCCCATGTCCTCGTTCTTGATCCGTTGCTGGAGCAGCACGATGCCCTCGAGCAGCGCCTCGGGGCGCGGCGGGCAGCCCGGCACGTAGACGTCGACCGGGATGAGTTGGTCGACGCCCTTGGTGACCGAGTAGCTGTCCCAGTACGGCCCGCCGCAGTTGGCGCACGAGCCCATCGAGATGACGTACTTCGGCTCGGGCATCTGCTCGTAGAGGCGCCGGATGGCGGGGGCCATCTTGTCGGTGACCGTTCCCGAGATCACGACGAGATCGGCCTGGCGCGGGCTGGCCGGCAGCGGGATCACGCCAAGGCGCATGACGTCGTAGCGCGGCGATCCGAAGGCCGCGCCCATTTCGATCGCGCAGCAGGCGAGGCCCCACTGGTACACCCACATCGAGTACGAGCGCCCCATGTTGAACAGCTTCGTGAGCGGCGCCGGCATCCTCCCCCGGTCGACTAGACCCATCGCAGGAGTCCCCGCTTCCACGCGTACACGAGGCCGTCGAGCAGCAGCACGATGAAGGCCAGCATCACGACGAGCCCGAATGTGCCGTAGCGCTCGATCCGCGCGGCCCACGGGAAGATGAACACCGCTTCCACATCGAAGATGACGAACAGCAACGCGAACACGTAGTAGCGGATCTGGCTCTGCGACCAGCCCGTGCCGATCGGATCGACGCCCGATTCGTACGCCATGTTCTTGTCGTACGAGGGCTTCGAGGGCCGCACGGCGGCGGCGATGCCGAGGAGCAATCCGGCGAGGAGGACCGCTGCGAGGCCGAACCAGACGACCGTGAGGTAATCGCGGAGGAACAGCGACATCGGGCCGCGACGCTACCAGTCCTCGTGAATCGCCCCCCAAACCCTCAAGAGACCTTCGATTCCGGGATCTCGTGAAGTTTCGGCGTCCTCACAGCGCCGAAACTTCACGAGTTCGGGGAGTACCGTTCGGCGCCATGACGACCGTCGACGGGGTCGACCTCGACGCGATCCACCGGGCCCGCGACACCGTGCGGTCCGTCGCCAAGCACACGCCCGTGGTGTCGTCGGTGACGTTGTCGGCGAGGGTCGGCGGCGCAGTGGCGCTCAAGGCCGAGAACCTGCAGCGGACCGGCTCGTTCAAGATCCGCGGGGCGATGAACAAGGTGGCCTCGTTGGCGGGTGATGTCGACGGCGTGACGGCGGGGAGCGCCGGCAACCATGCCCAGGCGATCGCCTTCGCCGCCCAGCACTACGGTCTCGGCTGCGAGATCTTCGTCCCGGCGGGCGCCTCGATCGGCAAGATCGAGGCGTGTGTCGGGTTCGGCGCGACGGTCAACGAGAGCGGCGCATCCCTGACCGAGGCGGTCGAAGCAGCCGAGGCACGCGCGGCCGCCCTGGGCTGGGCGTTCTGTCATCCGTTCGACGATCCGGTCGTGATCGCCGGGCAGGGCACGCTCGGGCTCGAGCTGCTCGACGACATCGACGACCTGGCGCTGGTGATCGTGCCGGTCGGCGGCGGAGGGCTGGCGGCTGGGCTGGCGATCGCGATCAAGACGTTGCGGCCGACGGTCCGGATCGTCGGCGTCCAGGCCGCGGTGTGCGCGCCTTTCTCCGGCCAGGGTGCGCCGGTCGGTCCGGTCGCGACGTTGGCCGACGGGATCGCCGTCAAGTCGCCGGGTGCGATCACCCGTCCGCTGATCGAGCAATGGGTCGACGAGATCGTCACGGTCGACGAGGAGTCGATCGCCGATGCGATGGTGCTGCTGATGGAACGGGCCAAGCTCTACGTCGAGGGCGCCGGGGCGGTCGGCGTGGCGGCGCTGCTCGCCGGGCACGTGGCGCCGGCGGCGTCTGGCACGACGTGCGCGGTCCTCTCCGGCGGCAACGTCGACCTCGGTGTCGTGCCCGGACTCATCCGCCGCCACGAGAACGCGGCGGGGCGGCGGCTCACGGTGTTCGCCACGATCGACGATCGACCGGGTGGCATGGCGCAGTTGCTGACCGCCTTCGCCGGCGCCGGCGCCAACTTGATCGAGGTCGAGCACGTCCGCGAGCTGCTCGGGCTCCACGTCCGCGAGACCGGCGTCCATGCCACGTTCGAGGTGCGCAGCCCACAGCATGCGGACGAGGTGGTCACCGCGGTCCGGCGCGCCGGCTACGACGATCTGAGGGTGTTGACGTGACATATCTACCTACTGGTCGGTAGGCTGGGCGGATGATGCCCAACACGGACGTCCTGCACGATCTCGAGCCCACCGTCACGCGACTGCTCGAACGGCACCTCACGAGCTCGAAGGAGTGGTTCCCGCACGAGTACGTCCCGTACAGCCGCGGCCGCGACCACGAAGAGGGCGAGACCTGGTCGGAGGCCGACGCCGATCTCGGCGGTGCCACCATCGACGACGCCGTACGCAGCGCGCTGCTCGTGAACCTGCTGACCGAGGACAACCTCCCGTACTACTTCCGGTCCGTCGAGCGGATGTTCGGCGCCGACGGCCCGTGGGGCACCTGGGTGCGGCGCTGGACGGCCGAGGAAGGCCGTCACGCGATGGCCATCTATGGCTATCTGATGGTGACGCGGGCGATCGACCCGCACCAGCTCGAGCGGGGTCGCATGGCGCAGGTGTCGGCCGGCATCACGCCCGATCCGCCCACCCTGCAGCACGGGTTCGTCTACCTGGCCTTGCAGGAGCTCGCCACCCGTATCGCCCACCGGGCGACGGGTCGGATGATGGGCGATCCGGCCGGGTACGAGGTGATGATGCGGGTCGCGTCCGACGAGAACCTGCATCAACTGTTCTACCGCGACCTCGCCGAGGCCGCCCTCGAGCACGATCCGAGCGGGATGATGTGCGCGATCGAGCACGAGGTCGCCGGATTCCAGATGCCCGGCATCGGCATCCCCGACTTCACCCAGCACGCCGCAAAGATCGCCCGGGCCGGGATCTACGACCTCGCCGTGCACCACGAGCAGATCCTCGTGCCGGTCGTGCTGCGGCAATGGAACGTCGAGCACGTCACCGGTCTCGACGCGGAGGGC
>DATMDV010000301.1:0-6445 GCA_035557475.1 Ilumatobacteraceae bacterium
CCACTCCGCCGGCAGCGAGCTGATCCCGGATCCAATGGCATTTCTCGCCTTCCTCGCACCGCAGACGAGCCACATCATGCTCGGGACCGGCGTTGTGTCATTGCCGTACCACAACCCGCTGTGGGTCGCGAACCGGGCCCTCTTCCTGGACATGCTCACGCGAGGCCGGTTCATGCTGGGCTTGGGACCGGGCGCGCTCCCCGGCGACGCGGCGATGATCGGGATCGAGATCGAAGAACAGCGCACAGCACTCGAGGATGACGTCGATGTCCTCATGCATCTGCTCCGCTCCGACGAGCCACTCACCGTCGAGACGCCCCGCTACCGCCTGCGCAACGCTCGATCGCAGTATTCGCCGTACAGCGAATTCGACATCGCGGTCGCCGCGATCGCATCGCCGACCGGCCCGCGCATCGCCGGGAAGCATGGCATCGGTCTGTTGTCGATCGGGGCTACCGCGCAGGGCGGATTCGACCTGCTCGCTCATCACTGGGACGTGATGGAGGCACGAGCGCAGGAGTTCAGCACCGTCGCTGATCGCGCGAAGTGGCGACTCGTCGGGCCGATGCACATCGCCGAGACAAAGCAGCAAGCAATCGACGATGTCCGCTACGGCCTCGACTCGTGGGCGCACTACACGCAGAAGATTCTCGCCGTCCCGCATTTCCGGGCCGCCGGTGAGACGTTCGAGGAGCGCGTCGCGTGGGTCAACGAGACCGGTCTCGGCGTGATCGGTACACCAGACGAGGCGATCGACCAGATCGACCGACTCGTGAAGCAGTCGAACGGTGGCTTCGGTTCCTACTTGCTGATGCACCACGAATGGGCTCGGCCCGAAGCCACGCAACGCAGCTACGAGCTGATCGCCCAGCACGTCAAGCCGCGGTTCCAAGGCACCACCCGACGTCTCGAGATGGCTGAACAGACAGCGATCGACCAGTGGGAAGTCCTCGGCGATCGCGTCGAGCGCGCCGTTCAAGCCGCCACCGATCGGCATCTCAGCGAGCAGGCGGGATAGGAGGGGTCATGCGCGCAGCGGTTTACTACGGCAACAGCCAGCTCAAGATCGAGGATGTGCCAGAGCCTGACGTGACCGATGGTCACGTCAAGGTGAAGGTGAGCCGAAACGGAATCTGTGGGACGGACCTACACGAGTACTACGACGGTCCGATCTTCATTCCGGAGTCCGAACCGCATCCGTTGACCGGCAAGACCCTGCCCGTTGTCATCGGGCACGAGTTCTCCGGCGTCGTGACCGACGTCGGGCGCGGGGTGAAGGGGATCGCAGAAGGCGACCACGTCGCGATCGAGCCTGTGTACTACTGCGGCACCTGTCGCCCATGCACGATGGGGCAGACCAACATCTGCAAGCAGGTCGGCTTCCACGGGCTGATGGCCGACGGCGGCATGGCCGAGTACTCGCTGGTGCCACAGCACATGATCCACCAACTCCCCGAATCGGTGTCGCTGGAGATGGGAGCTCTGGTCGAGCCGATGGCGGTCGCCTTTCACGCCGCCCAACTGGGAAACGTGAACGAACAGAGCCAAGCGCTCATCTTCGGTGGCGGCCCGATCGGCATCGGACTGTGGTTCGCACTACGCGGGCTCGGACTCACCGAAATCGACGTCGTCGAACCCGTCGAGCCCCGGCGTCGTGCACTGGAAGCGCTCGGCGCCCGCACCCTCGACCCCCTGTCCGTCGACATACCGGCGATGATCGCCGACCGCACCAACGGCGACGGCGTCGACGTCGCTTACGATGCGGCCGGAGTTGTGGCTGCTGTGCAGTCGGCGCTCGATTGCGTCGGAGAGCGCCGGCCCTTGATCAGCGTGGCCATCTACCAAGCGCCGCTCCAGACTCCGCTGCTCAACCTCGTGCTGCGTGAGCGTCGAATCCAGGGCACACTCTGCTACACGGCCGATGACTATCGCTCGGTGATCGACCTGATGGCGGGCGGCCATTACGACACGTCTGGCTGGGTCGACACGATCCCGATCGAAAATGTCATCGAGGACGGATACGAACCACTGCACGCAGGAGCAAAGATGAAGCTCCTCGTCGATCCGTCCTGAACCTCGAATTTGCCGAGCCACCGTATGGAGGTCTTGATGAGTGCGATTCGGGATCGAGATCCAGTCAGCTGCGGGACGCGATGCACACCGCCCTGACTCCGGCTCTCGCCGACCGTCTTCCATTCGTCGAAGGCATCCCAACGATCGACTTTGCTAGGCCATCGCCGGAAGGGCTGGCCGCCCTGGACGCATTCGGAGCCGCGGTCGAGGGATATCGGATCCCGGATGCAGACGTCCTTGACACCGTCGCGGCCGGGCCACACGGAGATGTTCCGGTTCGCATCTATCGGCCGGTCGGCCGTGGTGTGACTCACGGACTGGTGTGGGCCCACGGGGGAGCGTTCGTCTTCGGCGGCCTCGACATGCCCGAGTCCGACGTGGTCGCGCGCGAGCTGGTTGCGCGCGCCCCGATCGTCGTGGTCGCCGTCGACTATCGGCTCTGCGTCGACGGCATTCACTTCCCCGTTCCCCACGATGACGTTCACGCCGCGTACACATGGGCGGCCGAGTCGGGGCTGCTGCCAGACGCCGGCGCTTGGGCAATCGGTGGAGCGAGTGCCGGTGGCAACCTCGCCGCAGGGGTAGCCCAACGTCTTCGGGACGAGTCGAAGGGAGCTTCGGCTCTGGTGTTGGCGTACCCAGTCGTCCACGACCGCGTGCCGGTCGGGACGGCGGCGCATCAAGCTCGCGTCGAATCACTCCCGCCCGTTCTCAGGCTTCCATCGACGATGACAGCTGGTGTCAACGCCAACTTCCTCGGCCGTCATCAACCTGATGTGCAGTACGCATTCGCTGCGCTGGGTGACGTCGACCGCCTCCCCCCGACGCTGATCGTTGTCGGCGATCACGACGAGTTGACGCCGTCCGGTGAGGACTTCGCGCGGCGTTTGGTCGAGTCGGGAGTGCTCGTCGAGATCGAGCGCGTGACGGGAGTGCCACACGGCCACCTCAACGTGTCGGGCCTCCCTGAGGCGCTGTCTTCGATCGAGCGAATTGCCCGCTTCGTCGCGGCGGCGTGACATTGACTGATGCACGGGTTCAGCTGTGGCCAAGCGTCGACGCCCGAGCGACTAATCGTGGCTGATATGTGATGTGTTGGTGCACGTGGTCTTCGTCTGCGCATTCCTCGAGAAGCAGGCGAGCCGCAGTCTCTCCGAGCAGTTGAGCGGACTGGCGTACGGAGGTGAGTGGGGTCGCCATCATCGAGGCGAACTCGTTGTCGTCGTAGCCGACGACCGCAACGTCGTCCGGCACCCGGATGCCAC
Source organism: Ilumatobacteraceae bacterium (assembly GCA_035557475.1). Lineage (GTDB taxonomy): Bacteria > Actinomycetota > Acidimicrobiia > Acidimicrobiales > Ilumatobacteraceae > JALOLG01. The sequence goes on from DATMDV010000301.1 coordinate 3,339, forward strand.
GTTCCTGGAGTCCTCGAAGCACGCTGAACGCCACATGGTCGTTCATGCAGAAGACGGCGTCGGAACCAGCGGCGATCACCGCGTCAGCTGCGACTCGTTCATCCTCGAGCTCGCTGACCGGAACGCGCACGACATTGATGTCGGCTCGGTCTCCGACTGCGTGCCGGAGCCCGCGGAGGCGGTCCTCGAAGGGCGCGAACTCGTACTCGATCTCGACGTAGCTGATACGTCGTCGGCCGACTTCGAGCAGGTGTTCGCCGACGATCTCCCCACCGTGCACGTCGTCCATCGCGACCGAGCAGCGCCCTGGGTCGGTCGTCGGCGCGTCGACGAGCACCACGGCAGCACCGCGTCGACGTAGGGCATCCAGTCGCTCGCCGACTCCGGGCAGCGAGCTCCCGGTCGCGAGCACGCCGGCGACGCGCTGCGACTCCAGGAACTCGATGAGTCGGCACATGCGCTCGGGCTCACGGTCGCCGTCGCACAGCATCGCCTGGAATCCCCGATCGTCGGCGACGCGCTGCGCTGCACGCGCAAGCGACGTGTGGAACAGGTTGCCGACGTCGATGACAAGAATGCCGATGGCACGATTGTCCAACGCTCGCAATCGGCTGGCGGACGCGTTCGGTACGAAGCCCGTCTCGCGAATCGCGGCGAGCACCCGCTCGCGCGTCGCGTCGGCGACCCGTTCTGGGCGATTCAAGGCATTCGACACGGTGCCGGGTGAGACCCCGGCACGTTTCGCCACCTCCTTGATCCCGGGAGCGGGTGATGGGCGGTCGATCGTCATGGAAATCGTCTCGTGCAGCGCTGGAGGAGAGCGCAGGTTGTCATGTGGTGGCCCGAGGGTCTAATTAAAACGATTTTACAGCTGGCGGATTCTTCACTAGCTTGATCTCGACAGATGTCCCGAGCGCTCGGAAATGGGCGGTCGGGCGTACGAGGGGGAGGTCTGCATGACCCGCATGAAGAGGTTGGCCGTCTTCGCGGTCAGTGCCGCGATGGTCTTCGCTGCTTGCGGCGGTGACGACGACGATGCCAACGAACAGACGTCAGTTGAGCCATCCGACGTCACCGACGCTACCGATTCTGGTGAGACCGGCGATACCACCGCCACCACCGATTCGGGCGACACCGACGAACCGGCACCCGAACGTGCCGAGCGGCTCACGCTGGCGATGGGGCTCCCCTCGACGAGCTTCCAGGCGCCTCACGGCGAGTTCGGCAACCGCAACCTGTTCTACCAGACGATTTACGACGGTCTGCTCCGGATCGAGCCCGACGGCCGCACCGTCTATCCCTGGCTGGCCACCGAGTGGTCGTACAACGACGACAACACCGTGCTGACCATGACGCTGCGCGACGACGTCACCTTCAGTGACGGGACACCGTTCAACGCTGACGCGGCCGCCCAGAACCTCATCCGGTTCCGTGATGGCAACGGCATCGCCGCCCAGAACCTCGCCGACATGACCGACGCCGTGGCGACCGACGAGTTCACGCTCGAGATCACGCTGGGCGCGCCGAATCCGGCGTTGCTCACGTACCTCGCGCAAGCGGCCGGCCTGATGCAGGCGCCGTCGAGCTTCGAAGATCCCGAGGCCGACCAATGGCCGATCGGCTCGGGCGCCTACGTGCTCGATCGGGACCGGACGGTGATCGACTCAGAGTACGTGTACACGGCGCGAGACGACTATTGGTCACCCGACACCGTGTACTACGACGAGATCGTCCTGCGGACGATTCCCGACGGCCAGGCGATCGTCGCCGCGATGCTCGCCGGCGAGGTCAACGGCGGAAACGTCTTCAACTTCCAGTCGAACGCGGAACTCGAGGCGGCGGGGCTCGACCTCGATCAACAGGAGCAGGACTGGGCCGGCTTTTCGCTCATCGATCGCTGCGGCGACCTCGGCTCCCCGCTCAACAATCTGCTCGTGCGCCAAGCGATCAGCCACGCCGTCGATCGGGAGGCCATCCTCGCCAGCTTCGGCGGTGGCTACGGCACGGTCTCCGGCCAGGTGTTCCGGCCGGGGAGCGCCGGGTTCGACGAGTCGCTCGACTCGATGTATCCGTACGACGTCGAGAAGGCCAAGGCCCTCATCGCCGAGTCCGGCGTGGAGCCGTTCACGTTGACGATGCCCGCCGCGTTCGCGTTCTTCGGCGACGCGGTCTACGCGATCCTCTCCGACTCGCTGGCCGAGGTCGGCATCACCGTCGAGTACGAGGAGCCGCCGATCGCCGACTTCATCTCGGAGCTGCTGACCCCGAAGTACCCGGGCTACTTCATGTTCCTGGAGCAGAATCCGAATGACTGGGCCTTCATCAACTTCCTCATCGCTCCCACTGCGGTCTGGAACCCTGGTGGCTGCACCGACGAGACGGTGAGTTCGCTGGTCGAGCAGATCCAGCTGTCGACCGACGACGCCGAGCGCGACGCACTTGTTGCTGACCTCGGTCGTCACGTGATCGAGCAGGCCTGGTACGTGCCCTTCTACAGGGTGGCTGCCACGTTCGCCACCGACTCGGACACAGCCGTGACGCTGCAGACGGGGAACGTGATCCCATTCATCTGGAACATCAAGCCGGAGGGCTGATCGAACACCTGTCGATCCGGGGGCGTCGATCTCGATCGGCGCTCCCGGGATGTGACACCGCGCTGAGCAACGGAGAAGGGCCTCATTGACGCAGTACACGCTGAAGCGACTGGCGTCGGGGGTCGTACTGATCGCCGCAATCTCGACGATCACGTTCTGGTTGCTCGCGCTGGGTGCCGGCGATGTCGGTCGGCAACGCCTGGGAGTTACGGCAACCCAAGAACAGGTCGATCAGCTCAACGAGGAGCTCGGCCGCAATGATCCGGTGATCGTCCAGTACGGACGTTGGGCCGGCCATGCGGTCCGCGGTGATCTCGGCGACAGTTGGTTCAGCTCCCAGTCGGTCTCCGAGATGCTGAAGCAGCGGGCGCCAATCACGCTCACCCTGATCATCGGGTCGCTCGTACTCGCCTCGATCCTGTCGACCATCCTCGGGATACTTGCCGCGATCCGAGGTGGCATCGTCGACCGTTTCGTGCAGGCGGCGGGTGTGATCGGGTTCGCCATTCCCGG
>DATMDV010000302.1:0-2186 GCA_035557475.1 Ilumatobacteraceae bacterium
TACGTGCTCGAGGCCCTTCAACGGGGTCGCTACTCGCTCGGCGGCGAGCAGAGCGGACACGTGATCTTCCACGATCGGGCCTCCACCGGCGACGGGCTCGTGACGGGTCTCGTCCTCCTCGACGTCGTCGCCCGGTCGGGCGGTGCCCTGGGAGCGCTGGCGGCCGAGTCGATGACGCAGTTGCCGCAGGTCCTCGTGAACGTGCGGGTGTCGCGTCAGATGCCCGACATCGCCGAGCTGCTGGCTGCCGAGATCGACGAGGCCGGCCGCGCCCTTGGAGGCACGGGTCGGATCCTCGTGCGGACGAGCGGCACCGAGCCGCTCGTCCGCGTCATGGTCGAGGCGCCGACCGAGGCGCTCGCCCGCTCCACCGCGGACCACCTCGCCGGGCTCGTCGAATCTCGCTACGGGTAGGCGTCCCTGGCTACCCGTTCCCGCCGTCCCCGCCGTTCCCGCCGCCCCAGCCGGCTCAGCGGTAGAAGCCGACGACGTCGATGACGATGTGGGTACGTGCCACGGCACCCAGCACGCTGATCTGGCGATCGCCGCCGAGCGCGGTGACGACTGTGGTGGCCAGGTTCTGATCGGGGCCGAACCAGTTGATGCTCGACGTGTTCTGGTACGGCGTCCCCTCGGGGCGAACCGACACGTAGCCGAACGTGCCTTCCGTGCCGGTGACCGTGAACGTGAGTGTCACGGCGGTGGCGAAGGGAGGCACGACGTCAGGCGTCCCGTCCGTCGAGTTCGCGACCGAGAGCACCCGGTCCTCGTTCGGTGAGAGCTTGCCGGCCGGGACCTCACGGCTGTCGTACACGCGACGTGGGCTGATGGCGTGGAACGCGCCGGCCGTGGTCGGCCCGGCGATCTGGCGCCATGTGCCGGGCGACCCGGCGGCGGTGCACAGCCACAACTCGCCGGTCGCATCCTCGTAGAGCTCGCCGACCGCGTGGGCGTTGGTGAGCGTGATCGGCGCCTCGCCACCCGGCCGCAAGCGCACCTCGGCCAGACCGCCGAAGAACTCGCCGCCGTAGGCGCCGGCGCCACCGGTGAAACCGACCACCCCGGTGCCGAGCGGCTTCTTGCTCCAACCGGTGATGCCGATGTTCTGGTTCCCGTTGCCGCTCGCCACACCGAGCAGGGCGGTGCCGGCGTTGGCGAACAGGCCGTTGAGGATCCCGTCGTTGGCAGCCGTCTGGTCACCGGACTGGATGTTGAAGCTGGCCGCCTGGGTGGCGCCCAAGTAGTTGACGTTCGTCGCCGAGGCGTGGGAGTTGGTCGCACCGACCGCCAGCGGGTCGCCGTCATCGGCTGCCGCGGTGCCGGGATTGCCGAGCGCAACGGCGGCTCCGGCGGCGGCAGCACCCGCGGCTCCGAGGGCCAGCGTCCGCAGCAGGCGGCGCCGGTTCGACATCGGCTCTTCGTCGACGGCGTCGACCGCTTCGTCGGATGCGGTCTCGTTCGGGTCGGCGGTCGGCTCGGTGATCATCGTCCTTCTCCTTCGTTGTGTTCGGCGGACGGACGTCGGGATGTGGACGTCCGGCGTGCGGTACGTCGCCCGCCACGCATCGGTTCGCGCCCGCGCCGATTCGATCGCGTTAGCGCCCGTGGTGCTCCGTCTGCCCCTGGAGTCGCCTTGCTCAGCGCGAGGCGACGCGGCCCGCCGCGAAGGCGGCGGCCTCGACGCGGTTGCTGACACCCAGCTTGCGGAGGATGTTGGACACGTGAACGCTGGCCGTCTTGGTGCTGATGAAGAGCTGCTTGCCGATCTCTCCGTTCGAACGACCCTGGGCGAGCAGGTCGAGCACGTCGAGCTCCCGCGGGGTGAGACCGAAGCGATTTCCCGCCGTGTCGTGGTCAGGTTGATCGGCCGCAGCATTGGTGTCGAGCGACAGGCGGGCGCGTTGGGCAAGGGTCGCGATGTCATGCAGCAACGTTGCGGCGCGCAGTTCCCGGGCAATTGCGCACGCGACGGTCAATTCGCGAGACGCCGCCTCCCGGGCCGCGGCGGTGCGCCCGGCGGTGCCGGCGAGGAGCGCCTCGACGTGATGGAATCGGGCTGACGCCTCGTCGTAACGAAAGCCGAGCTCCTCCCAGCCTGCGGCCAGCTGTGCCCATTGTTGGGGGTCGGACCGGCCGTGCAGTCGTGCGAGCTGGGCCAGGGCACGATCACGTTTGAGACGTTCCTC
>DATMDV010000303.1:0-3010 GCA_035557475.1 Ilumatobacteraceae bacterium
TGACGGTCGGATCGAACATCGAATCGAGGAGCTCGGCGACGGTGCCTGACCACTTGTCCAACGTGGCGAACGCGAGCGGTTCGGTGGTGAGGAAGTTGAACCACCACGCCGGGCGTGGGATCGCGTCCAGCACCGTTCGGACGGTGAGTGTCGGCGGGATCGTCATTCCGTTGCGAACGTCACGGAGTCGAGCCCCGGCAACCGGAACATCCACGGTGACGAGCAAGGTGTCGAAACCCGCCTTCTCGGCGCGCTCCACCAGCGCCATCGACCGGTCACGGTCCTTCCACATGTAGAGCTGGAACCAGTTGCGGCCGGCAGGTGCCGCCTCGGCGACCTCCTCGATCGACGTAGTGCCCATCGTGGACAGCGCGTACGGGATTCCTGCCGCCTCGGCGGCAGTGCAGCCGGCGATCTCGCCTTCGCTCTGCATCATCCGGGTGAAGCCGGTCGGCGCGATGCCGAACGGGAGTGCCGAGCGCTCTCCCAGCACGGTGACGGACGTGTCGACCTTCGAGACGTCCCGCAGGATCGACGGGTGGAAGGTGATGTCGACGAACGCCTGACGAGCCCGGCCCAGTGACAGCTCCGCGTCAGCCGAGCCGTCGGTGTAGTCGAAGGCCGCCCTTGGCGTGCGGCGCTTCGCCACCGTACGGAGATCGTCGATGGTCAGTGCCTTCTGGAGGCGGCGACGCGTCGGGTTGAGAACCGGCCGCTTGAACCTGAGCAGGGGCAGGAAGTCACGAGGCCGCGGGATATGACGACGCTGGGCCATGGTGCTCCTCTCCGGGCCCGACCGGCCCCCGCGAGCACGATACGTCGTTTCAGGACCTCAGTCGTCGTAGAGCAAGGACGGCAATGTCGTCGACGGCGTTCTCGTCGCGCATCGAGGTCAGGACCTGGTCGACGAGTTCCTCGAGCGGGTCCTGGGCGATTGGAGCCACCACTTCGACGAGGCGGCCCATGCCGGTGTCGATGTCCTCGGTGCGTCGTTCGATCAGCCCGTCGGTGTACAAGATCATGATGGAGTCGGCGGGCATCGTGAAGGTCGCGGGCTCGTAGGACGACGGCCCGACGCCCAGTGGGCGTCCCACGGGTAGCGACACGTAGTCCGCGTTTCCGTCGGTGACGAGCAGCGGCGGCGGATGGCCGGCGTTCGCCAGGACGATCTCACCGGTGCGCCAGTTCCCGATGCCGGCGATGGCGGTGATCATGTGGTCGTCGACCGCAATGTCGAACTGGCGCGAGCACTTCTCCAAAGCCTGCTGCGGGCTGTTCCCGTCGACCAGATACGCCCGGAGCGTGAATCGGGCGTGGGCCATGACGGCCACCGCGTCGACACCGTGGCCGGAGACGTCTCCCACGACGAACGCGAACCGGTCGTCGTCGACGCCGATGACGCTGTACCAGTCGCCACCGATGTCGACGCCCTGGGCGCCCGCCACGTACCTCGAGGCGATCTCGATCTGGGGGACGTCCGGAATGACCTGCGGGAGAAGCGCCCGCTGGAGACGGACGAAGAGATCGCGCTGCTCCTCGTAGAGAAGGTCGACGCGCTGGAACAGGTCGGTGATCGTCGCGGTGTTGTTCTCAGCCTCGCTGCGTGCCCGGACGAGCTGGCGAGCAATGAGCGCCGAGATGATGGTCAGAAGCAAGCCGACGACGCTCAGGATGAGCGGGAGGCGTTGGCTCAGCGTACTTCCGAGGTGACGCCTGGGAGACATGACCACCGTGAGCTTGGTGTCGGCGAACGGCACCTCCGTTCGGTAGGTGAGGCCCTTCAGCGGCAGGTCCGCCGGATCGACATCGGTGGTCGACAGGTCGGCCATGTCGGTGCCCTCACCGAGGTAGATGGCGTAGTGAAGGTCGGCGAAGGCCGCGTCCTGGTCCACGCGTGACCGGCGATTGGCGGGTACCGCTCGCTCGGCGAGCACGACGAGACCGGACTTGGGATCTGCAAGCGCGAAGGCGAGGCGAATCTGTTCACCGACGACAACGCGTTCGACGACCGAGGTGGAGCTATCGAGCGCGCGGCGGAGGAAGGCCTGGCCTTCCGGGCTGTTGCCGTCGATCCCCTGGCGCGCTCCTTCGGCCGCCACACTGCGAATGCGTCCCTGGTCCCAATGCCACAACGATGCGGAGACGAACTGGTCGTCACCAGTGCCGACGACCGCGCCCATGCCACGCTCGAACACCGATGCGTTGCCTCGACCGGCGAACGCCTGCACGTCGAGCGCCGCCTTCATCGGCTGCTGGATGACCAGACTGGCGGTCGACAGCACGGCTGCCGCCTGCCGGGTCTGGACCTGAAGCAGACGCTCCTCGGTGTTGTGGTCGAATCGAGCAGCTCCCCAGGTGGACAGGACCGTCAGGGCGATGCCGAAGGTTCCGATGAGGGCGATCGCTCTGACCGGATACCTCGGGCCACGGTTCCCGGCTCGCGCGGCATCGGCATCGCGGCTCCCGGGGCCGATGAACCCGTCCTCAGACGGAGCGGAGCTCATGGGTGAGCCGCCCTTCCCTGCGGGATGTCATGTGGCATCCCAACCGCTACGACTGACTGGCGCGGATGTCGAAGTACTCGACGAGACCGGTGATGCGAAGTAGACGATCGGTGGCTGCACTGACATTGAACAGATACAGATTGGCATTCTCGGCGTCGGCCTCCTTGCGCAACCGGACCAATGCCCCCAAGCCACTGGAATCAATGAATGTGACGTCTCCGAGATCGATCTCGACCGTGCCACAGCGTCCCAGAGATGTCCGAACGACTTCGATGAAGTCCTCGGCTGCCGCGATGTCGAGCTCCCCCGCCGTCCGGACGACGCACACGCCGTCGTCGCGAACCACTTCTGAGAACTGAGCCATTATCAGACTCCCTTGACCAAACGAGGTGGTAGGAACCTAGCAGTTCCCGAGTTCATGACAACCCGATTGCAGAGACGGAACTGAACATCGGCCCAGCCGCTCGTACTTCCCAGACTCCGGACGAGACAATGTCTTCGACGAG
>DATMDV010000304.1:0-4785 GCA_035557475.1 Ilumatobacteraceae bacterium
GCGCAGGCCCGACGGAAGGAACTTGTGGTGCACGTGAGCGTCGTCGAGCTGGCGCAGGACGTAGCCGGCGTCGACGATGCGCGCGCACAGATCGGTCTCGTCGAGGTAGTAGTCGAACGTCTCGTCGAAGCCCCCGACCTCGTCGAGCGCGTCGCGACGGAACGCTGCGTTCGTCCCTTGGAGGTGCGGGAACCAGAACGCTCCCGGCACACACAATGCGTCGAACGACGCGACGTCGCTCAACAGGGGCTCTCCCAACCGACTCGAGGCACTGAACCGAAACTGGAACTCGACACCGGTGTGGTCGAACACGAGCCCGCCGGCACCGGCGACCTCGGCGTCGCCGAACGCGCCCGCGATGTCGTCGAGCCAATCGAACTCAGGGATCGCGTCGTCGTCGATGAACGCGACGAGCTCGCCGGCCGACTGCCGGATCCCGAGGTTCCGTGAAACCGAGAGGTTGGCGAGCGGATTCGAGACGACCTTGACCGTGTTGCGCCATCTATCGAGCACGTCGTCGGTTCGATCCATGGAAGGGCCGTTGACGACGACGACTTCGAAGTCGTGGTAGCTCTGGTACCGCAGCGCGTCGAGCGTGCGCTGCAAGGACTCCGCACGGTTGTACGTGCAGATGACGACCGAGACCCGCATCACGAAGTGATGGGTTCGGCGAGCTCAGTCACGTGCTTGCGCACGACCTCGAGCTCCCGTCGCAAGATCCGCGCCGTACCGTTCGTCGATGCGATCGCGTTCAGTACCGCGGGCTGGTGGTGCTCGATCGCCCCGACCGTGGTGCTCAACTCGCGAAGCTGCGCCTCGACGACATCGAGTCGCTCGATCGTGTCGAGGAGTTGACGGTGCAAGGCGGTCAGGTCGGCCCGGAGGTACGGAGCGACGGTCCGCTCGGCGACATGACGGGACTGCGGTACTCCGGGGAGCCTGGTGACGCGCCCGAGGTACTTTGCCAGCCTGCTCACCCGGGTCAGACTACCTGCCGAATCATGAGCGATCCCTCGACCGCAACCGACCGACCGGCAGCAGCCGGACGGTGGCATGGCCTGAACCCGGTGTCGATCCTCCCCGTTGTCACCGTTGCGGTGGCCGGCATCGTCCTTCGTTGGATCGTGCTCGCCGGTGCCGACGGGCGGCTCGGCGCCGACGAGTCGTACGCCGGGTTGCAGGCGTACGAGATCCTCGACGGTGACCTGCCGATCGTGATCCGCGGCGCGGTGTACACGGCGGTGCTCGAGTCGTACGTGTTCGCCCCACTCACCCCGCTTGTCGGTGGGCACATCGTTGCGCTCAAGGCGTTGTTCATCGTGATCTGGGCCGTCGCCTCAGTGCTCGTCGGCGTACTGGCCGGGCGATTGCTCGGCCGCACCGCGGCGATCGTCGCCGGTGCGCTGGTTTGGATCTCGCCCGGTGCGCTGCTGGCCGTGTCGACGCTCGCGTATCCGGGCTACGCACTGGGCATGGCCGCGACCGTCGGCGTGGCAGTGCTCGCCGTCGACCTCGCCGATGGCGAGCCACGACGGGGATTCGCGGCCGCGTTCGGCCTCGCCGCCGGCCTCGGCTTCTGGATCCACCCGATGTTCGTGGCGGTCACGGCGCCGGTCGTCGTGTTCGTGTTCGCGATCCATCGTCGACGAATCACCGAGGTGTGGCTGCCGGCGATCGTCGGCGCGATCGTGGGGAGCGGGCCGCTGATCCTGTGGAACGCGGTGAACGGGTGGCCGTCACTGACCAACCAGCCCGACACACCCGGCACCTACACGGAGCGGTTCCGGGCGATCGTGTCCGATCTGTTCCCACGCGCGCTCGGCCTCAAGGACGCGCAGCTCGACTGGCGCTTCGGGGCCGCGATCGGGCTCGTGCTCTACCTCGCGGTCATCGCTCTCGTCACTTGTGGCGCGGTCGTGATGTGGCGCAGGGAGGGCCGCCGCAACAAGGTCGTGCCGATCACACTCGCGACGATGGTCCCGCTGATGGCCGCCCTGCCGCCGCTGATCTTCCCCGACGACGGACGCTACGCGGTGATCGCGTTCCCGTTCGTCGTGGTGGCGGTCGCTGCCGTCGTCGACGAACTGCTCGCCGGTCGAATGGCGACGTTCCGTGTGACAGGCCCGATCGCCGTCACCGTCGGTTGGTTCGCGCTCCTCGTCGCACCAGCTGTCGTCGACGCCGCCCGATCCGTCGACGAGAACCCCAACGCCACCGTCGAGATGGTGCGCGACCGCCTCGCAAGGGCTGGGATCGACACTGTGAACGGGAGCTTCTGGGAGGTGCTGCCCATCGACTATGTGGCCGACGGCGATCTGACCGCGGCGGTCCTGCCGTACTACTCGGTCCGCTTCCCCGACGAGCAGCGCGCCGTCGAGGCGACCGATCCGGCGCGGGTTGCGTTCGTGTTCGCGCTCTTCGACGAGCGACCTGACCAGCTCTGGATGGCGCCCGACCGGTACACGCGTGAACAGATCGGCGAGGCCGTGCTCTATCTTCCGATCACCCTTCCGACCGATGGGGACGGCTGACATGTGGCACGGACAGACGCTGGCGGTGGTTCTGCCGACCTACAACGAGGCCGGCAGCATCGCCGCGTGCATCGAGGCGTTCGACTCGCTCGGCATCGTCGACGACATCGTCGTCGTCAACAACAACGCCCACCCCGACACCTCGCCGGCCGTGGCGCCGACACGGGCGCGTGAGGTGCATGAGGCGCGTCAGGGGTACGGGGCGGCGATCCGCCGCGGCCTCGCCGAGACGACGACGGCCGACCTCGTGTGCATCTGCGAACCGGACGGAACGTTCGATCCGGCCGACCTGCTGAAGCTCCTGCCGTACACGGTCGACGTCGACGTCGTGTTCGGCTCGCGGACTGTCCAGACGTTCATCCTCCACGGCGCCAACATGGGCGCCTTCCTGCGCTGGGGGAACTGGGCGGTGGCGAAGCTGGCGATGGTGTTGTTCAACACGGTCCACCTCTCCGACGTCGGCTGCACGTTCCGCGTGCTGTCGCGTGATGCCGTCGATCAGCTCGCGACGTCGTTCGAACGGCACGACTCGTCGTTCGGGTTCGAGATGATGCTGCACGTGCTCCGGCAGCGGATGCCGTTCGTCCAGGTGCCGGTGAAGTACATGCCACGGGTCGGCGAGAGCGCCGTCACCGGTGACCTGATGAAGACCGTTCCGCTCGGCCTGCTCATGATCTGGCTGTGCCTCCGAGCGCGCGTGCGGAGTGAACGATCGTGAAGCGGCTGCTCGTCGACGCCCGCCCGCTCACGCATCCGACCGCAGGCGGTCGCGGGATCGGCAACCACGTGGCGGGCATCCTCGAGGGCCTCGGTGCGATCGGTGCGCCGGCGGTGGCGCTCGTCGAGCACGACGACGCCCGGCAGCTGGTGCCCGACACGTTCCCGGCCGACGCCGTCGAGGTGCTGAGCCGCGCCACTGTCCGCCGATACGCCGAGGCGGGAACCTGGTTCCTCGCCACGTCGATGTACCTGCACCCGATCTCGCTCGACCCCATCCCGCAATCGGTCACCGAGGCCCGCCTCCCTGTCGCGGCGCTTCTGTACGACGTCATCCCGTACCGGTATCCCGCCCAGTACCTCGTGGAAGACGATCCGTCGCGCCAGGCTCGGTTACGTGCGGTGTGGGCGCGGACCGTCGACGTGCACTGCGCCAACTCGCAGTTCGTTGCGAGGACCGCAGTCGACGAGCTCGGGATCGACGCGGCGCGGATCCGGGTCGTCGGTGCGTCGGCCAACGCCCGGTTCCGCCCGGCCGCGGCCGGCGCGTCGTCGCCCCGCGACAGTCCGTACGTCGTATCGATCACTGGGTACGAGGACCGCAAGAACACCGAAGGGTTGTTGCGCGCCTGGGGCCGTGTCGACACCGGACTCCGTGCGACGACGATGCTCGTCGTCGTCGCCACGCCGCCGGCACCGGTGCTCGAACGGTGGAAGGCCGTCGCTGCCGCGGCAGGGTGCAGCGACCGCGTCGAGTTCGCGACCGGACGTCCAGACGACGAGGTCGTCGCGCTCCTGCAACATGCCGTGCTGAACGTCGTGCCCTCGCTCGAGGAAGGCTTCGGCCTTCCGGTGCTCGAAGGTGCCGCGTGTGGCGTCCCCGTGATCTGCTCGAGAACAACCTCGCTGCCCGAGGTGCTCGCCGAACCGGCCGCACACTTCGATCCGACCGACCCCGACGACATCGCCAGGGCCATCGAACGGGGAATCACCGATCAGGTCCACCGCAGGGCGCTCCGGGCGGCCGCCGCGCTCGCCGTGGCGCGCTGGCACTGGGACCGTGTAGTTCGCGACATCGTGTCGGCGATCGACGAGCTCGGCCCGCGCTGGCCGCGTCGCATCGCGTCTCCCGTCGAGCGGTACGCGGTCAGGGGATCCGATCCGGCAGTGGTCGACGCCACAGTCGCCGACCTGCGCGGCCGTCACCCTGGAGCTGTCGTCATGCGGGCGCTGGACAGCGGCCGTACGAGCGAACGCGTGCCGTTCGACGGAGCCACCGTGCCGGCCGGCGCGCTCGGTCGCTACGTCAAGCCACACGACCTCGACGCCGTGCTCGACGTATGAGTCGCGCAGCCGCCCACAATCCCGGATTTGTGTCACCGACATCGGCGAAGGTCGCCGGTTGCGGTGACACAAACGGAGGGCGTTCGCCGCCGCTAGCGTGCGCGGGCGATGAGCGTGGTCAGCAGCCTCAAAGCACGCGTCCGGGGCGACGACATCCAGGCGCTGCGCGACGAGCTCGGCTCGGTCCGCGAGA
>DATMDV010000305.1:0-5129 GCA_035557475.1 Ilumatobacteraceae bacterium
CAAGGTCGCGTGTACCAACGAGATCGCGCAGGCTGCCCTCCAGATCGACCGTCCGGTGTTCGGCCGACTGATGTCGCTAAGCACCTCGCCAAGCGGCACGACGCTAGCGGCCGACCAGTTCACGCATCGCGTCATCGAGGCCGAGTTCGCGTTCCGCGTCGGCGTCGATGTCGAACCGGTCGACGGTGGCCACACGCACGCCACCGTCGCAGAGCACATCGACGCGTTGATTCCGGGCATCGAGATCGTCGATCATCGATTCGAGTCGTGGGCGGTCGGTGCGTTGCGCATCGTCGCCGACAACGCGATCCACGGGTGGTGGCTGCGTGGCGAGCCGGTCACGAACTGGCGCGGCCACGACCTCGCCGCGTCGGCGGTGTCGGTCACCCTCGACGGCGAGCTCGTCACCACCGGCTCCGGCGCGGCGGTGCTCGGTCATCCGCTCAACGTGATGGCGTGGCTGGCCGACGAGTTGCCCAAGTTCGGCCTTCGACTGAGTCGCGGCGACGTCGTCACGACGGGCGTCGCGACCGATGTGTTCGAGGCCGGCGCGGGTGACACGTGCGTGGCTGACTTCGGACGGTTCGGCACCGTCACCGTCGCGTTCGACTGACGACGGACTTCCAACGAGACTCATGGGGATCCGGGCACGCCGGCTCCTGGTTCGTCGTGCAATCGTGGCGGGATGACGAACCAAGCGTTCCCGATCATCAGCGTTGAAGACCTGCCAGCCACACGACGGTTCTACGAACAGCTGGGCTTCACACTGACGTATCAATTCCCACCCGACGGTGAGCCGGGATTCGTCACAATGGAACGCGGTGCCTCGAGCATCGGTATCGGCGTCAGAGGCGGAGCCGATGACGACCGTTTCGGGTTCTGGGTGTACGTCGACGACGTCGACACAACCTTTGCGTTGCTGGTGGCGGCGGGCGCGCCGATCGTCGCCGAGCCGGAGGACCAACGGTGGGGTGAGCGCGTTGCCCGGACGCGCGATCCCGCCGGCAATCTGGTCTACCTCGGATCCGCCAGCTGAGGGCACCCGCGGCCACTTTCCGGCCCGGGCTGAGCCCGCCAGCGAACCTGTCCGTCGTCGAGCACGAGGCGTTCGGGGTCGCGACCTAAACTGCGGGCCGGGGCGTGATCGGTCGCAGCCGGCAGCCGCGGAGGTCGTCATGCCGGGTGTGGAGAACGCCTGCTTCATCAGCTACAAGCACCCACCGGACGCCCCAGATGGTCCTCGCGTCTACACCCATTTCTGGACCGAGTTCATCGATGCCTTCCAGAATCGACTGCAGTCGTACTTGACCGTCAACCCCAAGATCTACTGGGACCCTGACCTGCGAAAGGTGCCCGGCTCGACCTACCCCCAAGAGCTCTCGCGCAGCCTGTGCCGTAGCGCATGCCTGATCGCGATTCTTGTGCCGGAGTACATGGAGAGCACGTGGTGCCTCGCGGAATGGAACGCCATGAAGCAGCTGGCTACGAGCCGGACTGGCGGAAAGGCGGCGCCAACGCACATCATCCCAGTGCTCTTCCGCGGCAACAAGGACCAGGCGGAGACGTTCGTCGGTGATCACATCCTGGTCGACTTCCGACATATCACCAGCCCGGCACGCGATCTCGGCGCGAAGGGCAACCGCAAGACGATGGAAATCATCGCGACCCAGATCGATGAAGCCGTTCGGAGACTCACGGACATCGAGCCGTGCGACAACTTCGCGATCCCGATCGGCCAGGAGCTGACGCATCACGCGTTCAACGATCCGGATCCGCTCGTCTGATGGCTTCGGAGCGCCCGTTCGGGGAGATCATCACGTTCTACTCGTACAAGGGCGGCACTGGCCGCTCGATGGCGCTCGTCAATGTCGCCTATCTGTTGGCGACCAGCTCCGAATACGGCAACAAGCGGGTGCTGATGATCGACTGGGACCTGGAGGCCCCCGGCCTCGAACGGTTCCTCGGGTCGAGGACCGCCAAGGCGACGACACAGCCCGGACTCGTCGATTTCCTCACCGACGTCAAGTCGCACTACGGCGACGAAGCACCGACGGGCCGCCTCCCCGAGAGCACGGCGGAGGACAACGAGTCAACCTCGCTGTTCGTGAGCGGACTCGATCGGTTTCCGTTGTCTCGGTACGTCCAACCCGTCCAGGGGATCGAACAACTCTTCTTGATGCACGCCGGCCGCCGAGCCGGAGCAGGCGATGACGGAATCAGCGCATACTGGGCGAAGGTACGGGGCCTCGAGGTCGGCGAGTTCTATCGGCAATACGGCAGTTTCTTCACGCACTTCCGTGAGCTCCTGATGCGTGAGTTCGACGTCGTCCTCATCGACTCCCGCACAGGGCTGACCGATATCGGCGGTATTTGCACGCGGGTCATGCCCGAGAAGCTCGTGCTCGTGTTCGCGCCCAACCACCAGAACATCGACGGCGTCATCGATGCCGCTCGTCGCGCCGTTGAGTACCGCAAGTCGTCACGCGACCCCCGAGGTTTGACGATCTTCCCGCTGGCCTCCCGGGTCGACGCCTCGGCCTCGCAGCTTCGAGGCGTGTGGTGGCGCGGTGGCGAGATCCGCGGGCAACGGGTGACGGGCTACCAGGAACGCTTCGAACGGCTCGTCGCCGAGCTCTACCAGATCGATCGGGCCCCGCTCGACGAGTACTTCGAGGCCGTCCAGATCCCCCACGACAGCGACTACGCCTACGGTGAGGAGATCGCGGCAGCGCTCGACGGCACGGGCGACCGATTCGGGATCGGCTATGCGTGCGACCAACTTGCCCGCCGGCTCACGTCCGGATTGGCACCGTGGGACACGACCGCGGCAGAGTCGAAGGCCACCGCCGTCTTCATCAGCTCCCTCCGCCGGGACAACGCCTGGGCCGGTCGACTGTACGACGCGTTGGTCGGCCAGCTGGGCTCCGACAGGGTGTTCGCCGACGTCGGCAACATCTCGATCGGACGCGAGTGGTCCACGTCGATCGCCGAACAGCTGGCGACGTCACTGGTGCTCGTCGTGATCGGGCCCGCATGGGTCGAGGAGGTCCGATCTGGCAGCTCGGACTCGTTCGCCCAACGGGAGGCGGCCTTGGCGCTCCAGCTCGGCCGGCCGGTCGTCCCCGTCCTCGTCGGTGGGGTTTCGCTCTCGGCGCTCGACGACCTGCCGCCCGAACTCGCGGGACTGGCGTTGCGCCAGGCGTTTGTCGTGAGCGACGAACGATGGGCGCTCGACGTGACCCGGCTTGGTGCGGTCCTGGAAACCACGCTCGACCCACCACGACCCCCCGAGCCCACCCAGTCGGCGAGCACCATCGGGGTGACGTCGCAGGCCGCGAAGCGCCGGGGCTTCATCGCCTGGTTGCTCTCGCTGTTCCGACGCTGACACCTTGCTGGACACCCCAACCCCGGAGCCCTCGCAACGACGAACGGAGCAGACCATGACCAACCGCATCGAAGTCCAGCGACCGATCGCCGCTGACGCCGCCGCGATCTTCGAGATCCTGACGACTCCCAGCGGCCACGTCGCCATCGACGCTTCCGGAATGTTGATGTCCGCGACCGGCGAGCGGGTGACCGGCGTCGGTGATCGGTTCGACGTCCAAATGGACCGCGAATCGCTGCAGGACTACCCCCTCGGGGAGTACACGGTCACCGTCGTGATCTCCCGCTACGAGCCCGACCGAGAGGTCGCGTGGACCATCGACGGCGTCGTACAGCCACCGATCGGCCACGTCTACGGCTACGAGCTCTCACCGATCGACGGCGGAACGATGGTGACGTCCTACTACGACTGGTCGAACGTGCACGAGGCCTACCGTGAAGCAGCGGCCGACATCTTCCCGGTGATCTCGGAACTCAACCTGCGCGCCACACTCGGCATCCTCGCGCGCCTCGTCGCACCCGGCCGGGGCCGGCCCGGAGCCAACTCCACGCCCAAGGGTGCCGTCAACATCAACGACAGCGAAAGGTGATGCGACGCGGCGCGATCTCGCGACTCGTGAAGGCCAACCTGAGCTCGGCGGTCGGCAGCGGCTCCAGTCGGAGGAGGAGTTCGAGGGCGTGCTCGACACGAAGGTCGTCGATCCGGACTTGTGTGACGAGGACGCGACCGCCTACGCCGCCGCCACCGTGGTTGAGGCCCGCGCATCGGTCGGCGTCCGACGTACCCGCGCGAGGACAATGCTCGTGTAGCCGTGGGTGCGATCGGCGGAGAGGTCGCAGACCTCGATCGCGCCGTCGTCCCAGTCGAACTCGGGCTCCAGGACACGCCGGATGTCCCGCTCGTCGACGGACGCGCTGGGGAACGTCCTGCCACCGACCGCGTAGCCGGTCGAGTGGCGCAGCGCCGCCGTGATGAACAACCCGCCGGGTCGTACCAGCCCGGCGATGTTCCGCATGTACGTCTCCCACGTCGCCTTGTCGGCGGTGGCCGAGTCGGCGCAGTAGGCGCTGATGACGACGCCGTACGGAGCGCTGCCGCGCCCGCCGAGCGGGTCGGCGCCGCCTGCGTCGCCGCCCAGCAACGCGGTGACCTTCGACCGAACCAGGTCCTCTCGACCTCGGATCTGATCATCGGTGGGTCCGACCACGCCCTCGCATTCGAGCGTGTACTCGACGAACGGGCGCCAGTCGTGCGCGCCGGACGCGCCCGCCAACCACCGCTCGATCTCGCGCAGGTTCGTCGGCAGGTACTCGGCGAGGTGGATCTCGGCGGCCGTTCCGGCCGTGAGGAAGACGTGGTGCAGGGTCGGTCCGACGCCGAACAACAGGACCGGCTGACCGGGCTCGGCGTGCCGCAGCGCATCGACGAAGAACGCGATCGTCGCCCGCTCGTCGGCTTCCACGGATCGGTAGTAGTCGTTCAAGTACTCGCTCGGCACCCAGTCGGTGTCGAACGCGGCGTACGGAGTGGAGGTCGGCTCGACCGGTTGGGGGACTCGAGCGAGGCGCCGCGACCGTGCATCGAGGAACGTGCGCGTCAGGCGAGCGACGCCGTCGACTCGACCGACGCGCTCGTCTTCCTCGGCGGCGCCAACCTCGGCGCCGCTGTCTACGAGTACGGCGTTGCCCGGCTGACCGGCACGTATCTCGACGCAAGACTGCGGCGCAGCGCTCTACTCGGGCCC
>DATMDV010000306.1:0-11060 GCA_035557475.1 Ilumatobacteraceae bacterium
GTGCACGTCGTTGAAATCCGCCATTCGCTTCCGCAGGTGCTCGGGCATCGATGCCAACACGTCGAGGTCGCGGAACAGCAGTTCACCGGCGCACAACGTCGGCACCAGCGCCGTGCCCTTCTCTGCCATCCGCATCAGCACCGAGTCGTCCGCGAACGTGCCGTGCTCGATGCTGTCGACACCTGCCTCGACCGCGTTCTCGAGGCCCAGCAATGCATGACAGTGGGCGGCGACGTGCTTGTGGTTGTCCCGGGCGATCTCGACCGCGGCTTTCAGCTCCTCGAGCGTGTATTGGATCGCTCGTGCGTCTTCGGTCTCCGAGGACAGCATGGCCCCGGTGGCCATGACCTTGACCAGGTCGGCTCCGTGGGCGAACTGGCGACGAGCCGCGGCGCGGACCGCGTCGGCGCCATCGGCGACCTCGTACATGCCCGGGTAGTAGTGGACGGTCGATGTCGTGATCGACAGCAGCTTGCCGGCGAGGAACATCCGAGGCCCGCGGAGCGTCCCTGCCTCGATCGCGTCACGGACGTCCATCTCGACGTAGTTCCAACCGCCGACGTCGCGCACGGTCGTGATCCCGGCTGCGACGGTGCGCTCGGCGGCGGCTGCGGTGTACAACGCGACGGCGGCGTCGGATCGGCTCGACGCCTTGGCGGGGTCGCCGGCATCGGTCGGTTGCGTGAGGTGGACGTGACAGTCGATGAGTCCGGGCAACAACCAGGCACCGCCGACGTCGACGACGTCATCGCCGGTCCCCGGTCGTCCGCTGTCGAGGATCGCCGCGATCCGGTCACCGTCGATACCGATGTCGGCCCGCCGAAAGGATTCGGCGCCGACGTCGTAGACCTGTCCACCCATCAACCACCGCACGCCTGGGAACCGTACGCGTCGGTCGCCTCCGGGGGTGAGCACGCTGCCACCAGTAGGCTGCGGGCCGTCATGAAGGCACTCATCCTGGCCGGCGGCGCGGGAACGCGGTTGCGGCCGATCACCCACTCGCGGGCCAAGCAGCTGGTCCCCGTCGCCAACAAGCCGATCCTGTTCTACGGCATCGAGGCGATGGTCGACGCCGGCATCACCGACATCGGGGTCATCGTCGGCGACACGAGCGACGAGGTGATGGCGGCCCTCGGTGATGGCAGCGCGTTCGGGGCGTCGATCACGTACATCCCCCAGGACGCTCCGCTCGGTCTCGCCCACTGCGTGCTGATCGCTCGGCCGTTCCTCGGCGACGACGAGTTCGTCATGTACCTCGGCGACAACCTGCTGGAGCAGGACCTGTCGGCGTTCGTGTCGGCGTTCAGCGCAGCCCGCCAGTCGCCGACGCCGCCGTCGGCGCAGATCCTGCTGAAGCACGTGCCCGATCCGCACCGTTTCGGCATCGCCACGCTCGACGCCGACGGCCACGTCGTGCGGCTCGTCGAGAAGCCGAACGACCCGCCGTCCGATCTCGCACTGGTGGGCGTGTACCTGTTCGACGCGGCCATCCACGAAGCGGTCACGTCGATCAAGCCATCGGATCGCGGCGAGCTGGAGATCACCGACGCGATCCAGTGGCTGATCGACGAACACCACGTGGTCCGCTGTGAGCTGTTGAGTGGCTGGTGGATCGACACCGGGAAGCTGACACCACTGCTCGAGGCGAACCGGCTGCTGCTCGAGAAGATCGAACCTCGCATCGACGGGTCGGTCGACGACCGCTCGGTGATCGACGGTCGGGTCGTGGTCGCGGCCGGCGCCGAGATCGTGAACTCCACCATTCGCGGACCGGCCGCGATCGGCGCCCGCACGCGAATCGTCGACAGCTTCATCGGGCCGTTCAGCGCGATCGGCAACGGCTGTGAGGTTTCGAACAGCGAGATCGAGCACTCGGTGGTGATGGACGACAGCCGCATCATCGACATCTTGCGGCTCGAGGACAGCCTGATCGGCAGTGACGCGGTCATCTCGCGTTCACGTACACGCCCGCGGGCGTTGCGCCTGATGGTCGGCGACCACTGCCAGGTCGACATCGAATGAGCGAGTGCGATGCCCGACGTTCGTGAGTCCGATCGGATCGCCGGTGTGTACGTGGTCGAACCGACGATCCATGGCGACCAACGCGGCCTGTTCATCGAGACCTACCGCCGCGAGTGGTTCCGCGGTGCACGCGAGATGATCCAGAGCAACCGCTCGAACAAGCAGCAGGGCGCGCTCGTCGGACTGCATTACCACCTGCACCAGAGCGACTACTGGTACGTGCCGGTCGGCACTGTGCGGGTCGTCCTCCACGACCTGCGCGAGGGCGGGCCGACCGACGCCGCAACGGAATGCTTCGACATCTCCGGTGACGACCACCGTGGTGTCTACATCCCGCCCGGCGTCGCCCACGGGTTCGCAGCACTGACCGACGTCATCATGACGTACCTCGTCGACGGCTACTACAACCCCGCTGACGAGCTCGGCGTGATGTGGGACGACTCCACGATCGGTGCCGACTGGGGGGTCGACGACCCGGTCATGTCCGAGCGCGATCGCAACAATCCGACCCGCGCCGATCTACCCGCCAGCCGCCGGCCGTACTGGCCGATGCGCACCTGAGGAGCGACGCGTGGGCTCAATTCTGGTCACCGGCGCGGCCGGGTTCATCGGAACGAACTTCGTGCGGTACTGGGTCGGGACGCATCCGGGTGACCACGTCGTCGCCCTCGACGTCCTCACCTACGCGGGTGTGCGTGAGAACGTCGACGGCATCGACGGAGTCACGTTCGTCCACGCCGATATCGGCGACACCGAGGTCGTCGAGCGGGTGCTCGAGGAACACGCGGTCGATCGCATCGTCAATTTCGCGGCCGAATCGCACAACAGCCTGGCGATCATCGACCCGGCCCGCTTCTTCCGCACCAACGTGTTGGGCACGCAGGGTCTCTGCGAGGCGGCTCGGCGGGTCGGGGTGGCCCGTTTCCACCATGTCTCGACGTGCGAGGTGTACGGCGATCTCTCGCTCGACACTCACGAGAAGTTCGACGAGGAGTCCCCGTACCGGCCGCGGACGCCGTACAACGCTTCGAAGGCCGGGGGCGATCACGTGGTGCGGGCCTACTACGAGACCTGGCACCTGCCGATCACCATGACGAACTGCGCCAACAACTACGGCCCGTTCCAGTTCCCCGAGAAGGTGATCCCGTACTTCACGACCCTGGCGCTGCAGGATCTTCCGCTGCCGATGTATGCATCGACCCAGAACCGGCGCGAGTGGATCCACGCCCTCGACCACTGCCGGGCGATCGACATGATCCTGAGCAACGGCCGGGTCGGCGAGACGTACCACGTCGGGACGGGCGTCGAGAAGAGCGTCGAGCAGATCGCCGACACCGTGCTGACCCATCTCGGCAAGCCGGACTCGTTGAAGTCGATCGTGCCCGACCGCCCGGGTCACGACCGCCGGTACGTGCTCGACTGGTCGAAGATCGAACGCGAGCTCGGCTGGACGCCGACGGTTGCCTGGGAGGCCGGGATCGCCGAGACGATCGACTGGTACGCCGCCAACCGCGATTGGTGGGAGCCGCTGCGCGACCGCGCGCCCGTCGCCGAGGGCAGCGCCTGGAAGTCGTGACGCCTGAAAAAATTTCGTCAAAGGCGGGTCGTCGCGTGAGAGTCCTCGTCACCGGAGCCGGCGGGCAGCTCGGCCACGACGTCGTGGCGGTGTGTACGGCGGAGGGTGACGACGTCGTCGCCCTTGGTCGCTCCGAGCTCGACGTGACGGAGCGGTCCGATGTGGCCGCGACCGTCGCCGCGATCCGACCCGACGTCGTCATGCACTGCGCGGCGTGGACTGCGGTCGACGACTGCGAAGGCGATCCGGACCGGGCGTTCGCCGTCAACGCCGATGCCGTGCGATGGGTGCGCGAGGCGAGCGAGCTCGTCGGCGCCCACCTTCTCACCATCAGCACCGACTACGTGTTCGACGGCACGCTCGACCGTCCGTACCACGAACGTGACACGCCGAACCCGCGCTCGGTGTACGGCCGCTCGAAGCTCGCCGGCGAGGTCGAAGCCGGGCCAGCGTCGACGATCGTGCGCACGTCGTGGGTGTGCGGAGCGCACGGCACGAACATGGTGCGGACGGTGCTGCGCCTGGCAGCCGAGCTCGAGACGCTGGAGTTCGTCGACGACCAACGCGGTTGCCCGACGTTCACGTCCGATCTGGCGCCGATGCTCCGCCGCCTCGCCCTCGAGCGCCGGGCGGGGATCCATCACGTGACGAACGAGGGTGCAGTCACTTGGTTCGAGTTCGTGCGCGCCATCGTGTCGGCGATCGGGAGGGATCCGGCGATGGTCCGACCGATCCGCACGGCCGACCTCGTCCCGGCACGTGCGGCTGAACGGCCGGCCAATGGCGTGCTCGACAACGCGGTCCTGCGCGAAGCCGGGCTGCCGTTGCTACGCGACTACCGCCAGCCACTCGCGGAGCTGGTCGCCCGGCTGTCGGCTTGATCGCCCCGCGCCCTTCGATCGCTACAGACCGAGCATCGCGGCGGCCGCTTCGACACCGTGGAGCGTGATGTCGTCGCGGCGAATCGTGTCCCAATGCTCACGCGACATCCGGAACCGGAGCGACTCGGCCAACTCTCCCCGACGCTCGTGGCGGAGTTGCCCGTTGGGTTCGTAGCCGAGAGAGCGGGTGACACCCAGCGACGCCGGATTGTCGGTGAAGGCCCCGGTCGTCGCCTGCTCGGCGCCGAAGCCGTCGAACCCGAGTTGCAACGTGGCGTAACGCATCTCCTTGCCGAGGCCCTGGCCCTGGTACTCGCGCCCGAGCCATGAGCCGGTCTCGAACGCGCGCGTGACCGCGAATTCCGAAGTGCCGATGCTTGTCGAGCCGACGACCGTGTCGCCGACGAGGGCCACGAGGATGAGGTTCCACTTGGCGGGCGACGTGTCGGCCCGGCATCCCCACCAGAACCGGAACGCCTCGCGCTCGAGCTGGGGTGGCTCGATGTCGGTCCACGGGATCGCGAACGGCATCTGGGCGGGGTCGTGGATCCCTTTCGCCGCCAGCGTCGCGAGCTCGGTCAACATGATGTCGTCGGCGTACCGCAATGCGAGTCGCGGGGTCCGCACCTCGACGTCGAACAGCGGCCAGTGCGGATGTGGCATCTCACCAGTGTGGTGCTACCGGAAACGGGCGGGAAGCCGGTTTCGCCGTCTACGGTCGTCGCCCGTGCCATTCACGCGAGCGGAGTTGGAGTCGTACCGCGACGCCACGGTCGACGATCTCGTCGGGCCAGGCCTGCGGCTGCTGTTCGTCGGCATCAACCCCGGATTGTGGACGGCGGCGACAGGGACCCATTTTGCGCATCCGGGCAATCGGTTCTACCCGGCGTTGTTGCGGGCGGGGCTGATCGACCGCCCGATCGACCGGGGGCGTGGCATGGACGACGCGGATCGGGCGCACCTGATCGGACGTGGCATCGGCATCACCAACCTCGTCGCCCGGGCGACCGCCAAGGCGTCGGAGCTCTCGGCGGTGGAACTGCACGCCGGTGGCGAGCGGTTGATTGCGTTCGTCGAGCGTCACCGGCCGGCGGTCGTGGCGATCGCCGGCATCACGGCGTACCGCGCCGCGTTCGGGGCCCGTCGGGCCGAGCTGGGACGCCAGCCCGAGCCGTTCGCCGGGTCCGAGCTCTGGATCGTGCCGAACCCGAGTGGCCTCAATGCCCACGAGACGATCGACACGCTGGCAGCTGCATATCGAGCTCCGGCCGAAGCGGCGGGCGTGGTCTGAGAGCTGGTGATCAGCCGGGTGGGCGCTCGGCTTCCGCTCGGTTCGCCAGATACCAGGCGAGCGTGCGCCGTAGTCCCTCGTCGAACGGCGTCTGAGCCCGCCAGCCGAGGAGCTGCTCGGCGCGCGACGCGTCGACGCGCCGGCGCGGTTGCCCGTCCGGCTTGGTCGGATCCCAGCGCAGCTCGCCTTCGAAGCCGACGAGGCGGGCGACGGTCTCGACCGTCTCGCGGATCGTGACCTCACGATCGGTGCCGAGGTTGATCGGCTCGATGCCTTCGTGCAACTCGGCGGCGAGCACGATCGCCTCGGCTGCGTCCTCGACGTACAGGTACTCGCGGCTGGCAGTGCCCGTGCCCCACACGTCGATCTTGTCCTCGCCGGTCTCGACGGCGTCGACGCACTTCTTGATCAGCGCCGGGATCACGTGCGACACGCTCGGGTGGAACTTGTCGCCGGGACCGTAGAGGTTGGTCGGGATGAGATAGCTGAAGCGCTGCCCGTACTGCGCCTGGTTGACCTGAGCGTGCACGAGATGGGCCTTCTTGGCGATGCCGTACGGGGCGTTGGTCTCTTCGGGATAGCCGTCCCAGAGCGAGGTCTCCCGGAACGGCACCGGTGTGAACTTCGGGTACGAGCACACCGTTCCGACCAGGATCGTCTTGTCGACGCTCGCCGAGCTCCGCCCCGCCTCGATGACGTAGGTGCCCATCAACAGGTTGTCGAGGTACAGATGGGCCGGCTCGACGAGGTTGAACCCGATGCCGCCGACGCGTGCCGCGAGGTGGACCACCAGACTCGGGCGATGGTCGGCGAGCATGGCCTCGGCAGCTCCCGGCACGGTGAGGTCGTACGCCGCGCTCCTGGGTGCGATCACGTCGGCACCTCGTTCGAGCAGCTTGGCGACCACTTGGCGGCCGAGGAAACCGGACCCTCCCGTGACGAGGACGCGCCGGTCTGGCCAGAACGGTGACATGCCCACGATGCTAGGGCGGTGCGGCCATCATGGGGCGGTGCCCGACCCCGTGCGCGTCGCCTACACCATCGAGCAGTGCTGGCACGACGTTCCCGGCGGCACCGCGGTCGCCGCGCTCCGGATCGGGGAGCGCTTGGACCGCGACCCGTCGGTCGAGCTGGTCGCCGTTGCTGGCCGGCACCGCCGGCTGCCGCCGGATCCGTGGCGTCCGCCGTTCCCCGTGGCCGCCCTCCCGCTCGCCCGACCCTGGCTGTACGAGAGCTGGCTGCGGTTTCGCTGGCCGCCGGTCGAGCGCGCGACGGGACCCGTCGACGTGTGTCATGCCACGGCGCTCGTACCGGCACCGACACGGGCGCCACTCGTCGTCACGGTCCACGATCTGGCGTTCCTACGCGCCCCTGACTCGTTCACCCGCCACGGCGTTCGAGTGATGCGCCGCAGCATCGAGCGCATCGCGCGGCATGCCGACATCGTGGTGTGCCCGAGCCAGGCGACGATGGCCGACGTCGAGGCCGCCGGTGTCGGAACGGATCGGCTCCGTCTCGTACCGCTCGGCGTCGACGCGACCGTGGCGTCGCCGGAGGAGGTCGGCCGGGTGCGGACCCGTCACGACCTCCCGTCGCGCTTCGTGTTGTTCGTGGGCACCGTCGAGCCGCGCAAGAACCTCGAGCGTCTGGCGCAGGCGGTGGCTCGACTCGACGAGCCGTTGCCGCTGGTGATCGTCGGCGCCGACGGCTGGGGTGGCGTCGCTGACACGGTTGGCGCGGCGTCGATCGATACCCGCTTCCTGGGATTCGTCGCCGATGGCGAACTGGCCGGGCTGTACGCCGCAGCCTCGGTGTTCGCCTACCCGAGCGTCTGGGAGGGGTTCGGGTTGCCGGTCGCCGAGGCGATGGCCCAGGGCACGCCGGTCGTCACGAGTCGGGGGACGTCCACTGCCGAGGTCGCGGGCGGGGCCGCCGTGCTCGTCGACCCACTCGATGTCGACGACATCGCCCGTGGTCTCACGGCGGCGCTCGGCGATCGCGACCGGTTGCACGTCGCCGGCCGTGCCCGAGCCGCCGAGCTGACGTGGGAGGCGGCCACCGCGGCCACGCGTGCCGTCTACGCCGAGGTTCGGAGATGAATGTCGACATCGCCGTCAACCTGTTGTGGTGCAACCCGGGCGAGGTCGGTGGATCGGAGGAGTACCTCGTTCGCCAGCTCGCTGGACTCGACGGGCTCAACAACGACGTCGCGCTCACGTTGTGCTGCACGTCGGCGTTCGCGCGTGCCCATCCCGAGCTCACCGAGCGGTTCGCGGTCCGGTCGCCGGGCCGCCTGGGTGGCCGGCGTCCTGCACGGATCGTGGCCGAGCACACGTGGCTGGCGCGGCAGACGCGCGGTTTCGACATCGTCCACCACGGGGGAGGTACGACGCCCCTCATCGGGTCGCGCCCGATCCTGCTGACCGTGCACGACCTGCAATATCTCGAGCTCCCGCAGTACTTCTCGCCGCTGCGGCTGCGCTACCTGCGGATGATGATGCCGCGGTCGGTCGCCCGGGCGTCCGTGGTGGCCACACCGAGCGAATTCGTGCGGGGCACCGTGATCGACGCGTTCGGGATCGACCCGGCGCGCGTCGTGGTGGTGCCCCACGGCGTCGCCTTCGGTGTCGCGCCGACGGCGGAACAGGTCGGCGACGTGCGCCGGCGCTACCGGCTCGGCGACGGTCCGTACGCCGTGTACCCGGCGATGACGCACCCGCACAAGAACCACCGCCTGTTGCTCGACGTGATGGCCCGCCACTGGACTGATCCGACGATGCGGCTGGTGCTGCTGGGTGGCGCCGGCGCGGCCGACGCCGAGGTCGACCGGGCGATCGTCGATCTCGCACTCGGCGACCGCGTGATCAGACCCGGTCGGGTGCCCGGCGCCGACCGCGACGCGTTGATCGCAGGTGCGACTGCGCTCGTGTTCCCGAGCCGCTACGAGGGGTTCGGCGCGCCGCTGATCGAGGCGATGGCGCTCGGCACTCCGGTGATCTGTGGCGACCATCCCGCTCTGCGTGAGGTCGCCGGATCGGCCGCGATCGTGCTGCCCGACGACGTCGACGCCTGGTCCGGCGCGCTCGACGAGGCTCGACGCCGTCGGGCGGAGCTCATCGCCGCCGGACGCGAGCGGCTCACCCACTACACGCTGGAGGCCTCCGGCGCGGCGCTCCTCGCCGCCTATCACCGGACGCTCACCTGATGCGCATCGTCGTCCTCTGCCCCCACTTCGACCCCGACACGGCGCCGACCGGGCACGTGATCAGCCGGATCGTGGTCGAGCTCGCGTCGCGTGGCCACGACGTCCACGTCGCGACCGCCTTGCCCTGGTACCGCGACCACGCCCTCGCACCCGGGTGGACGGGCCGGCTGGTGCGCGTGCAGCGCACAGACTGGGGATCGGTCACCCGCGTCACTCCGTTCCCCGGCGGCGACCGTCGCAACCTGCCGCGCCGAGCGCTCGGGTACGTCGGGTTCTCGCTCCTGGTGGGCATCGCCGGCCTGCGCGCCGGCGGGTGGTTCCGGCGCGCCGACGCGGTCATCGCGATGTCGCCGCCGCTCACACTCGGCCTCACCGGGTGGGCGGCCAAGCTCGCCCACCGCGCACCCCTGGTGTTCAACATCCAAGACGTGTTCCCCGACGCTGCCGTCGAGACCGGCGCCATCACCGATCGCCGAGTCATCGCCGTCGCCAGGTGGCTCGAACGGGTGAGCTACCGCCGTGCCGACGCGGTGACCGTTCTCAGCACCGACATGGCCGACAACGTCAGCGCCAAGATCGCTCCGCGACACCGCCCGAAGGTCAGGGTGATCCCGAACTTCGTCGACACCGCCGCCCTCCATCCGTCCGACCGGGTGACGCCGTACCGCCGCCAGCTGGCGATCGGCGACGAGCCGGTCGTGATGTACGCCGGCAACGTCGGCTTCTCGCAGTCGCTCGAGATGGTCATCGCCGCCGCCCGGGCGATCCCAGGGGCGACGTTCGTGATCAACGGTCAGGGGGCTGCCCGCCCGCAGCTCGAGGCCGCCGCCGCCGGCCTTGCCAACATCCGGTTCGGCGACCACCAGCCGGCGGATCGTCTGAACGAGGTGCTCGCAACGGGTGACATCCACCTCGTGCCCCTGCGCCGCGGGCTCGGCCGCGTGAGCGTTCCGTCCAAGACCTACTCGATCCTCGCCGCCGGTCGACCCGTCGTGGCAGCGATCGATGTCGACTCGGAGGTCAACCGGATCGTGACCACGACCGGCTGTGGTGTCGTGGTCGCCCCCGACGACACCCAGGCGTTCATCGAGGCGATCCGTGCCGTGCTCGGAACGTCCGACATCGGTGCGGAGATGGGTCGGGCGGGACGGGCGTGGGTCGAGAGCTCCGCATCGCCCGCGTCCACGGCGGCGGCGTACGAAGCGCTGTTCGCAGAGTTGGCGACCTGATCGATCTCGCCGGACCGCGTCAAGGCAACGGCCTGGCCCGCAGGTAGCCTTGCGCCCTCGTGGCACCCTCATCGTCGTCGACCAAAAAGGCCGCCCGGCTCGCCCAGAAGGGCAAGGGCAAGAAGGTCCGGTTCCAGGGCGGGACCCTGTTCCCGCTGATCGTCGCGATCGTGATGGTGCTCGGGCTCGGCACGATCGTGTACGCCCGCCAGACCGTGCCGGCCGACGACTCGTCGCCGCCCACCGTCAACGATCACTGGCACGCCGCATACGGATTCCTCCTCTGTGATGGCACGTATCAACAGCTCGTCGGCAACCTCGAAGAGACGAACTCGGCCGGACAGCTGATCAGCAATCGTTTCCTGCAAACCGGGATCCACAGCCACGACGACGGTGTCATGCACTGGCACCCCTACACGTCACGGGCGGTCGGCAAGAACGCCAAGCTGGGTGTCTTCCTCGACGTCTACGAAGTCGAGCTCGACAACGACGCGTTGCGGTTCCCCGACAATCAACTCGGCGGCGAGGACTACATCGAGGGCGAAACCAAGTGTGGAACCGACGATGCGGAGCTGCAGGTGGTCGTGTGGGATTCCTTCAGCGACACCGACGACGGCACCACCTACATCGCCAACTTCGACAACATCCCGATCAGGCAGGACGGCATGGTCTTCGCGATCGCGTTCGTCCCCCGCGACACCGACATCCAGATGCCGCCGTGGGCCGCCGACCTGGTGGCACTCGGCGCAGTCGACCTCGGCCAGGTCCCGCCCGCCGACGTCACGGGCACGACCGGCACGGCGACCGACGGCACGGTCACCGACGCCACCGTCACCGACGGCACCGTCACCGGTGA
>DATMDV010000307.1:0-3889 GCA_035557475.1 Ilumatobacteraceae bacterium
GACGCCCAACTCATCGCCTTGGGCGCGGACATGAAGCATCTCACCAAACTCGAGATCCCCGACCCCGATCCACCGCCAAGTCGGCCGGAGACAGGAGGCCACAATGACCACAACCACCAACCGCGGGGCATTGCTCGAACAGCTTCGTGATCGGGCCCGTTTTGTGCGGACCGAGACGGTCCGGCTGTCGCGCATCGCCGGAGCTGGCCACTATGCGTCGTCGTTCTCGGCCGCCGAGCTGCTCGCCGCTTTGTACTACGCGGAGCTGCGAATCCGCCCCGACGAACCGGACTGGCCCGACCGCGACCGGTTCGTGCTCTCCAAGGGGCATGCCGCGATCGGCCTCTACCCCGTGCTCGCCGACCTCGGCTACTTCGATCCCGCCGATCTCGACGACTACACCCGGCTCGGCAGCCGGTTCGGCGATCACCCCGACATGCGGAAGATCGCCGGCGTCGACTTCAGCTCCGGATCGCTCGGCCACGGGCTGTCGATCGCGGTCGGCATCGCCCTCGCCGGGCGGGTCCGCGGCAGCGACCACCGGACGTGGTGCATGCTCGGCGACGGCGAACTGGCCGAGGGTCAGATCTGGGAGGCGGCGATGGCGGCCGGGCACTATCACCTCGGCAACCTCGTGGTGATCGTCGACCGCAACCAGATGTGCATCGATGGCTTCACCGACGACGTGATGGCGGTCGAGCCACTCGACGCCCGCTTCGCCGACTTCGGGTGGCGTGCTCAGCGCATCGACGGTCACGACCTCGACACGATCCTGAACACGTTCTCCGATCTGCCGCGCGCCGAGACGGGCCAACCACAGGTGATCATCGCCGACACGATCAAAGGCAGGGGAGTGGCGCGGATGGAGCTGTCGCTCGACTGGCACGTCGGCAACCTCGTCGGTGACGACTACGACGACGTGATGTCCGAGCTCGAATCTGGCCTCGGACGGGAGGTCGTGCGATGAGCAGCGGGCCCGACGTCCAGGACACCAGCGAGGTCTTTCGTGGCACGGCCACCGGCCGCACCAGCCTGCGCGACCAGCGCTCGACCGATGGCAGCGACCAGCAGCGCGCGATCCCGGCGTTCGTGCTCGGCGAGGAGCTCGCCGATCTCGCCGATCACGACGATCGCATCGCGGTCTTGACCGCCGACCTCGCCAAGGCGAACCGCACCAACGACTTCGCGGCCCGCCACCCGAATCGCTTCTTCAACCTCGGTATCGCCGAGAAGAACATGATCACTGTTGCGGCCGGCATGGCGGCGTCGGGCTTCGTGACGTACGCGGCGACGTTCGCCTCGTTCTCGGCCCTGCTCGGCTGCGAGCAGATCCGCACCGACTGCGCGTACCCGCGCCTGCCGGTGCGTGTGATCGGGCACCACGCCGGGATGTCGATGGGCTTCTACGGCACCAGCCATCACGCCCTCGAGGACCTCGGCATCATGCGTACGATCGCCGAGCTCACCGTCGTGTGCGCGGCTGATGCGAATCACCTCCGGGGCATCCTCCGCGCCTCGGTCGACCACCCCGGCGCGATGTACATCCGCCTCGGTCGCGGCCGCGATCCGGAGGTGTACGCGGACGTGCCCGACGTGCAGTTCGGGAAGGCCGTGCGTCTGCGCGACGGCGGTGACGCGGCGATCATCACGACCGGCTCGGAGGTGTATCCGTCATTGCAGGCGGCGAATCGCCTCGCCGGCGAGGGCGTCGAAGTCGCCGTGTACGACATGCACACCGTCAAGCCGCTCGATGTCGACTCCGTGGCGGCCGCGGCCGCCACCGGCCGCGTGCTCACCGTCGAGGAGCACAACCGGACGAATGGTCTCGGCACGGCGACTGCCGAAGCACTCCTGGAAGGCGGCTTCGCCGGGGTGCGCCTGCGCCGTCTCGATGTCCCCGACGAGTACGTCCCCATCGGTCCGCCCGCCGCGTTGTACGCCCACTATCACCTCGACGCCGACGGGATCACGGCTGAACTGAGGAGCCTCATCAACGACGCCTGAGTCGTCTCGCTCCGAGGCGAGTGAGATCCGATGTAGCGTCGTCGACGACATCGGGAGGCGGGGATGCGCTGGCGGAACGTGGGAGTCGTGGCTCTCGTCGCGGGAGCGTGTAGCTCGGGCGGCGGTGGATCCGAAGCCGCCGAGACGAGCGCACCAACGGTCGCGGGTACCCAGACCGTCGAGACGGGCTCCCAAACCGTCGAGACCATCGGTCCGACAAACGGCGATGCGGTCGAGTCCGATCCGATCCTGTCCGTGGTCACCGCCCACGACGTCGACGAGGTCGGCGTTCCGCTCGAACCGGCCCTCGAGTTCGGTCCTGAGGTCCCACAGATCTCGGTGCTCGTTCGCGTCGGCGAGGTCGAGCCCGACGCAACGCTCGACGTTGCGTGGACGTGGCTCGACGGGCCCGACGGTGAACGGCCGCTCTTCGAACATCAAGTCGACGTCGGCGCCGGCGATGTCGCGTACTCGCACGGAGTCGCGAGTGGTCCACTTGCCGCTGGCCGCTACCGCGCCGACGTGACGCTCGGCGCATCGTCGACCGCAGCGGTGTTCGCAGTGCGCCACACGCCGATCGTCCTTGCCGAGGGGGTGGCCGGTTTCGCCCGCCAAGAATCCACCGAGGACCCTGAGCCTCCCACAAGGGGCCCGAGCGGCAGGATCCCCACCCAACACGACTACGGGTCCGTCGCGGTCTGTACGCCGTGGGTCTATTTCAGTTCGCTTCTGGCGATGACGGGGGCGAACGGGTGCGGCGACGCGGTCGGCGACAACGACAACTTGCTCGAGGTCACGGCGTGGGTCGGCGGCAACTCTCCGTTCGCTCTCGGCCAGGCGCGGGGTGACTTCATCAAACCGGTCCAAGCCGACCCCTGCGATCTCGGCGGCTCGGATCTCGAGACCGAGCCGGTCTCGTACGCGGTCACTGTCATCTCCGGCCCCGACGAGGGCGAGCAGTTCAGTGACCAAGGACCGGCGCCCGAGCCCGACACGCACGCGCCGATGGCGTTCCTGGCCAGCCAACCGTTGCCTGGCGCGCAGGTCAACGTCGGCGACACGATCGTCGTCGAGGTCACAGCTGACGACAAGGCGTCTGTCGACTCGGTGATCTCCGGAATCGCATCGGTGACACTCGCCAGCGACGGCCGTGAGGTCGACGGGTTGGAGTTCACGGGTCCCGAGGCGTGCGACAAGTCTCGCCTGCGGCGTGTCGTCCAACTGGAATACGTGGTGCCCGACAACCCGCCCGAGCTGGTGACGCTCGTCGCGACCGTCCGCGACTACGAAGGACACGAGACAACGGTCGAGGCGTCCTACCCGACCGTGAGTCTGTGGACCGGCTACATGGACGTCGTCGGCAGCAGTGTCACCGAGGTCACGATCCAGGAGGGCGCGGTTCGATGCACGGCCGGCTGGGAGTTCAGGGTCGTGTTCTTCGCGCGGTCAGCGGGCGAGCTGTACGGCTATGCCGACGGGATCACGACGGCCCCTCACGAGTGCGACGCACCGTTCGCGCCCGTGGACGTGCCGGCCACGCGCCTCGGTATCTCGGGGACGATGACACCTGATGCGATCACCCTTCGCTTCGAGCATCAGAGCGGCGGTTGGTCCGGGATCGCGGTCCTGTACACGCCCCCTGTGCCTGATGTCATCGTCCCGCGGTCGGGCGCCCAGGCGTTCGGAGACATCGATCTGACCCTCGTCACGGAGGTCCCGAACAACACGTTCACCGAGAACGTGAAAGGTCGCATCGACCTCGGCTGCGACGAGTGCTGACCGACAGGTTCAGCCGCGCGCAGTCGGATTGAACGACGCATCCGCTGAGGAGCGCTGACGTCGCCGGTTCCGGTCGCGCAGTCCGGCGCTCGCGCCGCGCACGTGG
>DATMDV010000308.1:0-10592 GCA_035557475.1 Ilumatobacteraceae bacterium
GGCCGTCGGCAACCTGGTCGAGAACGCGGTGAAGTACAGCGAGCTCGGTGGCCTCGTCCAGATCAGGTCGCGAGTCGTCGGGCCGTGGATCGAGTTCATGGTCACCGACCAGGGCCCCGGCATACCGAGTCGCGATCTCGACCGGATCTTCGAGCGCTTCTACCGCGTCGACAAGGCGCGCGGGCGCGACACCGGTGGGACGGGCCTCGGCCTGTCGATCGTTCGCCACGTGGCAACCAACCATGGTGGCGACGTGCAGGTGTCGTCGCGTGAGGGCGAGGGCAGCACGTTCGTGCTGCGCATTCCCAGCACCGCCGCCGGCGAGCATCCATCCAGCGGGGCGACCACGAAGGCTGACCCCACAAAGGCCGATAGAGGAGTCCCATGACCCGATCGACCGTGCTCGTCGTCGAAGATGAGGCGAGCTTCGTCGAGGCCCTGCAGATCGGCCTGACGCGTGAAGGCTTCGCCGTCGAAGTGGCGATGGACGGTGTCGAGGCGCTCGAGAAGTTCGACCGCGTGCAGCCCGACGTCGTCTTGATCGACGTGATGTTGCCGCGCATCAGCGGGATCGACGTGTGCCGCCAGATCCGCTTGCGCAGCCAGGTTCCGATCATCATGGTCACCGCCAAGGGCGGCGAGATCGACACCGTCGTCGGGCTCGAAGTCGGCGCCGACGACTACGTCACCAAGCCGTACCGTGTCCGCGAGCTCATCGCCAGGATGCGGGCGGTGATGCGACGATCGCCCTCTGACCGAACCGCAGCCGACCTCTCCGTCGGCGCGATCCAGGTCGGCGACGTCGTCCTCGATCCCGACGAGCACTCCGTCGTCGTCTCCGGAGACCGCATCACGATGCCGCTCAAGGAGTTCGAGCTGTTGCACCTGCTGCTCGCCAACGCCGGCCGGGTGCTGCCCCGCGAGACCCTGATCGATCGCGTGTGGGGCAGCGACTACGTCGGTGACACGAAGACGCTCGACGTCCACATCAAGCGTCTGCGCGGCAAGGTCGAGG
This sequence comes from Ilumatobacteraceae bacterium, assembly GCA_035557475.1. Classification (GTDB taxonomy): domain Bacteria; phylum Actinomycetota; class Acidimicrobiia; order Acidimicrobiales; family Ilumatobacteraceae; genus JALOLG01. The sequence goes on from DATMDV010000308.1 coordinate 1,016, forward strand.
CCGATCCGGCGGTGCCGACACGGATCGTCACGATCCGCGGTCTCGGCTACAAGTACGAGCGCTCGTAGCATCGGGGCTCGTGGGCCCGAGCGAACGAACGGCTTCGAAGTTCCGCCGGCTGGCGTTCACGCACGCCGCGATGATGGGCGGCGAGGCGTCGATGGTGGTCGCCCTCGCCGACTCGTTCTTCTTCGATGTCGACCCAGGCGCTGCACGCGGCAAGGTGCTGCTGTTCCTCGTCATCAGCTTCACCCCGTTCCTGCTCGTCGCGCCGTTGATCGGCCCGGTCATCGACCGCATCCGAGGTGGCCGCCGCTTCGTCGTGCAGGCGGTTGCCGCGGCACGCGTCGTGCTGCAGCTGCTGATGATGCGCTTCGCCGACGAGCTGGCGCTGTTCCCGCTCGTTTTCGCCGCGCTCGTGATGCAGAAGACCTACAGCGTGTCGAAGTCGGCCCTCGTGCCGAGCGTGGTGCGCACCGAGCGCGAGCTCGTCGAGGCGAACTCGAAGCTCGGGCTGATCGCCGGCGTGTCCGGTGTTGCCGCCGTGATCCCGGCCGCGATCCTGCAGGTCGCGTTCGGCAGCGCGGCGACGTTGGGATACGGCGCGCTCCTGTTCGTCGTCGCACTCGTGGCGGCGACGCGCCTGCCGCGTGGCGTGGTCGCCACCGGGCCGGAATCGTCGCGCCAACGCACCGAGCTGTCGTCGTCGGGCCTGCAGCTGGCGGCCGTGGCGATGCTGCTGCTGCGGTGCTGTGTGGGATTCGTGCTGTTCCACCTGGCGTTCTCGTTCCGCACCCAGGGGGCGCCCACGTGGTTGTTCGGGCTCGCCGTCGGTCTCTCGTCGCTCGGCACCATGGCCGGCAACGCCATCGGTCCGCGACTGCGGTCATCGCTCCACGAGGACAACATGATCGTCGTCGCCCTCGTCCTGCCGACGGTGGCGGGCGTCGGCGGTGCGGTCGTCGGCGGCAGAGCCGCGGGAATCGCGCTGGCAGTCGTCGTCAACTTCGGCGCCGCGGTCGGGCGACTGGCGTTCGAGAGCATCGTGCAGCGCGAAGCTCCAAGTGCCAACCACGGTCAGGCGTTCGCGCGCTTCGAGACCCGCTTCCAGTTCGGATGGGTGATCGCCGCGACCGTGCCGGTGGTGATCGAGATCCCCGCCGCGTTGGGGTACCTGCTGGTGGGGTTGATGACCGCAGTCGCGCTCATCAACTACTCGGCGGGAGCGCGTGGCCGTCTGTCCCGCTTGCCGATACGGGTGCGGCGCGCGGCACATCGGCGCGCCGGTTCGTCGTCGCCGGGCAGGACTCGACGGCCGCGCCGTCAGGCGGTCAATCGCCGGTGATGCGGGCCAGCCACAGGCCCGGTGCGTCGACCTCGCTCGGGGTCGGCATCGACCCGGGCGTCTCGAGGAGCGGCGCCAGCGCGGTCTCGCCGCCCCGGTCGACGACGCCCTGAACGAACGCCTTGCCGCGGCTGACCTGTTCGGAACCGAGGCGGATGCCGAGCAACCGCTCGACGAACAGATCGTCGGGCGAGACCTCGACCCGGCGACGCCTGACCGCCTCGGCGATCCGCAACGCGTCGCCGCCGATCACCCGCACGGCGACGGCGTCGACGACCCAGTCGGTGTATCCGACCACCGTCGCGACGGCAGCGTCGAGCGCCGGCTCGAGCGCCAACTGGTCGGGTGACCGCACCGCGCCGAGGAGCACCTCCGGATCGCCAAAGGCCTGCTGCAGGGCCTGGAACGGATCGTCGTCGGACAGCTCGACGTGGGCGAGCTTGTCGGCGACCGCCTCGGGGTCGGGTCGGAACGCGCCGACGTGGCGACGCACCAGGTCGGTGAGCGGGTCGCGGATGTGTGGCACCGAGAACAGGACGTGCCCGCACAACTCATGGGCGAGCACCCACAGCCGCATCTCGTCGATCGGGATCTCCCACGATGCGGCGAACGCGTCGATCGTGTCGCCGACGAGCACGATCTCGCGTTGGTCGCGCGGGATCGGCAGATCGTGCAGCCCGAACGCGCGTTGGGCGAGCTTGCCGACCATCGAGCCGACCGCCATCCCGAGCATCGCCGGCGCCAGCATCTTGCTGAGGCCGGCCATCATCTGCGCCATCGGGTCGCTGGTGGTGGCGTCGGGCTTGGCGGGAGCGCCGAGCGAGGTCGCCAGCTCGGTGAACAACGGTCGGTAGGCGTCGAGCGTCTCTTGGGCCCACTGCCCGGGTGTCAGGAGCTTCGGATCAGGGAAGCCGGTCGTGGCGCCCATCACGTCGCTGACGTGGAGTCCGGCGATGCGGGCCAGGTCGGCGTAGGCGAGCCGGACGGCGGGATCGACGTTGTGCTCGGTGGTGCCACCGGTCGCGCCGAGCTGGGCGAACTGGCGTGCCGCGTCCCAGTTGAGCGGGCCCTGACCGGCGAGTGCCCGGCTCAGATCACCGAAGAGGGGGAGTGCCGAGAACGGATCGTCGTCAGGACGTTCGTCGGGATTCGAGCCGACCATGCCGTCGATGTTACGGGCGTGGTGACGAGTAACGTCATCGCCGATGGTGACCCGCCAGCTGCGGCACGCCGACGCGGTCCATCGCGTCTACGTGCGTGGCGTCGACGGAAACCTTGGCACTCGGGTGCTGTCCGCGCTCGGCGAGGTCGAGGGCCTCGCTGTCGAGGCCGGCCTCAACGGCACTCCGGCGGCAGGTCGCTTCGACACCATCGTCGAGTTGGGCGTCGGCGACCACGACACCCGTGCCCGCCGCCGCGAGAGTGTGACCGAAGCGGTCGGCCTGTTCCTCGCCGACGCCGAGGGGGCCTCGGCTTCGCACCTCGTGATGGTGTCGTCGGCGATGGTGTACGGAGCATTCTCGAACAACCCCGTTCCGATCACCGAGGAGTCGGTGTTGCGCCCCGACCCCGAGTTCGTGTTCGCCCGCCAGCTGGCGTCGGCCGAGGAGCTCGTCGAGGAGTGGCGGCGCGCCGCCGACGGCCGCTCGGTGACCGTCCTGCGCCCGGCCCTGGCGATGGCCGAGGACGGCACGTCGTCCCTCGTGCGGGCGCTCGCCGCCGGCCTCGGTCACCGGTTCGGCGAGGACGATCCGGTCGCCCAGTTCGTGCATCTCGACGACGTGGCCTCGGCGGTCGCGCTCTCGGTCGAACGCCGGCTCGATGGGGTCTACAACGTGGCGCCCGACGGCTGGATCCCCGGGGAACGGGTGCGCGCGCTCACCGGCGATCGGCTCCGGTTCCCGTTGCCGGAGCGGCTGCGCGAGGTCGTCGGCGCGTTGCGTTGGCGGTTCCAGCGCGGTCCGATCCCGCCGGGGCTGGGGCCGTACACGCGCGAGCCCTGGGTGGTCGCCAACGACAAGCTGCGATCCGCGGGATGGACGCCGACCGTCACGAACGAGCAGACCTACGTCGAGGGCACCGAGGCGAGATGGTGGACGATGGTGACCCCGAAGCGTCGCCAGGAGCTCTCGCTCGGAGCGATGGTCGGCGTGATCGCAACGGTGTCGATCGTCGGGTTCAGTCTTGTCCGGCGCTGGGTGCGTCGTCGACGAGCTCGTCGATCGGAGTGAAGTCGGCGTCGCCGCTGTCGTCGTGCTCGATGCACATCCCGACGACATCGCCGTCGTCGTCGACGACCGGTGTGCCATCGGCGGCCTCGACCTGTTCGATGTGACCGAACTCGACCAGCATCGGTGGATCGGCGAGCACCGTCACGACATCGTGAGCACGGGGCATCTCGTTGGCGACGTCGAGGCCGTGATCGAAGTCGCCGGCATCGAGCGACACCCAGGCGAGACCACCGGCGTGACCCGGATCGACGACCAGCGCCCGCGTGACGTGTCCGGTGACGAGCACGACGTCGATTCTCCGATCGTCGAGCCGGGCGACGTCGACCTGGGTGATCCTGAGGATCGAACGGCTCGACGTGACCGCCATCCCATTGTCGCCGATCGGCGTCACGATCGGATGGACCGCCAAGCCGGCGATCTCGCGTCCGAGGCCGGCCGATGTCACGAGCTGGGGCGATGTGGCGGATCCGGGGTTGCTGGTCGAGCTCACGGCGACCGGGTCATCGGTCCGCTGTGGTATGAGCGTGAGCACGAGCAGGGCGACGGCGAGCACGCCTGCCGCACCGCCGACCAGAGCGATGGTCCGCAAGGTGCCGTTCGACTCCTCGGCCGAGAGCGCCGAGCGGTTGGCTGCGGCGAGCTCCGAGGGATGTCTCCACGCACGTTCGTGCGGGGGAAGAGGTGCTCGCTCCACGAGAGCGCGAGCGTACTCGGGGTCTCGTACCAGCGGGCATCGCCCTCGAGCGACGCACGGCTACGATGCCTGCGTGCATGCACCACGCCACGGCGACGACTGGCTCGGTCTGACCGACCTTCCGTTGCCGATCGGTGAGGCCTACGAATGGGCTGTGCAACCCCACTGCGGCGCGGTGGTGATGTTCAGCGGCACCGTACGCGACCACGCCGACGGGCGCGAGGGCGTCGAATACCTCACGTACGAGGCGTACGACGAGCAGGTCGTCCCCCGCATGAAGTCGATCGCCGACGAGGTCAGGGTCCGCTGGCCGGCGGTCGGGCGCATCGTGCTGCTGCACCGCACCGGCCACATCGAGCTGGGCGCCAGCTCGGTGGTCGTGGTCGCATCCGCCCCGCATCGACCGGAGGCGTTCGAGGCGGCGAGGTTCGCGATCGACGCGCTCAAGGCATCGGTGCCGATCTGGAAGCACGAGGTCTGGGCCGGCGGCGCCGAGTGGGGAACCGGGGCCACCGAGCTGCAGGAGGCGTCGACGATCGACGTGCCGGCGGCGAGGAGCGACTGAGTGCTCGGGGTCGTCGTGGCCATCGTGGCCGCGTTGCTGGTGATCGGCGCGGTGGTGACGTACCGCCTGGCCCGCTCGAACGACACGGTCGAGTCGTTCCGGCGCCAGATCGATGCGCTGTCGCCAGAAGCTCGTCGCGGCACGGTCGACCAGGTGAACCGGATCGACGAAACCGCTGGCGACAACACCGTTGCGGAAGAACCGGACGCGCCGGACGCGGAGCCCGCCGATCCGCCGGACGACGAACATGGCTCGTGACCACCGAGCCGTGATCGGAGCACGTCACGATGGCTCGTGACCTCGCAATCGATCTCGGCACCGCCAACACGCTCGTCTACATGAAGGGCCGGGGCATCGTGCTCAACGAGCCCTCGGTCATCGCTCTCAACCGTCAGACCGGCGAGGTGCTCGCCACGGGCCGCGAGGCGTGGCAGATGATCGGCCGCACGCCCGGCTACATCGTCGCGGTGCGTCCGCTGCGCGGTGGTGCGATCACCGACTTCGAGATCACCGAGCGGATGATCCGCCTGCTGCTCCAACGCGTCGGGGTCAGCCGCTTCACGCGACCCAAGGTCGTCATCTGCGTGCCGTCGGCGATCACCGAGGTCGAACGTCGCGCCGTCACCGATGCGGCGCGACGCGCCGGCGCCGCCGACGCCAACCTCATCGAACAGCCGATGGCGGCCGCGATCGGCGCCGATCTGCCCATCGACGAGCCGGTCGGCAACATGGTCATCGACATCGGCGGCGGCACCAGCGAGACGGCCGTCATCAGCCTCGGTGGCATCGTCGCCCTCGAGGCCGTCCGTGTCGGATCGTTCGACATGGACGCCGCGATCCAGAACTACGTGAGGCGTGAGCACGGCATCGCGATCGGTGAACGAACGGCCGAGGAGATCAAGATGGCCATCGGGTCGGCCGACCCGACCGACGACGAGAGCCAGGCCGAGGTGCGGGGACGCGACCTGATGACCGGGCTGCCGAAGACGGTGCTGTTGACCCCTGAGGAGATCCGGTACGCGATCGAAGATGTCGTGTCGTCGATCGTCGCATCCGTGATCCGCTGCCTCTCGAAGGCGCCGCCGGAGCTGTCGCAGGACTTCCTCGTACGCGGCATGTACCTGGTCGGCGGCGGCGGGTTGCTGCGCGGGTTGGCGTCGCGGATCGAGCGTGAGACGAAGGTGCCGGTGCGCATGTCGAACGTCCCACTCGAGGCCGTCGTGCTCGGCGCCGGTCACGTGATCGAGCACTACGACGCGCTCAAGGGGATGTTCATGGGGGCGCGGCGCGCCACACGCTGATGCGGCTCGACGAGCACGCCGCGGCGGCGATGGCTGCCGGACTCGACCGGATCCGGTCCGAGTTCGAGATCCCGGACGGGTTCCCGGCCGACGTCGACGCGGCCGCGAAGCGCGCCGCCGAACGCACGGTTGGTGCTGAGCACGTCGACCGTACCGAGGTCGAGTTCGCGACGATCGACCCGGCCGGTGCGAGCGATCTCGATCAGGCGTTCGCGATCGAGACGGACGGCAACGACATCGTGCTGCGCTACGCGATCGCGGACGTCGGATGGTTCGTGCAGCCGGGCGACCCACTCGACACCGAGGCGTGGAACCGTGGCGTGACCGTGTACCTGCCCGATCGACGTTCTCCGTTGTACCCGGCGGCGTTGTCGGAGGGCGCTGCCAGCCTGCTGCCCGACGTCGACCGACCGGCGGTGATCTTCGTCGTGCGCGTCGACCAGCATGGCGGCGTCAGCCTCGACGGCGCCGAGCGTGCCGTCGTGCGGAGCCGAGTCAAGCTGGCGTACGAGAGCGTGAAGCCCGACGACCTGCCGCCCGGCTTCGCCGAGCTGTCGGCACGGATCGAGCAAGCCGAATCGGCACGGAACGCGGCGCGGGTGACGTTCCCCGAGCAGGAGATCGATCTGCAACCCGACGACGGCTTCGAGTTGCGCTACCGCCCGAGGACGCCCGCCGAGGAGCAGAACGCGGCGCTGTCGCTGGCCGCCAACATGGCGGTGGCCGATGTGTTGATGGCCGCCGGGACCGGGCTGTTCCGCGTGATGTCGGAGGTCGACGAACGACACACGCGGCGCCTGCGGCACACGGCCCAGGCGTTCGGGCTCGACTGGCCGGACGATGTGTCACTGGCGTCGTTCCAGCGTGCGCTTCCACGCGACGACCCGCGAACGTTGGCGTTCCTGCTCGCCGCCCGTCGTGCAAGCGGGGGCGCCAGCTACGCGCCGTACCGCGATGGCGTGCGTCCGTGGCATGCCGCAGTCGCGGCGACGTACGCGCATGCGACAGCGCCACTTCGTCGTCTGCAGGACCGATATGTCATCGGGGCCGTCCTCGCCCTCGCCAACGGCGAGGCAGTGCCCGACGACGTCGAGGCCGCGTTCGAGCGGCTGCCCGAGGCGATGGCGGGGGGCGAGCAACGTGCGAACGCTGCCGACCGGGCCGCGCTCGACCTCGCCGAAGCGGTCGTCCTCGACGGATGCGAGGGTCAGCTGTACGACGCGGTCGTCACCGACGAAGACGATCGCGGCGCGCGGATCCAGATCACGGATCCGGCGATCGTCGCTCGCGTCGACGCTCGGCACGTCGATCCCGGCGATCAGTTGCGCGTGCGGCTCGTGGCCGCCGATCCCGAGCACCGCACGGTGCAGTTCGAGCGCGTCAGCTGACCGGCACGATGAGGTTCACCGATCCGCCCGCCGAGAGCACGTAGAGCTCCTGGTCGGGGCCGGCGATGACGGCCGTGACGGACGGGACGTTTCCGAGCTCGAGGTTGCGGGCGCCGGCGAGGTCGAGCACCCACACCGTGCCCGAGCAGTAGTCGCTGTACACGTACCCGCCCCACAGGTCGGGGATCGCCGCGCCGCGGTACGGTGCGCCGCCACTGATCGAGCAGCCGTCCACGCCGTTCCGATACGTGAGCACCGGCGCCACGTGACCGTCGGCGGGCTGGTCGTCGTTGAAGCGCTCGTCGCCCTCGTATGCGCTCCAACCGAAGCTCAGGCCGTTGCCGGCGACCGATCCGTCGGCTGGTGCAGCAACGAAGTCGACCTCCTCGAGCCGGTTCTGGCCGACGTCGGCGATCCACAGATCGTGGGTGACGGGGTCGAACGTGAACTTCCACGGGTTGCGCAGCCCAATCGACCAGATCTCGCCGAGCGCACCGTCGGTTCCGACGAAGGGGTTGTCCGGCGGCACCGTGTACGGCAGATCGCCCGAGGGCGTCGGGTCGATCCGCGAGATCTTGCCGAGCAGCGTGCCGGTGTCGAGTGCGCGGCGTTCCGGATCGCCGCCAGAGCCGCCGTCGCCGAGGCCGATGTACAGCATCCCGTCAGGGCCGATCGCGAGATCGCCGCCGTTGTGGTTGGAGTACGGCTGGCCGACGTTCAGGAGCACCCGTTCCGAGCCGTGGTCGAACGTCCCATCGGCGCCGACGGCGAACTCGGAGATCACCGTGTCGCCGCTGCCGTCGATGTAGTTGACGTAGGCGCGGTCGCCGGCCGGGTGGAAGTCGAGCCCGAGCAGGCCCTGTTCGCCGTCGGCATCGGTGAGGTCGGTGATGTCGAGCACCGTTCGACCGGCGCCGCTGGCGGCTTCGACGGCGGTGACGATGCCGGCCTGTCCGACCACATACAACGTCGGGTCACCCGGACGCCAAGCGAGGTCGACGGGTGCGCCGACCTCAGTGATCGTCACGAACTCGACCTGCGGGTCACCGACCGCCGATGCCGGTCGGGCGGTGGTGACGGGAGGTTCGGTGCCGGGCGCACTCGCCGGCGGTGCTCCCGTGCCGGCGGTGCCGGTCGTCGCTGCGGGTGGCGCCGCCAGTGTCGGAGCCGACGTGCTCGCGTCGGACGACGGGCTCGTCGTCGCGCCGGCCGACGTCGTCGTGGCGATCACCGCTGACCCCTGATCGTCGTTGGCGTCGTCGTCCCCGCCGCAGGCGGCCGCCGTGAGCAACACGGCCCCGGCAACGAAGACTGCACACGAGCGCGCCCTCAACGGTGGCCCCCGGTGCGGATCAGCCCCTCCTGCACGACGGTCACCGCCAGCTTGCCGTCGCGGGTGAAGATCGCCCCGCCCGCGAGGCCGCGCGCCGAGCTCGTCGAGATCGCGTGCTGGTCGTAGAGGAGCCAGTCGTCGGCACGGAACGGTCGATGGAACCACATCGCGTGGTCGAGGCTCGCCATCTGCACGTCGGGGCTGTCCCACGCCAACCCGAACGGGCGCACGCTCGTGTCGAGCAGTGTCAGGTCGCTCGCGTACGTGACGATGCAGGCGTGCAGGACGGGGTCCTCCGGCAACTCGCCGTCGGCCCGCAGCCACACCCGCTGCGTCTCGGACCGGTGGTCGCCACGGTCGAACGGGTCGTGGTCGATGTGGCGCAGGTCGATCGGGCGCGGCCGTGCCCACGAATCCCCGAGGCGGTCCTTGTACGGCTCCATGCGCGTGCGGAAGTCGGCGATCGACTCCGGGTCCGGCACGTCCGTGGGCATCGTGAGCTGATGGTCGAGACCGGGCTCGGCCTCGTGAAAGCTGGCCTGCAGGTTGAAGATCGCCTTGCCGTGTTGGATGGCGACGACGCGTCGGGTGGTGAAGCTGCGACCGTCACGGATCCGATCGACCTCGTAGAGGATCGGCACGAGCGGATCACCGGGCCGGAGGAAGTACGCATGCAGCGAGTGCACGAACCGTTGCGGCTCGACGGTCCGCGCCGCCGCC
>DATMDV010000309.1:0-3000 GCA_035557475.1 Ilumatobacteraceae bacterium
ACACGCTCACGATGGGCGGCGACCACATCGCGTTCGGATCGGTCGGCAGCCCGCCCAACATCGTCGGGCTCGACGGTGTGCGCCGCCCAGGCGACCGAACGGCCTTCCGCGATCTGTTGCGGTTGTGCCAGTCGTTCAACGTCGTCCACTTCGTCGGCGGCTACCCCGTGGAGCCGATCGACCTGCACCACTCGGTCCGCCATCTCGAGGCCGCGTTCGACGTGCTCACGCTCACCGACAAGGTGCTGCACAGCTACAGCCTCGGCCGCCAGCGCAACCGTGACCTGATCGAGATGGCACGCATCTCGCGTCAGGTCGACGAGACGACGCTGGAGCGCGAGCCGTCAGTGTTCAGTGTGATCAACTCGTCGTCGCCCCTGCGTCTCGACCTTCCGATGCTGCAAGGCATCATCGAGTTCTCGTCACGCAACCAGGTGATCGTGATGACGCCGTTCACGTTGTCGGGCGCGATGGCACCGATCACGCTCGCCGGTGCCGTGGCCCAGCAGAACGCCGAGGCACTCGCGGGCATGGCGTTCACACAGGTCGTCCGACCTGGCGCGCCCGTCATCTACGGCGGGTTCACATCGAATGTCGACATGCTGTCGGGCGCGCCCGCGTTCGGCACGCCGGAGTACGTGCGAACGGCAATGCTCGGTGGTCAACTCGCGCGCCGCTACAACGTCCCGTACCGTTCGTCGAACGTGTGCGCCGCGAACGCGGTCGATGCCCAGGCCGCGTACGAGAGCGTGTTCTCGCTGTGGGGCGCGATCATGGGCGGCGTCAACTTCTTGATGCACGGCGCGGGGTGGATGGAGGGTGGACTCCACGCCTCGTTCGTCAAGTTCGTGCTCGATGCCGACCTGCTGGCGATGGTCGCCGCCCTCCTCGACCCCGTCGTCGTCGACGAGGACACGCTCGCGTTCGACGCCATCGCCGAAGTCGGTCCCGGCGGTCACTTCTTCGGCGTCGGCCACACCCAGGAACGCTTCCGGGACGCGTTCCACCGCCCGATGATCTCCGACTGGCGCAACTACGAGACATGGGAGGAGGCCGGCAAGCCAGAGGCCCCTGGTCGGGCTGCCGACCTCGCCCGCCAGTTCCTCGCCGAGTACGAGCCACCACCGATGGACGCCGCTGTCCACGAGGAGCTCGAAGCATTCGTCGCCCGCCGCGTCGCCGAGGGCGGCGTCCCCACGGACTACTGAGAACATGAACCCAGGCCCGAACCCGTCGTCCAGAGGTGAACAACGGGTGCCGGCGGTGGCGGCGCCAGCCGCTTCACCGGCGGAAAGGAATGAATGAAATCGAGCACGCAGGTCGCGGTGATCGGCGGTGGGGTTGTTGGCGCGTCGGTGCTGTATCACCTCACCAAGGCCGGGTGGACCGACGTCGTGCTGATCGAGCGCAAGGAGCTCACCGCAGGATCGACGTGGCATTCGGCGGGCGGGATGCACACGCTGAACGGCGACCCCAACGTGTCGAAGCTGCAGCAGTACACGATCGAGCTGTACAAGGACATCGAAGCCCAGTCGGGGCAGAGCTGCTCGATCCACCTGCCGGGCGGGCTGATGCTGGCGGACGACCGCGAGCGGCTCGACTGGCTGCGGATGGCGCAGGCACGCGGGCGCTACCTCGGCATGGACCTCGAGATCATCACGCCGTCGGAAGCCAAGGCGCTGTTCCCGTTGCTCGAGGAGCAGTACTTCGTCGGCGCCTTGTTCGACCCGGTCGAAGGACATGTCGACCCGACGGGAGTCACCAACGCCTACGCGATCTGTGCCCGGCAGCTCGGCGCCGAGGTCTACCGCCACACGTGGGTGAGCGACCTGCGTCAACGCGCCGACGGCACGTGGGATGTCGTCACCGACAAGGGCGAGATCCACGCCGAGCACATCGTCAACGCCGGCGGGCTGTGGGCCCGTGAGGTCGGCCGGATGATCGGCCTCGAGCTCCCCGTCCTCGGCATGGAGCACATGTACCTCGTCACCGAGAACATGGACGAGGTGGCGGAGCACAACGCCGCGACCGGTCACGAGATGCCGATGGCGCTCGACTTCGAGGGCGAGATCTACATCCGCCAGGAGCAGGGCGGGATGTTGATGGGCACGTACGAGCAGGCGTGCGTGCCGTGGTCGCCGCGCGAGGCGCCGTGGAGCTTCGACATGGAGCTGCTGGAACCCGACCTCGACCGCATCGCGCCGTCGCTCGAGATCGCGTTCAAGCACTACCCGGCGATGGCGACGGCGGGCATCAAGACGATCGTCAACGGCCCGTTCACGTTCGCGCCCGACGGCAACCCACTGGTCGGGCCGATCCGCGGCATCCGCAACTGCTGGGTGGCGTGCGCGGTGATGGCGGGTTTGTCGCAGGGCGGTGGCGTCGGCCTGGCGCTGGCGACGTGGATGACCGAAGGTGATCCTGGCATGGACATCTGGGCGATGGACGTGGCCCGCTTCGGCGACTGGGCGAACCTCGCCTACACGAACGCCAAGGTTCGCGAGAACTACAGCCGGCGGTTCCGGATCACGTTCCCGAACGAGGAGCTCCCGGCGGCGCGACCTCTTCATACCACTCCCATATATGACCGGCTCACCGAGCACAACGCGGTCTGGGGTGCCGGCTTCGGGCTCGAGCACCCGTTGTGGTTCCAACGACCCGGTGAGGAGCCCGTCGAGGACGTCACGTTCCGCCGCTCCAACGCGTTCCCGATCGTGGCCGAAGAGTGCCGCGCCGTGCGCGAACGCGTCGGTCTCACCGAATGTTCGAACTTCGCCAAGTACAAGGTGACGGGGGCCGGCAGCGCGGACTGGCTGCAGGGGTTGTTCACGAACCGGCTCCCCAAGGTCGGGCGGATCTCGCTGACCGCGATGCTCAACCCGCAGGGCCGCATCGTCGGCGAGTTCTCGGTTGCTCGGGCCGGCGACGACGAGTTCTTCCTGTTCGGGTCGCAGGCCGCCGAGGTCTACCACTCGCGATGGTTCCTCGCCCATCTCCCGG
>DATMDV010000310.1:0-2437 GCA_035557475.1 Ilumatobacteraceae bacterium
AGGCACTCGTCACCGTTGTCCACGCGAGCGAGACCGGATGCGACCCCGGCGCGGCGGCGCGCCGCTGGGGTTGGCGTTTCGACCCGCTCGACGTCGTGCAGTCGGTGCTCGCCGACCACGCCTGAGACCCGGATTCAGCGACCCGGATTCAGCGACCCGGATTTTCAACGACCGAATTCAGCTCGGGGTGAGCCGCGGGGTGACCCGTCCGAGGATGCTGTCGATCTCGGCCATCTGGGCGGTTGTCAGCGGGCCCTTGTCGAGCGCCCCGCAGTTGTCCTCGACCTGGGCGACGGTCTTGAAGCCCGGGATCGGGATGGTCATCGGGCTGCGTGCCCAGATCCATGCGAGGGCGCCTTGGGCAAGGGTGCGACCTTCGCTGGTGAGCACGTCGCGGATCGCGGCGAGTTGATCGAGCCAGTCCTGGGTTGGTGTGCCGTCCTTGAAGCCAGGGTGCCACTGCGCTCGGCGGCGTTGATCGTTGCTCGGAAACGTGGTGTTCACCGTGAACTTGCCGGTGAGCAATCCCATGCCGAGTGGGCTGCGGTTGATGCTCGCGAGGTCGAGCTCCTCGCACAACGCGAGCATCTCAGGGTTGGTGTCGTCGAGGACGCTGAGTCCCTGTTGGACGACGCCGCATCCGGGCGACGTCGCGAACGGTCTGATCACGTCGGCTCGGTCGGTGCTCCAACCGTACGTACGGACCTTCCCCTCTGCGACCAACTCGTCGAGCACGTCTCGGGCTTCGAGCGCGCGTGCGAGGGTGAGACTCCCGACGTGGAGTTGGTACACGTCCACGTAGTCGGTGTCGAGCCGTTCGAGACTGGCCTCGAGATCGGCGCGGACGTGGCCGGCGACGTCGCTGTCGGCTTCGTCGCTGCCGTAGGAGCGAACGGTGCTCGAAGCGTCGTCGACGTGGTAACCGAACTTGGTCGCGATGACCACCTCGTCGCGCTGACCGGCGAACGCTTGGCCGAGCACCCGCTCGCTGTGACCGGCGCCGTAGTTCGCGGCAGTGTCGAAGAAGGTGACGCCGAGCTCGAATGCTCGTCGGAGGGCGCGCACCGACTCGGTGTCATCGACCTCGCTCCAGCCGGCCGGAGCGCCGTTGAAGGTCCACGGACCACCGATTGCCCAGCAACCGACTCCGAGTGAGCTGACCTCGATCCCGGAGCGTCCGAGCGGGCGGGTTGAGAATGCGATCATGAGATTGCCCTTTCAGGTGCACGGCGTGGGGGGTCGTGCGATGTCCTGGTCTCAGAGTACGAAAGGAACCGGTCTTGTGCATAGAGCCACAAGCCCGCCAAATATATAAGGCCACTTGCGCCATTTCGCTGAAGTGGCCGCATGCAGTGGGCGCCGTACGATAGATTCTCGCGATGCGAATCCCGCTCGATCGCGACGGCGGGGAACCCCTGTTCCGCCAGATCGAGAACTGGCTGCGGGACGGCATCGTGTCCGGCGCGTTGGCGCCGGCGATGCGATTGCCGTCGAGCCGCGCCCTCGCCGGCGACCTCGGTGTGAGTCGCATCACCGTCGCCAACGCGTACGCGGAGTTGGACCGCGACGGGCTGATCACGTCCCGCGAGGGCAGTGGCACCTTTGTGGCCGCTCCCGTGTCAGTGCCATCAGCGGCTGCTGAGTCCGACGGCCAGAGCTGGCCACTATGGCAACAGGCGAGCCGCCGGGCGGCCGCGGGTGACACCGACCTCTCGCGCCCGTCGCACCCCGACCTGATCGCGTTCACCGGCGTCGGCGATCCCCGGATGTTCCCCATCAACGAGTTCGCCAGGACGATCAAGGAGGTCCTCGGTCGCGACGGCACCGCCGCACTCGAGTACGGCCCGTTCGACAACGGTTACGGCCCGCTGCGTGAGACCGTCGTACAACTGCTCGCCAGCCAGGGAATCCACACCAATGCCCGCCAGGTGATGATCACTTCCGGTTTGCAACAGGCGATCGCGATGACGTGTCAGGTGCTCCTCGAGCGAGGTGACACCGTGCTCGTCGAACAACCGACCTACAACCTCGCGTTGGACTTGTTCCGAGCGATGGGCCTCACCATCGTCGGCGTGCCGGTCGACGAACACGGCATGGTGGTCGAGTTCGTCGAAGACCTCCTCCAGCAACACCACCCGCGCCTGATCTACACGATTCCGAACTTCCAGAATCCCACGGGCGCAAGCCTCAGCGGCGCCCGACGTCGCCAGCTGTTGTCGCTCGCGGCGCGGTACAACGTCCCGATCCTTGAAGACGACTTCGTCGGTGACCTCCGCTACGAGGGACGCGCCCTGCCGGCAATCAAGGCACTCGACCACGTCGGCCAGGTCATCTACGTCGGTACCTTCTCCAAGCTGTTGATGCCGGGCCTGCGGGTCGGGTTCCTGATCGCCGACGGGCCGATTCTCGAACAACTCGGCGTCGGCAAGCGGGTCCA
>DATMDV010000311.1:0-20963 GCA_035557475.1 Ilumatobacteraceae bacterium
AGCGCAAGTTCGATCCGGAGGACTGGATGCGCCTGGTCGACACCCATCGGGTGACGACGACGTTCTCCGCCCCGACACCGATCCGGATGGTGTGCACGCTCCCCGCCGAGGTGAAGTCGCGCTACGACGTCTCGATGATGCGCATCATGGTCGCCAATGCCGCGCCGTGGACATATGCGCTCAAGCAGCTATACGTCGCCAACCTCCCGCCGGAGTCGCTGTGGGAGGTGTACGGCTCGACCGAGCTCGGCGTCAACACGATCCTGCGACCCGAGGATCAGATGCGCAAGCCGGGCTCGTGCGGCAAGGAGGCGCCGCTGGTCGAGATCCGGCTGTACGACGACAATGGCGATGTCGTCACGGCGACCGGTCCGGACGCGGCCGGCGAGCTGTACGTGCGGAGTCCCTCGACGTTCGCCGACTACTACAAGCAGCACGACAAGTTCGAGGAGGACCACCGTGACGGCTTCCAGACCGTCGGTGACATCGCCTACCGCGACGACGAGGGCTATCTGTACATCTGCGATCGCAAGAAGGACATGATCATCTCCGGCGGCATGAACATCTATCCCGCCGAGATCGAGGCGGCCTTGGAGCTGCATCCCGATGTCTACGAGGCCGCCGTGATCGGGATCCCCAGCGAGGAATGGGGCGAGTCGGTTCACGCCGTCGTCGTGCAGCGGCCGGATGCCGACCTCGACGAAGCGTCGCTGACGGCGCACGCCAGATCGCATCTCGCCAACTACAAGGTGCCGCGGTCGATCACATGGCTCGACGAGCTGCCCAAGACCGGATCGGGCAAGATCCTGAAGCGTGAGCTCCGACAGCCGTATTGGGCGGACCGCACCTCAAATGTCTGAGATGCCTGGGAATGTCTGAGATGCCTGGGAATGTCTGACGCCGCGAGCAATGCCTGACGCACCCTCGACCTCCGACGCGAAGGGTGACGGCGAGCACCGCTCGGGCTTCATCACGTTCATCGGGCGACCCAACGTCGGCAAGTCCTCGCTGATCAACACGATCTGCGGACGCAAGGTGAGCATCGTCTCCGACAAACCGCAGACGACCCGCCACCGGATCATGGGCGTGCTCACCAGGCCCGGCGCGCAGTTGGTGTTCGTCGACACGCCCGGTCTGCACAAGGCGGTGTCGGCGCTCGGCGAGCGCGTCAACTCGACCGCCCTCGAGAGCACCTCCGACGTCGACGTGTGCTGCCTCGTGCTCGACGCGACGATGCCGTTCGGGCGCGGTGATCGTTGGGTGGCCGAGCGGATCGACGTGTCGCAGGCGGTCGTGATCGTCAACAAGACCGACCGCGCGAGTCGTGATCAGGTCGTGGCGATGCTCGGCGCCGCCGGCGGCCTCGGAGCCGAGTCGTACTTCCCGCTGTCGGCGCTCACCGGCGACGGCGTCGATCCGCTCGTCGATCACCTCACGTCGCGGCTCCCGATCGGGCCGAAGTACTTCCCCGACGACGAGATCAGCGACATGCCCGAGGAGCAGTGGGTGGCCGAGCTCGTCCGCGAGCAGCTGCTGGCGGTCACGCGCGACGAGCTGCCCTACTCGATCGCCACGCGCGTCACGGAGTGGGAGTGGCCGCGCATCCGCTGCGACATCATCGTCGAGCGCGAGAGCCAGAAGGGGATGGTGATCGGCAAGGGCGGCAGTGTGCTCAAGCGGGTCGGTGAGCTCGCCAGGGCGCAGCTGCCGGAGGGCGCGTACCTCGAGCTCCGCGTCAAGGTCGACAAGGACTGGCAACGCCGACCTGACCGCGTCGAGCGCCTCGGCTACTGACGCACCGCGAGCGGTCGCTCGTGTCGGCGAGCTCAGGGCTGCGTGTCGATCGGACCGTCGGTGGCGGCGGGCGGTTCGGTGACGGGCGGCGGGACCGTCGTCGTCGTGGTGGTGGTGGTGGTGGTGCCCGTGCCGGGATCGAGCAGGATCTCGAAGTCCTCGAACGCCACCGGTTGGCCGTCCTCTGCGAGCACGTCGTTGGGCGGTAGCGGTGGTCCGAACGAAAGCCCGTCGCGGGTGAACAGCACCTGTCCGACACCCTGGAAGCGGGTCAGCGTCAGGACGATCTGGGCGATCGCCAGCGGTGGATCGCCCGGGAACATGGCGTTGATGACCTCACCGTTGAGATCGACGGTCGCGATGCCGCGCACGACGTCGACGTCGAGCACGAGACCATCGCGGACCTTGGTGTCGAGGCCGACGCTCGCCTCACCCGCCGGAGGGCCTGCCTCGAGCCGGAAGATCAACAGCTCCAGCGTCGGCTCCGAGAGTGGGATGGTCTGCTTCTGGAGCCGGGCGTCGTCGACGAACCGGGAGTCGACGACCCAGTAGAACTCGATCGGCTGCGTCTCGACCGGCGTCGTGGTCGTGGTGACGATGGTGGTCGTCGACACACCGGGGACGGTCGACGCCACGACCGGGATCGTCGTGGTCGTGGTCGTCGTCGTGGTCGTCGTCGTCGTGTTCGCGATCGCCAGCACGTCGTCGTCGCGGAGCTCCTCGAACCCACTGTCGCCGAGCCCGCATGCCGCCAGTACGACCGACAGCACGCTCGCCCACACGGCAACCGCGATCCTCACCGCTCCACCTTCACCGCTCGACCTCTGCCGGGAGCCGTACCACGAACCGAGCCCCACCACCCGGACGTTCCTCGACCCACGCCTCGCCACCGAGGGCGCGCGCGTGCTCGGACACGAGCGCCAGGCCGAGGCCGGTCCCGACCCGCTGCCTGGCCGCGCTGCCCCGGGCGAAGCGTTCGAAGATCCGGGTGCGTTCGCCGGCGGCGACACCCGGTCCGTCGTCCTCGACTGCCATCAGCACAGTCTTGCCGCCGCCCGGTTCGATCGAGATCCGCAGCGGCCCGCCACCATGGGCCTTGGCGTTCTCGAGCAGGTTGCCGAGGATGCGTTCGAACCGGACCCGGTCGATCACGGCGAGGCGGGGGGCGCGGCGATGGACGTCGATCCGCAGCCCGCCGTAGCCGAAGCGGTGCGCGACCCGATCGCAGAACTCGGCGAGGTCGACGGTCTCGGAGTGAAGATCGGTCGCGCCGGCGTCGATCCGCGACAGCTCGAGCAGGTCGATCACCATGTCGTCGAACCGGCGGATCTGGCTCACCACGACGTCGAGTGCCTGCCGCGTCCGGTCGGGGAGGTCGTTGCGGCGGGCGTCGAGCACCTCGACGGCCGCCGACAAGGCGGTGATCGGCGATCGCAGCTCGTGGCTGACGTCGGACGCGAAGCGGACCTCGCGCTCGATCCTCGTCTGGACGGCATCGGCCATGTCGTTGAACGTCCGCGCGAGGCGGGCGAGGTCGGGATCGCTCGCCGGTTCGAGCCGCGCGCCGAGCCCACCTGACGCGATCTCGCCGGCGGCGTCGGCGACGCGGCTCAACGGGCGCAGCAGGCGGCGGCTCGTCGACCATCCGAAAAACGTGGCGAAGACGGTGGCGGCGACGGCGCCGACGATCAGGGTCGTCAGCACGACCGTGAGCGTGCGTTCGGTCGTCTTGAGCGGGAATGCCTCGAGGTATCCGGTGTCGTACGCGCCGATGTACACGCCGACCGCGAGGTACGGCTCGCCGTTGTCACCGATGAACCGCTGGCGGCCGGCCTGGCCGTTGGCGACGGCCGCGACCAGCTCGGGCGGGAAGGATTGTTCGTTGAATCCCACGGGCGTCGCCAGGCGCGGCCGCGTCAGGAAGGCGAACCCGCCGCTCTCGATCGTGAGGTTCTGCATCCGGTCAGCCGTCAGGAGCGGCTCGTCGAGCACCGGGACCAACTGGTTGGCGTGACTGACCGCCTGGGATCGCGCCGTCGAGGCGCGTTGGTCGACGAGCGAGTTGCGGGCGAACGTGTAGGTGAGCGCCGTGAGGCTGAGACCGGCGAGCAGGGCGATCAACCCGAAGAACACCGTCACCCGGGTGCTCAGGCGGAGCGGACGTCGATCGGCCACGGCGACAGTGTGACGCGTCCGCGGCAAGGGACGAGGATCGCGAAGAGACAGGAGATCGCGCTGCCGGTGAGGCGCCAGGGGGAGGAAGGCACCTCACCGGGGCAGCGTGAACAGCTGTCATCGTGCTCGCCCCTTGTGACAGGGGGACGATGGGATTGTGCGTTTTCCGTAACAAACGCCCGGTGAGGCAGAATGAACACACTGTGCATTCGTTGCTGTTCATCGAGGACGATGACGCGATCCGCCTGGCGTTGCGACTGGCGCTCGAGGACGAGGGGTATGCGGTCCGCGAGGCCGCCAACGGCACCGAGGGACTGGCCGAGTTCGCCCAGCACGAGGCCGATCTGGTGCTCCTCGACCTGCGCCTTCCGGACATGTCGGGGTTCGACGTCTGCCGGTCGCTGCGGGCCGCCAGCATCGTCCCGATCATCATCATCACCGCCCAGACCGACACCCACGACATGGTCGCCGGGCTCGAGGCGGGGGCCGACGACTATGTGACGAAACCGGTCGTGCCGAAGGAGCTGGCGGCCCGGATCCGGGCCCTGCTGCGGCGGGTGCAGCGCCAGGAGTCGTCGACATCGCAGCCGCGGGCGGCCCGCTTCGGCGACGTCGAGCTGCGCCGTGAGCAGGGCATCGTGCTGAAGGCCGGCAAGGAGCTCAGCCTCACCAAGACCGAGTTCCGGCTGATGTGCGAGTTCGCCGACCATGTCGGCGCGGTCTTGTCGCGCGATCAGCTCCTCGAACGGGTGTGGGGCTACGAGTATCTCGGTGACTCCCGCCTCGTCGATGCGCACGTCCGCCGCCTGCGGGTCAAGATCGAAGATCAGCCCGACGACCCGCGCCTGATCGTCACCGCCCGCGGCATCGGCTACCGCCTGATCGGCTGACAAACCCGAACTGTCTGCTTCAGCCGAGCGATCCGCCGGTTTGACGCAGACAGGTCGGGGATTGTGGCACCGTGGGATGCCATGGATCTGCGTTCGTGGGTGCTGGCCGACCATGCCACCGCGTTGCAGCGTCTCGAGCGCCAGGTGCTCGACTTGGTGACGCCGGATCGATGGGCCGAGCGGGCCGACGGGGGCGGCAACTCGATCGGCTGGGGCGTGCTGCACGCGTGGTACCACCAAGACGTCGCCTTGTCGGTCGCACGCGGCGTCGATCCGCTGATGTCGGAGCGACGCGACGCGCTCGGGCTGACCGGGCTCGCTCCGTTCGTCGGCATGGGCGAGGCCGAGATCGACGGCACGGTCGCCGCCGTGGATCCGGCGGCGTTGGTCCCGTACGTCCGCGACGTGCACACCCGGACGGCCGAGTGGTTGGCGGGGGTCGACCTCGCTGTGCTCGACACCGTGCCCGCGGCGTCGAGCGGGTTGTCGGAGCTGGCGGGCATCGGACGCGACGATGCCGACTGGCTTCACGACATGTGGACGGACAAGCCGGTCGGGTGGTTCGTGCAATGGGAGTGCATCGGGCACGGCCACACCCATATGGGCGAGATGGTGAGCGTCCGCAACCGGATGGGCCTCAGCCCGTTCTGAGATGATCCGCGACCGGTTCGGCAACGCGATCCGGATCGGGCAGATGTTCGACCCGACGTGGCTATGTCCATCGCGGCGCCCGCTTCTCGCGGAACGCCGCCATGCCCTCGGCCGCATCCGGTCCGCTGAACAGTTCGTCGGAGAGCGCCTGCATCCGGTCGAACGCCGTCGCCCGGTCGAGATCGGGCACGCCGTGCAACAGCCGCTTGGTCTCGGCGACCGCCCGCGGTGCCCCGGCGGCGATCCCCGCGCACAGCGCGGCCGTCGTGGCCGCGACGTCGTCGGTGACGTGGGTGATGAGTCCGATCGAGCGCGCCTCGTCGGCGTCGAACGGCTCGCCCGTCAGCATCGCGGCGGCAATCCGGCTCGGCGCGACCCGCCGCAGGATCGGCACCGAGATGATCGCCGGTGCGACGCCGATCCGCACTTCCGTGAGTGCGAACGTGACGGACCGGTGCACGACGACGAGGTCGCACGACGCCATGAGTCCGATGCCACCTGCGCGGACCGCGCCGCCCACCGCGGCGACGGTCGGCTGCGCCGCGTCCATCAGCCGTTCGAGGACACGGACCATCGGGCTCGAGTCGGGCGGGCCGGCGGACCGCTCCTTCAGATCGGCACCCGCGCAGAACGCCGGACCCTCGTTGGTGAGCACGATGACGCGGACACCTTCGGTCGCCTCGATCGTGTCGAGTCGCTCGCCGAGCTCGGCGACGAGTCGGCGTGACAACGCGTTGCGATTGGGCTGCGAGTCGAGCGTGATCGTTGCGATCCCATTGTCGACGCGAAGCCTGACGACCTGATCCCCGGTGATGTGGTGAGGCGCGATCTGATCGGGCTCGGGGTCCACGTCGTGCGACCGTAGTCAGTCGTCGGCGGCGCCGAGGGCCGTCGGTGTGCTGACGAGCTCGCGGAGGAACTCCTCGGCCTCGGCGCGGTGCCGGGTGCGACGCATCGGGGGCAGCGCACGCACGATGTCCCATCGGTAGCGGGCGGTCGCGAGTCGGGGATCGAGCACGGCCACGACACCGCGGTCGGTCGCGTTGCGGATCAGGCGGCCGCACGCCTGCGCCAGCAGCATCGCCGCCCGCGGCAGGTCGATCTGGCTGAAGGCGGCCGGGCCGAGCAGGTCGCGCCGCGCCGACAGCAACGGGTCGTCGGGGCGGGGAAACGGGATCCGGTCGATCACGACGAGCGACAGTGTCGACCCCGGCACGTCGACGCCTTGGAACAGCCCGGCAGTCGCGAACAGACACGTCTCGGCGTCAGCGGCGAACGCGCGCACGAGTGCGGGCTTGGGCAGGTCGCGCTGGGTGAGGATCGTGTACGGAACGATCGCCCGCACCGCGGCGGCGGCTTCGTCCATCGCCCGCCAACTGGTGAACAGCGCGAGCGTGCGGCCGCCGGCGGCGGTGATGAGCGCGGCCAACTCCTCGTGGACCGCCGGTCGGAACTTCTCGGACCGTGGGTCGGGGAGGTGCCTCGCGCAATACAGGAGCGCGTTCGACGGATAGTCGAACGGGCTGCCGACGTCGGCGGCGTCGGTTGCGTCGGCGGGCAGTCCGACACGATCGGCGAGCGACGACGGGATCGTCGCGCTGGTGAGGATCGCGACGTGGCTGCCCCACACCTCGTCCTGCATCGTCGGGCCGACGTCGAGCGGTGCGATCTCGAGGCGCGGCCACTCGGGGGATCCCGACACGAAGTCGACGTACCCGTCGTGGTCGCGGATCGCGACCTCGAGCTGCCCGATCAGCCGGCCCGTCATCGTCTGGGCGCGCAGCTTGCGCTGCTTGGCGTCCTCGATCTGGGTATCGATCGCCGTCAGCGCCTCGCTGATCCGGCCGAGTCGGGTCCGCGCTTCGACGAGGAACTCGCGGACCTGGTCGGGGAGCGGTGTCGGGAGCCGTTGCCCGGTGAGCGGTCCGATGGCCTCGCCGAGCAACTCCGACAGTTCCGTCACCGAGGCGATGAGGGCAGGGTCGTCGATGATCCTGCGCACGACCGCCGCCAGCGCGATGAATCGCGATGGCGCGATCGTCACGCCGACCGTGTCGCTCATGATGTCTTCGAGACCGTGGGCCTCGTCGAACACGACGACGTCGTGCTCGGGCAGGATCACCCCTCCGCTCGCGACGTGAAGGCCGTAGAGATGGGTGTTGACGACGATCACGTCGGCGGCGCCGGCGCGGCGCCGGGCCAGCTCGGCGAAGCACTGCTGGCCGAGCGGACAGCGGTCGGCGCCGGGGCATTCGTCACTGCCGACGCTCACTGATCGCCACGCGGTGTCGGACGGTGTCCAGTCGAGCTCGGCTTGGTCGCCGGTCGGTGAATCGCCGGCCCAACTGGCGAGGCGCTTGATCTCGGCCTTGGTGGTCGACGCCATCCCGTCCAGCTCGAGCTGCCCGTCGGCCGACTCGTTGACCTCGCGGAGGCGCTGCAGGCACAGGTAGTTGCTGCGGCCCTTCAGCACCGCCCATTCGAATGGCACCGGCAGGTGCTCGTCGAGGAACGGGAGGTCCTTCGTGGCGAGCTGGTCCTGCAGCGCTTTGGTGGCCGTGGCGACGACGACGCGCTGCGCCGACAAGACGAGTGGAACCAGGTAGGCCAACGTCTTGCCGGTGCCCGTGCCGGCCTGAACGATCGCGTGCCGTCCCGACTCGACCGCTCGGGCGACACGCTCGGCCATGTCCCGCTGCCCGGGACGGTGCTCCGCGCCGTCGAGCGCGCTGGTCACCGCGTCCAACGCAGCGACGACCGCCGAGCTTCGCTCGCTCACTGGACGAGTTTCAGGGCGACGTCGAGCTCGTCGGCGTCGAAGTCGGGCCACGGGGCGTCGGAGAAGTGGATGGTGGCTCCGGCGCTCTGCCACAACAAGAAGTTCGAGACCCGCTGCTCGCCGCTCGTACGCACCAGGAGATCGACCGGTGGGAGCTCTGGGAGATACAGGTTGCGGGCGATCGCGTCCTGCGTGATCGCCCGGCCGGCGGCTCGTGCGGCGCGCACCGCCGACATCAGTTCGGCGTGTCCGCCGTAGTCGAAGGCGACGGTGAGCACCATGCCGGTGTTGCCCGCCGTGTCGGCGATCGCCTTGCGGATCGCGCGCTGGACGTACTTGGGGGTCCGCGCCTCCGACGAGTCGAACGGCCGACCGATCCATTGGATCCGTACGTTCAACTGGTTGAGCTCGTCGACCCGACCGAACAGCTTCTCGTGCAACCCGAGGATGTGGCGCACCTCGGCCCGCGGCCGCACCCAGTTCTCGGTCGAGAACCCGAACACCGTCAGCCAGCCGATCTCGCGCCGCACCGCCACTCGGACGAGGCGGGCCAGGTTCTCCTCGCCCTCCGTGTGGCCGTCGGTCCGCGGGCGGCCGCGCCGATTCGCCCAGCGCCCGTTGCCGTCCATGATGCAGGCGACGTGGACGCGGGGCACAGTACGCCACGTTAGCGAGCGGCGGCGTGGGAGGATGGGGGGCGTGACCGCCCCTCTCACGTCGTCGCGGCCACCGGAAACGGCCGGATCATCGTCGATGCGCCATGTCATGGTCGTCGGTGGCACGTTGCGCGACTGGGCCGATCTGACTGACACGCAGTGGAGCGATCGAGTCGACGAGCTCGGCGCGGTCGCCGCCTCCGCCAACGTCGCGTGGCTCACGCTGCGGCCCTATGAGCCGGGTGAGGAGATCGTCGACCTTGCCGCCTGGCACCGGCAGGTGGGGGTGTGCTGTGTGATCGTCGACCCATCCGGCGACGGGCGGCAGCGGTTCGCCGACGCCATGGGACGTCTCGATCCAGCCGTCGAGGTGAACGAGGTCTCGGTGGCGGCGGCGTTGTACGAACCGGCCGACAGCGAACCCGACCTCGTGGTCGTGCTCGGTCCGGCGACGCAGCTGCCATTGTCGCTCGTCTGGGAGCTCGCCTACGCCGAGTTGGTCTTCATCCCCGTCAAGTGGCGCGAGCTGTGCGGTCGCCACCTGCTGGCGGCGATGGACGACTTCGCCGGTCGCCGGCGGCGCTTCGGCGGGCTCGACGAATGAGCGAGCGCAGCGAGCTCACTGGGCGGCGAGCGCCAGCGAGTCGAACAGCGATGGGGTGTGGGGGCGCAGCCCCCACGACGAGATGAGCGAGCGCAGCCACACCGGCGAGCTCTACCGCGACACCGGCGTCGTGCTGCGCACCTACAAACTGCGCGAGTCCGACCGCATCGTCGTCATCCACACGCTCGACAACGGCAAGGTGCGAGCCGTCGCCAAGGGTGTCCGGAAGACGAAGTCCCGGTTCGGTGCGCGCCTCGAACCGATGAGCCACGTGCGGCTCCTGCTGTACCGGGGCCGCGAGCTCGACATCGTCAGCCAGGCGGAGTCCGTCGAGCCCCTGGCGCCGATGCTGTCGTCGCTCGACCGGGCCTCGCAGGGAATCGCCGCGCTCGAGGCCGTCGACCAACTGTCGCTCGAACGTGAACCGAACCCGCAGCTCTACCGGATGCTCGTCGGGGTGTTGCGAACGATCGCCGAACGTCCCTCGCCGGTGAACGTGTCGGCGTTCTACTGGAAGCTGCTCGCCGCCGAGGGGATGCGTCCGCAGCTCGATGCGTGCGTGCGTTGCAACGGCGTCGAACCCGACGTGCAGCTCGTCGCCTTCGACCTCGCCGAGGGTGGTGTGCTGTGTCGGGCGTGCCGATCGGGTGTGTCGATCAGCGCCGGCGCCCTGGCGTTGATGCGCGACATCCTCGATGGCCGGCTCAACGAGGCGCTGGCGCGCGAGGAGTCGCCGATCACGCACGAGGTGGGCTCGTTGGCGACGCGCGCCCTCGAACACCACATCGAGCGCCACCTGCGCGCCGTCGCCATGTTCGAACGCCACTGAGGCACACGATGGTCCGGCGTTCGAACTTCCAATATTGCGGCTCGAACGCCACTGAGGTCGAGCGAGGCCGCGGCCTAGCCTGATCGACCATGCCCGCCACCGAGCTCGACCAGGTCGTCAACCTCTGCAAGCGGCGCGGGTTCGTGTTCCCGTCGGCCGAGATCTACGGCGGATTCCGGTCGACGTACGACTACGGGCCACTCGGGTCGCTGCTGCTGCGGAACATCCGCGAGGCGTGGATCCGCAGCATGGTCCAACAGCGCAGCGACGTCGTGTTGATCGATGCTGCGATCCTCGGTCCGCCCCAGATCTGGGAGGCGTCGGGCCACCTCGCCAACTTCAGCGACCCGCTGGTCGACTGCACGAACTGCAAGAACCGCTTCCGCCTCGACAAGCTCGACGATCCCAACACCTGTCCGAGCTGCGGGAAGGAGAACTCGTTCACCGAACCGCGCCAGTTCAACCTGATGTTCAAGACCCACGCCGGTCCGGTCGAGGACAGCGGCGCAGTCGCCTACCTGCGACCCGAGACGGCGCAGGGCATGTTCACCAACTTCGCCAACGTGTTGAACTCGACTCGCAAGAAGCCGCCGTTCGGCATCGCCCAGGTCGGCAAGAGCTTCCGCAACGAGATCACTCCGCAGAACTGGATCTTTCGCACGCGGGAGTTCGAGCAGATGGAGATGGAGTACTTCGTCCCGCCGCCCGAGTCGGCGAAGTGGTACGAGTACTGGTGCGCGGAGCGTTTCAAGTGGTACATCGAACTGGGCGTCCCGGAGGCCATGCTGCGCCTGCGGGCCCACGACGCCGACGAGCTGTCGCACTACTCGTCGGGCACGTCCGACGTGGAGTACCTGTTCCCGTGGGGTTGGGACGAGCTCGAGGGCATCGCCCAACGTTCCGACTACGACCTCACCCAGCACGCCGAGCACTCCGGCGAGAAGCTCGACTACTTCGACCAGACGACGGGCGAGCGCTACCGGCCGTACGTCATCGAGCCGGCGGTCGGCGTGACGAGGCTGTTCTCGATCTTCCTGCTCGCTGCCTACGACGAAGACGTCGTGAACGACGAGAAGCGCACGGTGCTGCGCCTGCACCCCCGGCTGGCCCCGTACTCGGTCGCGGTGCTCCCCCTGTCGAGGAAGGAGCCGCTCACCTCGATCTCCCAAGACGTTTGGCGCGCGCTCAGCGACCGGTACATGGTCGACTACGACGAGACCCAGGCGATCGGGCGTCGGTACCGCCGCCAGGACGAGATCGGCACGCCGTTGTGCGTCACCGTCGACTTCGAGACATCGGAGGACAACGCCGTCACGATCCGCGATCGCGACACGACAGAACAGGTGCGGGTCCCGATCGCGGATGTCGTCGACACCGTGTCGGCGCGACTCGGGTTCTGAGATGACGACGTACCTCGATCGGATCGTCGAGCGCCACCGCGAGCTGACCGCCGACGACACGCGAACGGTCGCGACCCTCGTCGCCGAGGCGGCGTCGATGCCGGCCACCCGTGGCTTTCGTCGGGCGCTCGCCGAGTCGGGCGGGCTGGCCGTGATCGCTGAGATCAAGCGTCGATCACCGTCGAAGGGCGATCTGAACGCCGCGCTCGACCCGGCTGATCTGGCGCGCGCGTACGAGCGCGGTGGCGCGTCGTGCCTGTCGGTGCTCACCGATCAGGAGTTCTTCGGTGGTTCACCGTCCGACCTGCGGACCGCCCGCGCGGCCTGCTCGCTGCCCGTGCTCCGCAAGGACTTCACGGTGTCGGTGCTCGACGTCGCCGACGCCCGACTGATGGGCGCCGACTGCGTGTTGCTGATCGCCGCGGCGCTCGAGCCGGGCGAGCTCGCCGAGCTCCACGGCCTGGCGATCGAGAGCGGGCTCGACGTGCTCGTCGAGGTCCACGACGAAGCCGAGCTCGACGTCGCCCTCGCCGCAGGGGCGACGCTGATCGGAGTGAACCAGCGCGACCTCACGACGTTCGAGGTCGACCACCAACGCGCACTGCGAATGGCGGGTGTGATCCCAGCCGACGTCGTCAAGGTCGCCGAGTCAGGCATCCGCGGTGGCGAAGACGCGCGCGCCCTCCGCGACGCCGGGTATGACGCGATCCTCGTCGGCGAGACGCTCGTGACGTCCGGCGACCCCGCCCGCACGATTGGTGAACTGTTGACCTGACCAAGAGGTTGGTTCACCGAACCAACCGCTGTGCCGCCGGCACGCGGGAGTACCGTTCGACCTGCATGTTCGTGAAGGTCTGCGGCATCACCAACGAGGACGACGCGCTGTTCGCGGTCGCGATGGGAGCTGATGCGCTCGGGTTCGTGTTCGCCCCGTCGCCCCGTCAGGTTTCGCCTCAGCAGGTGTTCGACATCACCCGCCGACTTCCCCCTGAGATCCTGACCGTCGGCGTGTTCCGCGACGAGCTCCCGGCCCGAGTCGTCAAGCTCGTGCACCAGGCCGGCGTGAAGGCCGCCCAGCTGCACGGCAACGAAACGCCGGCCCAGGCGATCGAGGTGGCCGCCAACGTGCGGTGGATGATCAAGGCGTTCGCCGCCGGCTCGAAGCAGCTTGCGCACGCCGACCATTACGGCACCGACCTGATCCTGGTCGACGCCCCCAGCCCTGGTTCGGGCAAGGTGTTCAACTGGGACCTGGCCGCGGAGGCGCCGGACGGGATGCGCGTCATCCTTGCCGGTGGGCTCACGCCCGAGAACGTCGCCGAGGCGATCGGGGTTGTCGAACCGTGGGGTGTCGACGTCTCGACCGGCGTCGAGTCGGCGCCGGGGCGCAAGGATGCGCTCAAGGTGAAGCGGTTCATCGAGAACGCCAGGGCCGCGGCGCCGACGCCGTACCTCGGACCCGACGAGCTGCCGTACGACTGGGCCGACGAATGACGCCGAGAGTGACGATCGGGCATGTGATGGATGAGCCGAGTCCGACCGGCCGGTTCGGCGAGTTCGGCGGCCGCTTCGTGCCGGAAACCCTCGTCCCGGCGTGTCAGGAGCTCGAAGCCGCGTTTCGCGAGGCGTGGGCCGACACCGCGTTCCGTGCCGATCTGGCGGCCATCCTGCGCGACTACGCCGGCCGCCCTTCGATCCTCACCGAGTGCCACCAACTCGGTGCGCGCCTCGGTCTGCGGCTGCTGCTGAAGCGAGAGGACCTGAACCACACCGGTTCGCACAAGATCAACAACGTGTTGGGGCAGGCACTACTGGCCAAGCGGATGGGCAAGACCCGCCTGGTCGCCGAGACCGGCGCCGGCCAGCACGGAGTCGCCTCGGCGACGGCGGCCGCCCTGCTCGGGCTCGAGTGCAAGGTGTACATGGGCGCCGTCGACATCGAGCGCCAGGCATTGAACGTTTTCCGCATGCGCCTGCTCGGCAGCGAGGTCGAAGCGGTCGACTCTGGCAGCCGCACGTTGAAGGACGCCGTGAATGAAGCGATGCGCGACTGGGTTGCCACTGTGGGTGATACTCATTACTGCCTCGGTTCGGTGATGGGACCCCATCCGTACCCCTGGATGGTGCGCGAATTCCACCGTGTGATCGGCGACGAGGCGCGTGAGCAGTGTCGAACTATGACGGGCGCCGATCCCGATGTCGTCGTCGCATGCGTCGGCGGTGGCTCGAATGCGATCGGCATCTTCTCCGGTTTCGCCGACCTGTCGACCCGCCTCGTCGGCGTCGAACCGGCGGGTGGTGCCGCCGTCGGTCGCGGGGTGCCCGGTGTCGTGCATGGAATGCGGAGTTACTTGATGCAAGACGAGTACGGACAGGTCGAAGAAGCACAATCGATCTCGGCTGGGCTCGACTATCCGGGCGTCGGACCGGAGCACGCCCACCTGTCGTCGATCGGGCGCGCGGAGTATCCGAACGTCACCGATGCCGAGGTGGTCGAAGCGTTCCAAATGCTCGCGCGAACAGAGGGGATCATTCCGGCGCTCGAGAGCGCGCACGCCTTGGCGTGGGTGGTGCGCGAGGCGCCGTCGCTCGCCGGCGCGGTGGTCGTGATGAACCTGTCGGGGCGCGGCGACAAGGACGTCGCGCAGATGATGGACATCATCTCCTGATGCCCCGGCTCGAGGCGGAGTTCCGCGCCAAGCGCGACTCCGGTCACAAGCTCCTCGTGCCGTACATCACCGGTGGCTACCCGGGTTGGCAGGCGGCGATTCGCGCCGCGGCCGCGTCCGGCGCTGACGCGGTCGAGATCGGTGTGCCGTTCTCCGATCCGGTGATGGACGGGCCGGTCATCCAGCAGGCGTCACAGGCCGCGCTCGACGCCGGCGCGACACCATCCGCGATTCTCGACGAGGTTCCGCGCCTCGACGTGTCGATCCCGCTGATCGTGATGACGTACTACAACCTGGTGCACCACGACGGGCACCGACGCTTTGCGAACCGGCTGGTCAGGGCCGGTGTCGACGGGTGCATTCTCCCCGATCTGCCGCTCGAGGAGTCGGAGCCGTGGACGCGAGCCGCCGACCACGAAGGTGTCGACACGATCATGCTTGCAGCGCCAACCGCGCCCGATTCGCGGTTGCCGTTGATCGCCGCCCGCTCGCGTGGATTCATCTATTCGGTCGGTCTGCTCGGAGTCACCGGTGAGCGGGCGATACTCGCCGCGACGGCGACGGCATTGGCGGCGCGGCTCATGGCGATCACCGATGTGCCCGTGCTCGTCGGTGTCGGCGTGTCGGACGCCCCGCAGGCGCGTGAAGCCACGCGCGTCGCCGACGGTGTAGTGCAGGGTGCATCCGTCGTACGGCGCCTGATGGAGGGCGGTGCCGACGCGGTGGGCGACTACGTGGCGGAGGTCAGGGCGGCGATCG
Organism: Ilumatobacteraceae bacterium; assembly: GCA_035557475.1. Taxonomy (GTDB): domain Bacteria; phylum Actinomycetota; class Acidimicrobiia; order Acidimicrobiales; family Ilumatobacteraceae; genus JALOLG01. The sequence goes on from DATMDV010000311.1 coordinate 15,207, forward strand.
ACGCCACCTGAGACCGAGGGCCGCGATCGCACCTTCCGGCCGGTTTCGAGACGCGACAAAGGGAGCCCTCGGGATGGGCTCCCTTCATCTTAGATCCACTGGTGAAGGGTGCTGACACGTACAGTTCCAATGGATGTGCGAACTGTGTGAGGCGGCCCGGCTGACAGCTTGGTATTACGAGGATGACGAGTGTTGGATCGCTGAATGCGAACTGTGCGCTGTTCCGATGGTTGTCTGGCGACAGCACGACGCAAACCCAGACGACACGTTGAAGTCACGCCTCTGGGAACGTCTTGCCATCGTCGTCACGGAGCACTACGGCTTCGATCACTACATCGATGACAACATGCGGTCGATCCCCGATCACTATCACGCACACGCTCGCCCACGCGGTGGCTTCTTCGGGAGTGGTCGCATTCAGCGGGGATGACCAATGGCGCGCAAATCAGCAAGGCTTGACGTAATGCATTTGGACCTCCTCAGGGACGTGGGACAACCGTCTGCGGTAGGGACTGTAACACGCAGAGTGACCGATCTCACGAATCGGATGAGAAAGTCTTGTGGAATCGGGACACCCTGCTGATAGAACCCCTCGTCGGGACGTGTAAAGCGAGGTTCTGGCGCGCACCGAAAGCTGTCCGCCCAACGATCCAGACGTAGATTCCGGCAATGGATCCGACCACCTGGCTGCCACACCGACCACCGTTCCTGTTCGTCGACGAGGTCCTCGAGGTCGTACCCGGGCAGTCGGCGCGGGGCCGTTGGACACTGACAGGTGACGAGTGGTTCTTCGGCGGTCACTTCCCCGGCCGGCCGACCCTGCCGGGTGTGCTGATGTGCGAAGCGATCGCCCAGATCGGTGCCGTCGCCGTGCTCGACGATGATCGCTTCGCCGGTCGGTTGCCGTTGTTCGGCGGTCTCGACGGGGCGCGGTTCCGGCGCCAGATCGGTCCCGGCGACGAGCTCATCCTCGAATGCGAGCTGGGCAGGCTGTCCACGCGTGCGGGCAAGGGTTCGGGACGGGCGCTTCTCGACGGTGCGGTCGCCTGCGAGTGCGACCTGCTGTTCGTCGTCGTGTGAACGTCAGGTCGACGGCGCGATCACGACCGAGCCGTTGTGGCCGCCGAACCCGAAGTTGTTCGAGATCGCAGGTCCTGGCTCCCACTGCCGCGGCTCACCGATCACGAGATCGAGCCCGAACTCGTCGGGAACGACCTTGGTGTTGGCAGTGGGCGGCAACAGTCGGTGCTGCATCGACAGCAGCACGGCGGCCGCCTCGAGCGCTCCGGCGGCGCCCAGCGCGTGGCCCGTGACGCCCTTCGTCGATGTGACGGGCACGGTCCTGGCGCCGAAGACCTCGAGGACCGCGGCGGCTTCGGCGGCGTCGTTCAACGGTGTCGACGTGCCATGGGCGTTGATGTGTTTGATGTCGGCCGCTTCCAAACCGGCGTCTGCGAGTGCCAGCCGCATGCACGCGATCGCACCGACACCGCCCGGCGCCGGAGCGGTGACGTGGTGAGCATCGGCGTTGCTCGCCGAGCCGAGGATCTCGCCGAGGATCGGCACGCCGCGATCGTGGGCGGCATCCCACTCCTCGAGCACGAGGACGGCGGCGCCTTCTCCCATCACGAACCCATCGCGGTCGGCGTCGAACGGTCGGCTCGTCCCTGACGACGACAGGGCGGTCATGTTGCCGAAGCCGGCCATCGATGTGGCGGTGCCGGCGGCCTCGGTGCCACCGGTGATCACCGCGTCGGCGAGCCCCCACGCGATCAGGCGCGCTGCGTACCCGATGGCGTGGGTCCCGGCCGCGCACGCGGTGCAGATCGTCTCGTTGGGCCCGTTGAAGCCGAACCGCATCGAGATCGAGGCGCCGGCGGCGTTCGCCATCATCATCGGCACGAGGAATGGTGAGACCCGGCGCTCGCCCTTCTCGAGCCGGATCGCGATCTGTTCCTCGAGGGTCTGGATGCCGCCGACCCCAGTGCCGAAGATCGTGCCAATTCGTGCGGCGTCAGCTGATGGGCGGCCGGACTGATCCATCGCCTCGATGGCCGCGGCCATCGCGTACTGCTCGACCCGGTCGGCCCGGCGGGCGTCCTTGGGCGAGTCGTAGTACGGCGTGGCATCCCAGTCGTCGATCGTCGTCTTGCGGGTGCCACCGCTGAGACCGGGCCCGAGCAGGCCCGACCAGAACGCTTCCTTGCCGACCCCGCACGGGGCGACGACACCGAGACCGGTGACGGCGATCCGCCGGCCGCGGCCCTCCATCAGAGCTTGCCGGCGACCAGCTCGTACGCTTGGCCGACCGTCTCGATTCCCTCGAGCTCTTCTTCGGGTACGGACACGTCGAACTCCTCCTCGAGCGCCATCACCAGTTCGACGAGGTCGAGGCTGTCGGCGTCGAGGTCGTCACCGAACTTGGCATCGGGAACGACTTGGTCCTCCGAGACCGAGAGCACCTCGACGGCGCATTTGCGGAAGCGGGCAAACAGAGCTTGATCCACGGAGATCTCCTCGTTGTGGCATTTGGGTTGTGGCATTTGGGTTGTGGCGTTTGGGTCGTGGCGTTTGGGTTGTGGCGTTGTGGCCGTGGCGTTGTGGCCGTGGCGTGTGAGGCCGTACGACGAAAGTGTCGCACAGGCAGGATACGAGCGGCAGTGGCTAGTGCCCCATGCCGAGCCCGCCGTCGACGGGGATCACGGCGCCGGTGATGTAGGCGGCGGCGGGGGAGGCGAGGAACTCGACGACGCCGGCGATCTCGTCGGGCTCGGCCATACGCGCGAGGGGCACCGCGGCGGTCAGCTCGGCGAGTCGCTTCTCGCCGAGCGCGGCCGTCATGTCGGTGGCGACCGGGCCTGGGGCGACCACGTTGGCGGTGATGCCGCGAGAACCGAGCTCGCGGGCGATCGAGCGGGCGAGCCCGACGAGGCCGGCCTTCGAGGCCGCGTAGTTGGCCTGGCCGGCCGAGCCGAGCAACCCGACGACCGACGACACGAACACCATCCGGCCCTTGCGGGCGCGGAGCATGCCGTGCGCGGCACGCTTGGCCACCCGGTACGCGCCGGTGAGGTTGGCATCGACGACGTCGGCGAAGTCCGACTCGCTCATGCGCAACAACAAGCCGTCGCGGGTGATGCCGGCGTTCGAGACGAGCACCTCGACCGGCCCGCCGAACTCGGCCTCGACGGCGGCGAACGCCGTCTCGACGTCGTCAGCCGACGTGACGTCGCACTTGACGCCGAACAGGCCGTCGGGCGCCGTCGACGAGTTGTACGTCACCGCGACGTGATCGCCGAGCGCCTTGAACCGCTCGGCACAGGCCAGCCCGATTCCTCGCGAGCCACCCGTGACGAGCACGACCCGGCTCACTCGGCGTCTCCACCCCACTTCAGGATCGCGCTCGCCGCCGTCATCCCGCCGCCGAAGCCGACGAGCAGGACGAGGTCGCCGTTCGCCACGCGTCCGTTGTCGAGCGCATCGGAGAGGGCCAGCGGGATCGACGCCGACGACGTGTTACCGGTGCGATCGATCACCACCGCGGCGCGCTCGATCTCGATGCCGAGCCGATCGCAGGCCGCCTGGATGATTCGGATGTTGGCCTGGTGGGGCACGATCAGGGTGATGTCGTCGGCGGTGACACCGGCATGCTGCATCGACTTGGTCGCCGAGTCGACCATGATCCGAACCGCACGGCGGAAGACTTCCTTGCCCTCCATGTGGATGAATCCCCCGACGTCGGCCCACAGCAGTGGGGCGAGCGAGCCATCCGCGTCGAGGTCCCAGCCGAGCAGCTGACCGCGGCCGGGCACGGCCTCGACCACGACGGCCCCGGAGCCATCGGCGAACAGGGGCGCCGTGGCCCGGTCGTCCCAGTCGGTGATGCGCGACAGCGTGTCGGTGCCGATCAGGAGCACCTTGTCGGCTCCCATCGCGATCAGGCCGTGGGCGTTCACGAGCCCGTACACGAATCCCGAGCAGGCAGCGTTGATGTCGAAGGCGCCGCACCGCAGGCCCAGCTCGTGCTGCACCAGGGCGGCATTGCCCCACTGGCGGTCGGGCGTGGTCGTGGCGAGGACGACAGCGTTGATCTCAGACGGGTCGAGGCCCGACATCTCGAGCGCCGCCCGACCCGATTCGATCGACAGGCCGACGGTGGTACCACCGATCCGGCGCTCGCGGATGCCGGTACGCGCGACGATCCACTCGTCGCTGGTGTCCATCGTCTCGGCGAGCTCGTGGTTGGTGATCACCTTGTCGGGGACTGCAGTGCCCCATCCCGAGATGACGCCACCTCTCGCCCCTGGTCGGATCGCTGGCATGGTTCGTTCCCCTTTTCCTGTTGCCGTCAGCCCGTTCGCAACCAAGCGATGGGCTGGCGCGGCATGACGCGTTCTGTGTCGACGGCGATGTAGCTCTGTAGCACACCGTCGAACGGCGACCGGACCTCGTGGTCGCCGACGTGGCCCAGAACAGTACCGACGTCGATCTGGTCTCCGTCGCGGAGACCGATCGGTGTGAAGATCCCCGCCGCCGGGCTGACGACGAGTCGCTCGACCGCGAACAGGTGCTCACCCTGGACGGCGGCGCCCTGGGTGGGCACCGAAGCGCCGACCCATTCGAGCAGTTTGTCGAGATCCTCCGGCGTGGAGACCGAGATCGTGCGGCTGCCCTCGACGGAGCGCTTGGCCATGCCGGTGAGCACGCGACCGGGGCCGAGCTCGGCGAAGTCGGTGACACCGAGCTCGGCGAGCTCGAGCAGGCAGTACTTCCACCGGACGGGGCTCGACAGCTGCGCCGAGAGGAGCGCCGACCACTCGTCGCCCTGGTCGTGGGCGAGGGCGTCGACGTTGGAGACGATCGGGATCTCGGTGTCGCGCACGTCGGCGGCGGCGATCGCCTCGCGCAGGCGCTCGCGGGCGGGTGCCATGTACGGCGTGTGGAAGGCGCCTGACACCGGCAGCGACATCACCCGCGTCGCACCGAGCTCCTGGGCGAGACCGGAAGCCGCTTCGACGCCGACTGACGATCCGGCGATCACGACCTGACCGGGGGCGTTGAAGTTGGCGATCCAGACCTCCTCGTCGGCGCGCCGACAGGCGATCTCGACCTGATCGTCGTCGAGGCCGAGCACCGCGGCCATCGTTCCCGGACGTGCCAGGCCCGCTTCGTGCATCGCCGCCGCCCGCTCGACGACGAGCCGGATGCCATCCTCGAAGTCGATCGCGCCCGTCGCCGACAGTGCCGTGTACTCGCCGAGGCTGTGGCCGGCACAGAAGCTGGCGTCGATGCCGATGCGCTCGACGGCGTCGAGCACCATCAGGCTCGACACGAACGTGGTGAGCTGCGCGTTGCGAGTGTCCTTCAGCTCGTCGCCGTCGGCGTCGAGCAGCAGCTTGCCGACGTCACGCCCGGTGACCTCACTCGCCTCGTCGACCAGTTCCCAGCTCTCATGATCGATCCACGGTCGACCCATTCCTGGACGCTGCGATCCCTGACCGGGGAACGTGAATGCGAGCACTGGGGCGAGGCTAGACCGAATCCTTCGCGGTCCAGCGCGTTACCCACGGGTAAGGGCGGTCGGCCCGAGACGAGGGCCGCTAGCCTCGGCGGGCACGCCCCGGTAGCCCAATTGGCAGAGGCAACGGCCTCAAAATCCGTACGGTCTGGGTTCGAGTCCCAGTCGGGGCACTCGGTTTGATTGAGCCGGCTCACTCACCGTTTCGTCGCGACACGTTTGGTCGCCGGCTCGTGCGG
>DATMDV010000312.1:0-2663 GCA_035557475.1 Ilumatobacteraceae bacterium
CAGGGGGTGGTCGCAGATGATGTTCATCGACCGCATCGACGCCGGGCGGCGCCTGGCCGAACGGCTGCAGTCGACGCGCGGAGCTGACGTCGTCGTGCTCGGACTGCCCCGCGGCGGCGTTCCGGTTGCGCTGGAAGTTGCCCGGGCACTCGGGGCTCAACTCGACGTGATCGTCGTGCGCAAGCTCGGGGTTCCCTCCCAGCCAGAGTTGGCGATGGGTGCGATCGGCGAGGACGGTGTGCGGGTCGTCAACGACGAGGTGGCGCGCCATGCCGCCATCACCGACGCGGACTTCGCCGCGGTCGAGGCGAACGAACGAGCCGAGCTGGATCGTCGTGCGCGCCGTTTCCGTGGCGATCGGCGACGGGTCCGCCTGGACGGGCGGACCGTGATCGTCGTCGACGACGGCATCGCGACGGGCTCGACAGCATTGGCCGCCTGCCAGGTCGCCCGCGCCGACGGCGCGGCACGGGTGGTGCTGGCGGTGCCGGTGGCGCCACCCGGGTCGGCCGCCCGCTTCGCGGCCGACGTCGACGAGTTGGTGTGCCTGGCGACGCCGAGGCACTTCGCCTCGGTTGGCCAGTGGTACTCGGACTTCTCGCCCACGACCGACCAGGAAGTCGTCGACTGCCTCGCCGACGCCGACCGCATCGTCCCGGCAGGAGGGGCGGGCGGTTCCCTCGAACACGACGAAGACGTGCAGATTCCGGCGGGGGCGGTCAAGCTCGCCGGACACCTCGCGGTGCCACGCGCAGTGACCGGGATCGTCGTGTTCGCGCACGGGAGCGGGAGCAGCCGGCACAGCCGTCGCAACCAGTTCGTCGCCGAGGTGCTCAACCGGGCGGGACTGGGGACGCTGCTGTTCGACCTGCTGACAGTCGAGGAGGAGACCGACCGGACGAACGTGTTCGACGTCGAGCTGCTCGGACGGCGGCTCATCGACGTGACCCGGGCCGTGCGGACCAATCCCGTCACCGACGGTCGCCCGATCGGCTACTTCGGTGCCAGCACCGGGGCCGCGGCGGCGCTGTGGGCGGCTGCTGTGTTGGGCTCTGATATCGGGGCCGTCGTGTCGCGTGGCGGTCGACCCGACCTCGCGGGCGATCGTCTGGCCGAAGTGAGCGCACCGACATTGCTGATCGTCGGCAGCCTCGACGAGGTGGTGCTCGACATGAACCGCGAAGCGCGGGCACGGCTGCGCTGCGAGACCCAACTCGCCGTCGTCGCCGGCGCCAGCCACCTGTTCGACGAACCGGGCACGCTCGGCGAGGCGGCAGAGCTGGCCCGCGACTGGTTCGTCGATCACCTCGGTTGATTGCCGCCCGAGTTGGTTGCAGGGAGCCCGAACGCCGGGAACAGGCGGGTGCCGAACGTGCTGACTTCGGCGATCGCACCGTCCTCGATCCGCAACACGTCGAGCTTGAAGGCCCGATACTCGACCGTTCCTGGCGCGCGGACGTAACTGGCGGCCGCCGGCTGGCGGTTCGCAGCCGTCGGCACGAGCCGCCATTCATAGGTGAACGACTGCGGAGGCATCGCGATCCGCGTGCCGTCGGGGAACAGCGCCGCGACCGCCGCTGCATCGGCCTGCTCGTGGACGTCGATGAACCGTTCGAGCACCGACTGCTCGTCCGAGTTCGGGGCGGCGGCCAGGCACCCGTTCCGGCGCGCCGGCACGTGCGGCTGCACCGCGACACGCGCGCGCTGGAGGGCGCTATTGGCCGCGGCGATGCTCGTGTCGAGCAACCCGGCGGTCTCGCGCAACGACCAGCCCAGCACGTCGCGCAGGATCAGCGCCGCACGCTGCCGCGGTGGGAGGAGTTGGAGGGCCCCGACGTAGGCGAGCTCGATCGTGTCCTTCCTGACGACTGCGCCGCAATCGTCCGACCCGACCTCGTCGAGCAGACGATCGGGATACGGCTGCAGCCAGCTCACCTCGGCGGTCGAACTGAGCGGCGGCGTCCGGCGCGAGCTCGATCCCAGCGCCTCGAGGCAGGCGTTGGTCGCGAGTCGGTACAGCCAGGCGCGGAACCACGCCTCCCGGTCGAGACGCTCCCGGCGACGCCACGCTCGGGCGAACGTCTCCCCGACGAGATCATCGGCCGCGTCGAACGAACCCAGCATCCGGTAGCAGTGCACGTGCAGCTCGCGACGGTACGGCTCCAGGCGCTCCTCGAAGGCGGATCCCTCCATGCCGCCATCGGCCCGGTGGGCCTTGTCCTCGTTGCACGCGAGTACGTCTGTCACGCGAGGTGAAACTTCGCCGGCGACCAAAACTCATCGGTGGCGCGTGATCTCGTCACCTGTTCGTCCCTCGACGGGCACGTCCGCCCGAGCGTCACGGCGTACGCTTCATCTGCCGGGACGTTCCCCCAACGGCGGCCCGGAGCAGGGGGATGACCATGACGACTCGCGATGATCCCGCCCGAATCAGCCGGCGCGCTGCGCTCGGCGCCGCGGCGGCCGCCGGCGCAAGCCTCGGGAGCGCCGGGAACGTGCTCGCCGCACCGCCTCCGACCGCCCCCGGCGGACCGGCCAACGACCCGTTCTTCGTTTCCGAAGCCGTCGACGTGCCAGAGGTGGTTCCGGCACCGACCACACCCGGCACGCGGTACGTGAGCGTCGCCGGGATCGACTTCAAGCCGTTCCGTGCCGCCGACGCA
>DATMDV010000313.1:0-8147 GCA_035557475.1 Ilumatobacteraceae bacterium
GCCCGTGAGCGCGCCGCGGTCGGCCGGCACGGTGATCCATTCCACCAGCCGCAAACCCGACGTCATTGCGATGCCGGATGCGACACCCATCGCGATCGCGGCCGGGAACAGGATCGGCCACGCGTCGGTGGCGAACGCGACCAGTCCGAGGCCGCAACCGACCGTGCCGAGGATCAGACCGAACGGCGCCGCCCGATGCGGGCCGACCCGTCCGACCCACAGCTGGGCGGGCACGATCGCCGTCATCGCGATCACGAAGACGAGCCCGGTCGTGAAGACCGCGACCGACGCCATCGCCGGGCGCAGCAGGATCGGGAACAGCCCGAACGTCAGCGACGGCAGCCCGAACACGCCGAGCGCGGTCGGAACCATGACCTTCCAGTACATCGGGCCGGAACCGGCCGGGATGCCGAGGTTGGGACGGATCCGTCGGCCGGGCGTTGCGACGACGGTCTCGGGGATCGATCGGACGAACGCCAGGCCGGCGACGACGAGGACGACGTGGATGAGGTACGGCGTCACGAGCGGGCCGGGTCCCCACTGGCCGAACACGCCGCCGACGAACGGCCCCAGCCCGAAGCCGGAGTACAGCAGGATCCCGACCAGGCGGGCGGTCCACATCGGATCGGCCGATCCCAGTTCCTGCATCCAGGCGCTGGCGACGACGAAGACGATGCCTGAGACGGCGCCGAGCAGGAACCGACCGGCGAACAGCAGCGCCACGTTGTCGGCACCGGCCATCATCACCAGCGACGCGACGCCCGAGAGCAGCATGCCCGGCACCATCACCCGCTTGCGCCCGAGCACGTCCGACATCGGCCCGGCGTACGTCAGCGCCGGCGCCAGACCGATCGGGTAGATCGCGAACAGCGCCGTGAGCGTCCATCGGGAGAGATCGAGCCGGGTCTCGTAGACGAGGAACAGCGGCGTCGCGACGTTCGTACCGAACGACACCGCGAACAGCCCCAGCGCGAGAGCCGAGCGACCCGAACCCCCCGAGGCTCCCCTCACCCCCCGGACCGTAACCCACCCACCCCGCGTTCTGTCTGCTCCAGACGAGTCCACGGTTCGCCTGGAGCAGACAGTTCAGCGCTTGTCGGCCATTTCGCGCGGACAGTGCGGGCGGTGCGTTCGATTCGTCCGGAGTCGCAAGAGTACGTCAGGATGGTCAAGGTCGGTGGCTGCGGGGCCGATGACAGCTACTGGCAGAGGTATGCCCAGCGTGGGCTTCCTTGCCACGAACTTCATGACCGCTCCGCTCCGCTCGTTCCTCGCCGTGGCTCTCGTGGCCGGCTCGATGACGCTGTTCGCCGCGCCCGGCGCGTCCCCCGCAGCCGCGGCCGCCGACAACACACCCTGGACGGTGCCGACGAGACCACCGGTGTGCACGACGGCCCAGGCCGACAGCGGGAATGTCGCCGGCTGTCTCCTCGCCTCGTTCAAGAGCCCGACCGAGTCGGGGTGGGGTGCGCCACCGGCACCGGGTGTCGGCGATGGCTGGGTGTGGAAGGGCAACACGTACAACGGCTCACCCGCGCTCGCCAGCTGGGAGGCCACCTACCTCACCGACAACAAGGTCAAGGTCGGTCCCGTCGCGCCCGGGGTACTCGACACGCACGTCGGCATCGCTCCCCTGTTCGAAGCGTTCATCGCCGAGATCTTCGCCAACGGGTACAAGGTCTCCTCCTACGACATCGGCGGCTACACGTTCCGCTGCACCGGCGGGAGCAACCCCAACGGCTGGCGATGCGACGGCGACGTCGGCGACCTGTCGAACCACGCCTGGGGCCTGGCCGTCGACATGAACAGCGCCACCAACCCGGCCGACACGGGCTACGTGCGAGTCGATGGCGTTACCGCCTGCGCCACGCCGATGCGGACCGATATCCCCCGCTGGGTGGTGCAGACCGCCGAGAAGTGGGGCCTGTACTGGGGTGGCTACGGCTGGAGCAGTGGATGCATCAGCCCGGCCACGGAGCGCGACTCCGTCATTCGCGACCCACCCCACTTCGAGTTCAGGGGCACCCCCGCCCAGGCCCGAGCGATCGCCCTGTTCAATGGTGCACCCGCCCCCGGCGTCACGTTGCGGGACCCCACGCTGTACTGCGTCGACACCGTCGATGCGGCCGGCAAGAACGTCGAACGATGCAACCGTGAGAACCGCCCGGAAGCCGGCTGGCGGATCCCGGTCGAGATCGACGCGCCCGCCTCCGCCAAGGCCGTCGTGGTCAACCTGACCGCCACCAACGCCACCGTCGGCGGCTACCTGGCGGCTGAGGACTGCAAGGCCCGCCCCGACGGCGATCGGGCCACCTCGAACACGAACTACGCAGCCGGCCGTGACGCCGCCAACCTGGCGATCATCCCGATCGTCGACGGGCGGATCTGCATCTATCGCTCGACGGCGGTGCACAGCATCGTCGACGTCGTGGGCTACCTCAGCGACGAGGTCGTGAACGAACCGGTGTCGTGGTTCACGCCGTCGACGCCGACCCGGCTCGACGACACCCGCAACACGGGCGCCTGCTCGCCGTCGGGCGAGTGCGTGAACGGCCGCCTGCCGGCCGACGGTCTGCTCGCGGTCGATCTCGGGGACGTCCCGACCGCGGTCGCCAACCTGACGGTCGTGGATGCCGCGGCCGCGGGGTATGCAGCAGCGGGCAAGTGCGAGACCCTCGCCGCCGGAGCGCAGTTCTCGAACGTGAACTACCAAGCGCGGGCCGCGGCGGCGAACCTGTCGGTGGTCAGCGGTGACGCGAGCGGTCAGATCTGCGTGTACAGCGACAACGATGCGCACGTGATCGTCGACCGCGTCGGCACGCTCGACCGTTCCGTCGGATACGGCTGGAAACTCACGGCCCCGAAGCGAGTGATCGACACCCGCACGGATGCTCGCGTCCCGGCGATGGGCGTCGTTCGCATCCCGCTCGCGGTCACCGGTGCCGGTGCGGTGGTCAACGTGACGGTGACGCAGACGACGGCAGCCGGGTACGCGACGATCGGTCCCTGCTCGACGTTGACACCGAACGTCGAGCCCGCCACGTCGACCGTGAACTACGGCCGCGACGGCACCGTCGCCAACATGGCGTTCGTCGAAGCCGACGGCGCCGGCGACGTGTGCGTGTTCACGTACGCCGCCGCCCACGTGATCGTCGACATCCAGAGCGAGTTGGTCGCCGAGCACCAGCTCGGACTCGTGTCGGTCGCTCCGACACGTATCCACGACACGCGCCCCTGAGCAGCGGTCGACGCCGACGACTCTGCGGCGAACCCTCACGCGTGAACGCGGCCGAAACTATGAAGGAAGTCCTTGACATTTCGCTGCGAGCTCCCGAGAATTGAAAGTCTGAAGGAATCACTTCACGAATCGCTCCTTCAGGAACTGGAGCAAGCAGCGTGGACGAGAAGCGCACCGAGATCACGGACTTGCGGGTGCTCGCCGCGCTCGCCCACCCCGTGCGCGTCCAGCTCCTGAACTTCCTGCTCGGAACCGGCCAGCACACGGCCACGCAATGCGCCGCGGTCACCGAGGCGTCGCCGTCGGCGTGCAGCTACCACCTGCGCCACATGGAGCGGTTCGGACTCGTCGAACGGGTCGCCGCCGACGACGTCGTCGGGTCAGACGGTCGCGAGCGGGTCTGGCGGGCGACCGCGACCGGGTTCTCGTTCGGCGGACCGCCGAGCGCCGATCGACCGGCGGACCGCGCGGCGCGCCAGGCGCTCGGGGTGCTCGGCATCGACGAGGCGGCCCGCCTCGCCCGGCGCTACGTGGACCAAGCCGACCTGATCGACGCCGCCTGGCAGGATGCCGCGGCCTTCGCGACATACGGACTGGCAGTGACGGCCGGTGAGCTCGCGGACCTCAAGGTGGCGATCGACGCGCTGGTGCGGCCGTTCATCGCCGCCACCCGGAGCGATGCTCCGGCAGCCTCCGAAGTCGTCCACGTCACCGTCCAGGCGTTCCGGCGAATCGATCCGGTGTGATGGCAGGCTCGCCGTGGTCCGGGCGGGACTTTCGTCTCGTCTGGGCGGGCGGGCTCGTCAACGACACCGGCGACTGGCTGCTGCGCGTCGCCCTGCCGGTGTACGTCTTCACCGAAACGTCGTCGGGCACGCTCACGGCCGCGCTGTTCCTGATCGAGCTGGCGGTTTCGGTCGTGTTCGGTCCGATCGGCGGCAGCCTCATCGACCGCTGGGACCTGCGCCGCACGCTCGTCGTCACCAACCTCCTGCAAGCCGTCACGCTGCTACCGCTCCTGGCGGTGACACCGAGCCGAATCTGGCCGGCATTCTTGGTCGCCGCCGTCCAGTCCGTGCTGACGCGGATCAACAACCCGGCCAAGGTCGCGCTCCTCCCCCGGCTCGTTGCGGGCGACCAGCTACTCGCGGCGAACGCGGCCAACGCCGCGAGCGAGAGCATGTCGCGTCTCGTCGGGTCGCCGCTCGGCGGCGTTGTCGTCGAGCTGTTCGGTCTCGGCGGCGTGGTGGTGGCCGACGGGATCAGCTTTCTCGTCGTCGCCGGGGCCACCTGGCTCGTGCGCACGGACACGTCGCGGATGGCCCGCGCCGAGACGCCCGAGGACACCGTCGAGACGCGCGGAGTTCGATCCAGTGGCGGCCGCGAGGTGTTCGGGCTGATCCGCCGGACCCCGGCATTGCGAACGCTCGTCGCCGCCTCGACCATCACGAGCGTCGCCCAAGGCATGTTCGTGGTGCTCTATCTGGCGTTCGTCGTACGCTCCCTGGGCGGCGGCGGGAGCGAGATCGGGCTGATCCGCGGCGTGCAGGCGGTCGGTGGGGTGCTCGGCAGCGTCGCGATCGCCCGCCTCGCCACCCGAGTCTCGGGACCGACGCTGTTCGGCGCGGGTCTGATCGGGATGGGCTTGATCAGCTTCGTGACCTGGAACGCGCCACGGCTGTCGACCGCGACCGTGCTGTATCTCGTGCTGTTCGTCGTGGTGGGGGTGCCCGCCGTCGCGGTGTCGGTCGGATCGTTGACAGTCGCCCAGCAAGCGACGCCGGCGAGTCACATCGGTCGTCTGATCGGCACGCTCGACGCGGCCAGCTCGGCCGCGATGGCTGCCGGATCCCTGGCGGCGGGAGTACTCGTCGACCTGTTGCCGCTCGGCGCGCTGCTCAATGTCCAGGCGGCGATCCATCTGACCGCCGGTGTGTTCGCGATCACCGCGACGCGTCGGTGGTCAGCGCGGCAGCGGTCGCAGCGCGTCGCGCAGCTTGAGGCGCCGGCCGGTGCGCACGATCGCTCGCCGGTACACCGCGGCTGACACCCGGCCGACCACGAGGACCGTGACGACCCCGATCGTGAGTGATGCGGCGATCTCGAACGGCGACGACGCCCCGAGCGCGATCCGCCCCGGCATGACCATCGGCGCGGCGAACGGCACGTACGCGAGGATCCCGCCGAGCGTCGTGTCGGCTCCGCCCTGACCGACGATGTAGAACGCGATCAGCATCACCGACAGCGGAGCGACTGCGGCCGCGGCCTCCTCCTGGCGACCGACCAGGGCGCCGAGGGCACCGCCCGTCGTGAGGTACAGCGCGACGCCGATCGCGAAGAACGCCGCGCCTCCGGCGAGCGTGCCACCGATGCCGGGTGGCAGGCTCCCGCCGGCGGCGAGCTTGACGAGCACGGGCAGCGCACCGCACGCGAGCGTGAAAATCCCGATCGAGCCGACACCGATGACCTTGCCGAAGAGCAGTGCATGCGGTCGCACGATCGCGAGCAGCACCTCGCTCACGCTGTTCGTCTTCTCGATCGCCACACCACTGGCCACTTGTGACGTGAGGAGCAGCAGCATGATGTACAGGACGATGGAGATCGCGAACGCGGCGGCCCGGCGTCCGCCTCGTTCTGTGTCGAGCACGACGACTGTTGGCTCGGCAGTGTCGAACGCGGCCTCGACCTCCTCTGGCGTGAGCCCGGCATCCGCCAGCGAGTCGACCACCGACGTGGTGCCGATCGCCTGGCGCAGGAGCGCCTCGAGTTGGGCGTCGTCGTCGGTGGGCATCACGATGCCCAACGGATCGGTGTCGAGCACCGCTGCCGCGTCGACATCGCCGTCGCGCACCGCCGTCGTCGCTGCATCGCGGCCGTCGAAGTCGACCAACTCGATCTCGATGTCGACCCCGGCCGCGATCTGGGCAAGTGTGTTGCCGAACTCGTCCGAAGGCGCGCCGACCAGTCCGATCTCGCGCGAATCGGAGTCACCGCCGAGGATCTCGGGGAGCACCACGGCGGCGGTGGACCCGAGCACCAGGATCGCGGCCACGATCCAGATCGCCTTGCGCCGTAACGACTCGTAGAGCTCACGCGCGATGACCAGCCGGGTCGCTTCGGCCCAACTCATCTGTCCACCTCGGATTCATCCGCCGCGTCGTTGGGGCGACGAGTCGGCGCGGCGGCCAGGAACAACTCCGACAGCGACGGTGCGTCGACACCGAAGTCGTTCACCGGCGTACGGACCCGGATGAGGTCGAGGATCGCGCCGGCGTCGGCGAGGTGCCCGAGCTTGATCCGGGTGCCGTGCGTGTCGACGCGTTCGATGGTGGCCGGGGCCTCACCGAGCCAGGCCGGCTCGACCTCGACGTCGACGCGGAGGTAGCGATCGGGGCTCTCGCGCTTCAGCGTCCGCACGTCGCCGTGCAGCACGACCTTTCCCCGGTCGATCAGCGTGATCGTCTCGCAGAGATCCTCGACGAGGTCGAGCTGATGGCTCGAGAACAACACGTTGCGTCCGTCGGCCACGTGGTCGAGCACGACCTGCGACAAGAACTCCACCGCGCCCGGGTCGAGGCCAGCGAACGGTTCGTCGAGCACGATCAGGTCGGGGCCGTGGACCATCGCCGCCGCGAGTTGAACGCGCTGCGCCATCCCGCCCGACAGGTCGCGGATCGTGTCGCGAGCGCGATCCTCGAGGCCGAGGCGGGCAAGCAGGTCGAGCGCCCGCTCCTGCGACACCCGCTTGTCGAGACCGTGCAGGCGGGCGATCCACACGAGATGGTCGGCCACGCGCATGTCGCGATAGAGCCCTCGTTCCTGCGGCATGTAGCCCCAGGAACGCCGGTCGTCGGCGGTCGCCTGGCGACCCTTCCACTCGATCGTTCCGGCGTCCGGATCGAGCACGCCGAAGATGATGCGCATCAACGTCGTCTTGCCGGCCCCGTTCGGGCCGAGCAGGCCGATCACCCTGCCGGGGGGCACGTCGAGGTCGACGTCGTCGAGCACGACGCGATCCCCGAATCGCTGGGACACGCCGCGCACGACGAGCGCGTCGGTCACTGTTTCACCATGTCACCGATGCGAGCGACGAGGCGCCCGCCGAGGAGTGACCAGCAGCTGCGCAGGCTGCCTGTGGTGTGGCCGGGGAACGCAGTCATGGTCATGCCTCCACCTTGCCATCTCGCCCTCCCCGATGGTGGGCACGACCGCGACCGGGCTCTTGCCGAACTCTCACCCGGCTCCGACGGGCTCCTTGGCATCACGTCAGTACCGTGCACGACATGAGCACGAACATCACGCGCCGGCAGTTGCTGGGCGCCGGCGCTTCGGCCCTCGGAGCCGGCCTCGCGCTGGCGGGATGTGCCGGTGACTCGGAGTCGGCGACCACGGCGGCGCCCGGCACGACGAGCGGACCGGACGACGCGGGTGCTGCAGCGCCGAGCTCGACGGACGTCACAGCCGTGGACACCACACCAGCGCCCGCTGCAACGGCCGCGACGACGGTGGACACCGCGAACGCGCCCGCGAGCACCGCGGCCACCACGACCGAGTCGGATCCGGCCGCGCTGACGAGTGGCACCCCGGGGTCGACGGTGTTCACCACCGCCGACTTCGCCGGGTTGGGAGCTTGCTTCGTGTTCCCCGAGCTGACGGCAGGGCCGTTCCCCTCGCTCGAGCTGATGGAGCGGCGCGACATCACCGAGGGCATGACCGGGCATCCGTTGCGGGTCGGGATCCAAGTGGTCGACGAGTCGTGCTCGCCGGTGCCTGGCGCTCGGGTCGAGATCTGGCACTGCGACGTCGATGGTGACTATTCGTCATACCAAGACGGCGCGACTGCCGACGACGCCGGTGAGGGCACGACGTTCTATCGCGGCTACCAGACCGCCAACGCCGACGGCATCGT
>DATMDV010000314.1:0-5339 GCA_035557475.1 Ilumatobacteraceae bacterium
ACCGATACCGCGGCCAGGATGGGCGGCGACGAGTTCGCAGTCCTCATCGAGGACGTGACGGACGAGCACGACGCGGAAGTGGTCGCCCAGCAGCTGCTCGACGCGCTCGAGGAGCCGTTCACGATCTCCGGAACCGATCTGTACGTCCGGGCCAGCATCGGCATCGCTCACGGCGGCTTCGGTGCCGCGTGCGATCAGCTCCTGCGCGACGCCGACCTCGCCATGTACGCCGCGAAGCACAGTGGGAAGAACCGGTACCGGACGTTCGAGGCGGGCACCCAGTTCGAGGCGCTCGACAAGCTCGAGCTCGGGAGCGCACTGCGTCGAGCACTCGACCGCGACGAGATCTTCGTCCAGTACCAGCCGATCATCGACCTCGCCACCGCTCAAGTGGTCGGCGCCGAGGCGCTGGCCCGATGGAACCACCCCGACCGGGGCCCGATCGGCCCCGACGTCTTCATCCCCCTCGCCGAAGAGACAGGACTGATCGTCGAACTCGGCGATCGAGTGCTGTTGGCCGCGTGCAAACAGGTCCGCCTGTGGCAGCTCGAGCACCGCCCGAACACTCCCCTGTCGATCAGCGTCAACGTCTCGACCGTCCAGCTCATCCAGGGCGACTTCGTCGAACGAGTCTCGTTCGCCCTCGACCAGACGAGCCTCCCGGCGTCCTCCCTCGTGCTCGAGATCACCGAGACGACACTCATGCGCGACACCGACAGGAGCATTCTCACGCTCTGCGCGCTCCGCGACATGGGTGTACGGATCGCCATCGACGACTTCGGCACCGGCTACTCGTCGCTCAGCTACCTCCATCAGCTCCCGGTCGACATCCTGAAGATCGACCAGTCGTTCGTCGCCGCGATCGAGACGTCGAGCGCCGACCGGTCCCTCGCGCCGGCCATCGTCTCGCTCGCCGCCGCGCTCGACCTCGTCGTCGTCGCCGAAGGCGTGGAGACCGAGCTCCAGGGCGACACGCTCCGCGGTGTCGGATGCGAGCTCGCGCAGGGCTACTTCTTCGCCAGGCCGTTGGACCGCGACGCGATGGGGAAGCTTCTCGCCGCTCGGACGCCGGACGCCACACCCGTCGTACGGCACGCCGCGGCGTCCGGGTCTCGCTGACACGCGTTCGCGGACGACGGCTGAAGGTCTGATGTGAACAGTTCGATGTTCCGACGTGCCACACCGAAGTGGCGGTTGGTCGCCGTACCCTGTCGTGAGACCTCTATGACGACCGGACCAGCGATGAGGGTTCCCGACGCGTCATGGATGGCTGTCCGATGACCAAGTCCTCGCTCGTCGACGAACTGGGCACGTTGTTCGTCGGTCGCCAGCCGATCCTGGATCGGGCGTTGGAGACGATCGGCTACGAGTTGCTGTTCCGCGACGGCGTCGAGGTCGGGTCCGCCGACTTCGTCGACGGCGACGTCGCGACCGCGCGTGTGCTGATGAACGCGATCACCGAGATTGGGTTGGACGCGCTCGTCGGCAATACCCGTGCGTTCGTCAACCTCACCGCCCGCTTCGTGGCGCAACCCGAGCTCCTGGCATCGGTCCCGAGAGATCGGGTCGTGCTCGAGATCCTCGAGTACGTCGAACCGACCCAGGCGGTGCGTGACGGGCTCGCGAGCCTGGTCGCCCAGGGCTTTTGGATCGCCCTCGACGATTTCGCCTATCGGCCACGCCTCGCGCCGCTGCTCGACCTCGCCCGGATCGTCAAATACGACTTCGCCCTCACCCGCGGTGACACGTTGCGACAACGGATCGAGAACGACCACGCCGCCGGCCGACTCGTCGTCGTCGAACGCATCGAGAACCGCGCCGACCACCGTGAAGCCGAGGCCGCTGGCGCCGACTACTTCCAAGGGTTCTTCTTCGCGCGGCCCTCTGTCATGGCGGCCCGGGGTGTGCCCGCCAACAAGATCACGCTGTTGCAGCTCCTCGCGCGGGTCAACGATCCCGACTCCACTCTCACCGACATCGTCGAGATCCTGGCCACCGACGTCGCGATGTCGGTCAAGGCGCTCCGCTTCGTCAACTCCGCCGCCGCCGGGTTGACGACAAAGGTCGAGTCGATCCAGCAAGCGTCCGTATTGCTCGGCCGCGACACGCTGCGCAGCTGGACCAGCCTCACGCTGATGAGCGCGCTCGACGACAAGCCCGCCGAACTGGTGAGCCTCGCGCTCAGCCGGGCCAAGTTCTGTGAGCTCCTCGCCCGTCATGAGGGTGGCTCGAACCCAGCCACGTACTACGCCGTCGGCATGCTCTCCTTGCTCGACGTGATGTTCGACACCAAGATGCACCTGATCGTCGACCAACTCCCGCTCGACGACTCGATCCGCGCCGCCCTGCTCGGCGCCGAAGGTCCGATCACCGACGTGCTCAGACTGGCGATCGCCGTCGAGGACACCGACCTCTCCTCGTACCATCCGGAACCCCACGTCGCCGACGCGCACTACCAAGCCATCGTCTGGACGACGCAACTCCTCAAGTCCGCCGTCACCGGCTGACTGCCGACCCCGGCGGCGGCGACCGATGGGCTGTCAGGCCATCGATCTGAGCGTCATCTTGTCGATCTTGCCCGGGCCCTTCTTGGGCAGTTCGTCGACGATCACGATCTCGCGCGGTCGCTTGTACTTGACCAGGTTGGCGCGGCAGTAGCTCGACAACTCTTCGACCGTGATGTGCTCGCCGGGCCGCAGCGCCACGAATGCCCGCACCGCCTTGCCGAGAAACTCGTCGGGCACGCCGACCGCCGCTGCCTCGCGGACCGCCGGATGATTCGTGAGCAACTCGTCGATCTCGCGGGGATACACGTTGTTCCCACCGACGATGATCATCTCCTTCTTCCGGTCGACGAGGAACATGTAGCCGTCGTCGTCGAAGTACCCGATGTCGCCCGTGTAGAGCCACCCATCGCGAATCGCCGCCGCGGTTTCGTCCGGCCGGTTGCGGTAGCCGACGGTGAACTGCGGGCCGCGCACGCGGATCTCGCCGCGTTCTCCGACCGGCAACACGCGGGTGCCGGTCTCGAGGTCGACGACGTCGATCTCGGTCTCGGCCACGGTCGGCCCGGTCGACAGCAGCTTCTGCGGCCCGAAGCTCGGGTTGCAGTTGATCGGCGCGCCCTCCGACATGCCCCAACCCTCGAGAATCGCATGCCCCGTCAGTTCCCGCCATCGCACGAGCAAGGCTTCGGGGCAGGGCGCTCCTCCCGCCAGACTGAACCGCAGCGACGTCAGGTCTACGTCGTCGATGCGCGGTGAGTTCACCATGCCCACGTAGATCGACGCCGGACCGCCGGCGAAGAGCGTCACGCGATGACGTTCGATCAGGTCGAGCACGAGCTCGGGTTGGTACTGGCGCGCCACGACCGCCGTCGCCCCGAGGAACAGTGGCATGACCACGCTGTAGTGATGACCCCAGATGTGGAACATCGGAGCGACGTTCAGCATCACCTCCTGGTCGTACCCGAACCACCAGACCGACATGTTGACTCGGCAGAACGCGACCGTGGTGCGGTGCGTGTGTTCGGCGCCCTTGGGCAGGCCGGTAGTGCCGCCCGTGAAGAACATCGAGCAGCGGTCGTCAGGATCAGGGAGCACCTCGGGGAGCCGGCACGTCGGATCGTCGGCCCAGCCCCAGACATCGAGACCCCCGTCGCCGACGATCTCGACCGGGGCGCTTCCGAGCCGGTCCACGAGGGCGGTGACGCGTTCCGCGTGCTCCGGCGCGCACAGCACGACCGAGGGGGCGACGTCGCCGAACAGCGGTGTGAGCTCGCGGTCGGTCAGGTTGGGGTTGAGCGGCGCAACCTGGGCGCCGGCGGCCTGGGCACCGAAGTCGGCGACTGCCATCTCGATCGAGTTGCCCATGACGAGCGCGACGGTGTCGCCGCGTCCGACGGATGACGCGAGATGCGCGGCCAGGCCACCGACGGCCCGTCGGTACTGCCCGAACGTCAGCTGCTGGTCATCGACGATCAATGCGGCCCGGTCAGGTTCGCGTCCGGCGACGGCGTCGAGGGCGTGCACCATCGTCGGGAACTCCGGAGCATCGTCGGGAATCGTGAACGCCGACCGTCCGGGTCGCATCCCGCCGACCGTAGCCCGCGCCTCGACATCAGTTCGTGGTGAGCGAAGGCAGCCGCGTCCCGGTCGGCCGAAACCAGATTGAACGTCGCCGATGTGTCGAACGAGCATGATCGAAGTGGAGAAACGCGACATCACGCCCGCAGTAGCAGCTGGTCTCGTAGCCGCGCAGTTTCCACAGTGGGCTGATCTGCCCGTCGTGCCGGTCGCGATCGACGGCTGGGACAACACCACGTTCCGACTCGGCGACGAGTTGTCGATCCGTCTCCCGAGCGGCGATGGCTACGTCGCGCAAGTCGAGAAGGAGCATCGGTGGCTTCCGATCCTTGCCGCGCACCTTCCCGTGCAGATCCCGGAGCCGGTCGCCGTGGGGCGGCCCGACGGCCGGTTTCCACGGCCGTGGTCGATCTACCGGTGGATCGACGGCGAGACGGCCACGGTCGACCGGATCGGCGATCTCACCGACCTCGCAACCGACCTGGCCGGATTCCTCACGGCGCTCGAGGCGATCGACGCGAGCGATGGGCCTCCCGCTGGCGCACACAACTTCTTCCGAGGTGGGCCGCTCACGGTCTACGACGCCGAAACCCGAGCGACGATCGAGCGGGCGCCCGACGAGATCGATCTCGCAGCCGCCGGCGACGCCTGGGAGGCAGCGTTGGCCAGCACGTGGGAGCGGCCGCCGGTGTGGGTGCACGGCGACGTCGCACCGTCCAACCTGCTCGTCGGCGGGGGCGTCCTTCGCGCGGTGATCGACTTCGGCTGCAGCGGCGTCGGCGATCCGGCCTGCGATCTCGTGATGGCCTGGACGTTCTTCGACGACGAGAGTCGCGTCGTGTTCCGCGACACGCTCGCCCTCGATGAGGCCACGTGGTCTCGGGCCCGCGGATGGGCGCTGTGGAAGGCAGTCGTCACCGTCGTCCATGCGAGTGCCACCGGATACGAACATGGTGCGGCGGCGCGCCGCTGGGGTTGGCGATTCGACCCGCTCGACGTCGTGCAGTCGGTGCTCGCCGACCACGCCTGAGACCCGGACACCGACCCGGATTCACCGACCCGGATTCAACGACCCGGATTCAGCTCGGTGTGAGCCGGGGGGTGACCCGTCCGAGGACGCTGTCGATCTCGGCCATCTGGGCGGTGGTCAGCGGGCCCTTGTCGAGTGCCCCGCAGTTCTCTTCGATCTGGGCGACGGTCTTGAAGCCCGGGATCGGGATGGTCATCGGGCTGCGTGCCCAGATCCATGCGAGG
>DATMDV010000315.1:0-14986 GCA_035557475.1 Ilumatobacteraceae bacterium
CTGCTCGATGCGATGACGGCGGTCGCCGCTGTAGAGCCGATCGGTGATGCGGCGGTCGTCGGGCGAGTTGTCGGGATGGTCGGTGTCGAGCAGGACGAGCTGCACCTGGCCCACCGACATCAGCCAGATGCGGACCGTGACATCACGATCGGCGATCGGCACGTCGACCGGATCGGCGGCCTCGGCGGCACCGAACTGGTCGGGTTCGTACTGCTCGTAGCGTTCGACCTGATGGCCGGCGGCGACGTCCTGGCGGAAGAATCCTTCGCGGTAGAACAGCCCCACGCCGACGAGCGGGATGGCGAGGTCGTTCGACGCCTTGACGTGATCGCCGGCGAGGATGCCGAGGCCGCCCGAGTACTGGGGCACGAGCTCGGAGATCCCGAACTCTGGTGAGAAGTAGGCGATCTCCACCGCACCGGCCCTCGCGTGCGCGGCCGTCAGCGTGTCGATGCCGCGTTGGACGACGTCGACGGCCGCATCGTCGGCGAGGAGCGCGTCGAGGCGATCGTCGTCGAGGGCGGCGACGGCGGCGACCGGATGGACCGGGCCGCTGCTCAGACCGTCGAACAGCTCACGGAGGTCGTGTGTCCATGTCCAGGTATGGCTCTTGGCGAGGGTTTCGAGAGCGTCGCGAAGCGAGTTGCGGTCCAAGGGTGCTCCGATGAGCGTCCGGCGTGGTGGCCTGGGGGATCGGGTCGGGTGGTCCGGCAACGATAGCGACCGAGTGGCCCGACTCGGTTCACGCTCGCGGTTCGAGGCGCCACTCGTCGGCGATCAGCTCGATGCTGCGAATCCGTTCGGCGAGCCCGTATGTCGTCGTGCTGAGCATCACCTCGTCGGCCGCGGTGGCCGTGACGAGGTCGGCCAGCCCTGCCATCACGGTGGCGACTGAGCCGAGGATCTGGCTCGACGGCATCCGCCACGCGTCGTCGCGACTCGCGTGCGTTGCGGCGTCGTCGGGCGACACCAGCGGCAGGAACCGTCCCGACCGGATGCCGTAGCGGACGAGGCGACCCGGACCGGCGAGATGGATCGCCTCGGCGTCGGTGTCGGCGGCGAGCACACCGGCGGTCACGATGGCGTGCGGGCGTGGACAGGCGGCGGACGGCCGGAAGTGCTCGCGGTACAGATCGAGCGCATCGAGCGTGCCGCCGGTGTCGAAGTGGTGCGCGAACGCGAACGGGAGCCCGAGCATGCCGGCGAGCTGGGCGCTGTACCCACTCGATCCGAGCAGTCCGATCATCGGAGTCGACTTCGCGACCGGTGTCGCCGAGAAGCGGCGCCACATGCCGTGCTCGCGGCGCACGTCGCCGAGCAGCCCCATGAGGTCGACGAGGTCGCGGGGGAAGTCGTCGACGGTCTCGACGAGCGCCGACCTGCGCAATGCCGCGGCGGTCGCCTGATCGGTGCCGGGCGCCCGACCGATGCCGAGGTCGATGCGTCCGGGGTGCAGAGCCTCGAGCAATGCGAACTGCTCGGCGACGGCGAGTGGAGCGTGGTTCGGGAGCATGACGCCGCCAGAGCCGATCCTGATCGAATGTGTAGCGGCCGCCAGGTGGGCGATGAGCACCGCCGGGGCGGTGCTCGCGACCGTGGGCATGTTGTGGTGCTCGGCGACCCAGAAGCGGTGGTAGCCGAGCTCATCGGCACGCCGTGCCAATGCCGTCGTCCTGGCGAGGGCGTCGCCGCTCGTCGTCCCCTCGCTGACCACCGCCAGGTCGAGCACCGACAGCAACGGACGTGCGTCGTCGGGCTCGCCGGGCGTGCTCATCGCC
Organism: Ilumatobacteraceae bacterium; assembly: GCA_035557475.1. Taxonomy (GTDB): domain Bacteria; phylum Actinomycetota; class Acidimicrobiia; order Acidimicrobiales; family Ilumatobacteraceae; genus JALOLG01. Next base: position 1,779 of record DATMDV010000315.1, read on the forward strand.
GTTCGCTCACGTCGGCGGTGCTGCGGCCACGGTGTCGACCACGTCTCTGCCCGTCTTGGGCGTGTGGTCCGGTGACGAGTCCGCAGGAGCTTGACCGCGGACGAGCACCACCAGCACACCGATCACCACCGCCATCGCGACGAGTTGGCCGGCGCTCAACGACTCGTCGAGGAACACCCACGCCAGCAGCGACGACGAGACCGGGATCAACAACGTGAGCGCCGACCCGATCCACAGCGGGATCCGCACCAGCGACCAGTTCATCAGGGTGTGTCCGAGCACGCCCCCGCCGAGGGCGAGGCCCGCCAGCGGGAGCCAGTCGACGACGGCGGGCGGCCCCATGTCGTGACCGACCGCCAGCCCGATCGGAAGGGAGAACAGCGTCGTCCACAGCGCGGTGCCTACCGTGTACTGCATCGACGTCATCGTCGACGCCGACCGCTTCGAGAGCACGAGGTAGCCGGTCCAGGCGATGAGGGCGCCGACGGCGGCGAGGTCACCGACACCGTTCCATTCGGGTTTGCCGGCCGAGAGCACCACGACTGCCACGACGCCTGCGACCGCGACCATCGACACGGCGACGTCGCGGCGTCGGATCCGCTCGCCGAACAGCGGGCCGGCGACCGCCATCACGAGCACCGGCTGCAGGGCGCTGATGATCGTGGCGTTGACGATCGTCGTGAGCTTGACAGCGGTGAAGAACAATGCGACGTCGAGCGAGAGGCAGACCCCGCCGGCGAGCGAGTTGCGGAGCATGTGCCACGACGGCCAGGCGTTCCTCACCCGCATCCAGACCACCACGACGACGGCGTAGAGCGCGAAGCGGTAGAACGCGATCGACATCGATTCCATGTCGATCGCCTTGATGACGACGCCGGTCGCGCCCCACGCGGTGACGGCGATGGCGGCCCCGGTCAGGCCCAGCTTGGTGTCGTCGCGTTCGGCCAGGCGCACTGGGGCACTCTAAAGGTCAGTGCACCGAATCGCAGCGTCTGTAACTGGGTCTGTCACCGCGCATTCTGCGGTCGCCGACCACCGTCGTCCTGGTCGGCCACGAACGACGCGACCCACGACAGGGCCGCGTTCCAGTTGATCGTCAGCTCGTTCGTCGACCACGACTCGATGTCGTCGATGTAGCAGAACTGGGGCGCGCAGCCCTGCAGCAGACGTTGCGCCACGGGGTCCTGGATGCTCGAGTTCGGGCCGCCTGCGATCGTGCCCGGTGGTGGGTTCGGTAGCGACGCGTTCAGCTGGTTGGCGTACATCCGGCTGTGCTGGTTCTGGGCGTACACGTCGCCGTAGCCGGTGACGTACGAGATGTTCAACGCGTTGCGGCCGAGGAGGAAGTCCATCCCCTCGACCACCCCGTCCCGGTACGTGTTCTCGAACGTGAGGTCGAAGGCCGTCGCCAGCACGACCATGTTGTTCAGGATCTGGGCGGTCGAGCCCCATGCCCACTGATTCGTGGCCGGGGCGTAGGGCTGGCCCCAGGGCTGCTGGTCCTGGAGGGCGAGGATCGCGTCCGCCCCCTCCAGCACCCAGTTCCTGATCTGCCAGCGCTGGGGGAGACCGTTGGGGAGCGTCGCCAGGTCGATCTGGGCGAGCGGCGCCATCGTCCGCCAGTCGAACCCTTCGACCGGGATCTGGCCGGGCCCGTGGTGGGGCGACGCGAGCACGGCCTCCTTGAACAGCTGCTCGCCGGTCGTCACGTAGAGCTCGGCGGCCGCCCAGTAGAACTCGTCCGTCACGTCCGAGTCGTCGTAGGGGCCACCACCGGAGTTGCCGTCGGCAGCGGGCGCGTACAGCGCCGGGGTGGCGTTGGCAGCCGTCCAGGCCCGACGCGCGGCCGCGAGCAACTCGCCGGCGAATTCTGCGTCGTACTGCTCGAAGATGCGCGAACCCTGGGCCGCGACGGCGGCGAGGTTCAGCGTCGCGGCGGTCGACGGCCGGTGCAGCTCGCGCACCTTGTCGTCGGCTGCCGGATCGAGCGGCAGGCCGGTCCACTGGTGGTCGTGGACCTTGTGGTGCACCATGCCTGCCAGCGGCTCGCCGGCGGGGACCTGCATCGCCAGCATCCACTCGAGCTCCCAGCGCGCTTCGTCGAGCACGTCGGGGACCTCGTTGCCGCGCTCGGGTAGCGGGAGCGTGCTGTCGCCGAGCGCATGGCGGTCGGTGAAGCGGGTGTTCTGGTTGCGCTCCCACGTGCCCATCAGCTGCGCCACCGAGATGCCGCCGTTGACGACGTACTTGCCGTGGTCGCCGGCGTCGTACCACCCGCCGGTGACGTCGAGCGTGTAGTCGCACGTCCACGGTTCTCCGTACACCGTCTGCGAGAACTCCGGGGTTTGGCAGGGAACCGCGACGTCGCCCGTGTTGGGAGGGACGCTCACGTGGCCGGCGGCGCGTGCGTACTCGTCGCCGGCGATCTCGCCAAGGATCGGCGTGCCGCTGCGCTGGGGGTAGTAGAGCGACAGGGCGTCGATCCGCAACTGCTCGTACGCCGCCGACGAGATGTCGAACGGGTGGCTGGTCTCACCGTCGGCGGTGAGCGTGAACCCGTCGCCGGAGCGCGTGTACCGGCTGAAATCGATCTCGTGCACGTTCAGCCCCGACGTGACGTCGACGCCGCCGGGTTGGGTGGTGCCCGATCTGACGACCGTGCCGGACGCACTCTTCAGCTCCCACACCAACGCCACGGTGGCGTCCGTGACGAGCGTGGCGCCCTTCGGTCCGTTGGGGAGATACCCGACCTGATTGACGCGGACACGCGGCCCGGTGTCGGGAACGTACGGCTCGGGGGCTGATCCGCCGAGCAGCGACACGTTGTCGACGCAGAACGTCCAGGGGTCAGGTGACCCGCCGAGCTGGAACGCCACTTGCCCCTGTGGTGTCGTCGCCGGCTGTTCGAACGTGTTGCTCGACGACGTGGTGGTCGTCGAGAGCAGCTCGTTCGACGTGAAGTAGGCCGTGAACGGATCGACCGAGAGCCCGACGAGCGCGCGTGCGTTCTTGCCCTCGACGCTCGACGAGACGTCGTACGAGAAGCGGTACGTCACGCCTTGCTCGAGGGCGATGTCGTTCTGCCCGACGATCGCATCCCACGGGTTCGACGTGCCGCCGGGCACGTCGACGCACAGTCGGCCGTCGACGATCGTCGGCGTCAGGTTCCCGGTCGTGAACCACTGATCGCTGCCGGCCGCGAAGTCACCGTTGCGGACGTTCTCGCCGCCCGCCGTGAGCGAGACGTTGTCGACGCAGAACGTCCACGGGTCGGGTGAGCCGCCGAGCTGGAACGCCACCTGGGCCTGGTCGGTCGTCGCCGGCTGCTCGTAGGTGTTGCTCGACGACGTCGTGGTCGTGGTGAGCAGTTCGTTCGAGGTGAAGTAGGCGGTGAACGGATCGACCGACAGCCCGACGAGCGCACGTGCGTTCTTGCCGTCGACACTCGACGAGACGTCGTACGAGAACCGGTGGAACACGCCTTGTTCCAGGGCGAGGTCGTTCTGGCCCACGATCGCGTCCCACGGGTTCACCGTGCCGCCGGGGACGTCGACGCACAGGCGGCCGTCGACGATCGTCGGTGCCAGATTCCCGGTCGTGAACCACTGGTCGGTGCCGTTGGAGAAGTCGCCGTTGCGGACGTTCTCGCCGTCGGCCGCGATCGCCGGTGCCGTCAGGCTTCCAGCGGCGACCAAGGCGATCGACAGGGCCAGACTCGTCGTCGGGACGAACTTGCGCAGGGGGATCTTCCGCAGCGTCATCTCTCCTCGATTCCGAGGGTCCACGTGCTGACGCGGTGCCCCCACACCCCCGCCCACTGACAATGTTCGAGCGCGCACGCTACGACGCAAACGTGCGTCGAACAAGGCCGCTGCGCCAAACCCGTCGTTCAGAGGTGAATCCCCGGTTCCGGCGGCGGCGGCGTCAGCCGCTCCGCCGCCGGCAAGTCAGAGATCCGGCGCGATGTCGGGAGCTCGCGCGAGGCGGCCGTCGGCGCCGATCGGGAGCGTGTGGAGGAGCGCGAACGCGACGACACCGAGCGCGAAGGCGACGAGGATCGTCGCCGTGTACGAGTCGGTGCGGTCGATCAGCCACCCCGCCGACGGCGGACCGATCAGGCCGCCGAGCCCGGGCGCCGTGTAGAAGATCCCGAGGATCGAACCGAGCCCCGTCACGCCAAGGTGATCGCTGATGACGATCGGCCCGAGGGCGACGAACCCGCCGTAGCCGATGCCGAGCACGAGCACGAACACGACCATCAGCGCGTACGACGACCCGGCGACGGCCCACGCCAGGAAGCTCACGGCGTGGAGCGCGAAGCAACCGCGGTAGAGGCGGAACGAGCCGAACCGGCGAACGAGCGAACCGAACCCGATCCGGGCGAGGACGCTGGATCCACCGAGGACCCCCACCAAGACCGCCGCCGCCACAGAATCCACTTCGCGGTCCTTGGCGTACTGGCCGATGAACACGAACGGCACGAACAGGCTGAGGCCGAGCGCAAAGGCCGACAGGTGCAGGCGCCGGAAGACCGGCGACGCGAGGGCATCGGCGAAACGCGACGGTTGGGGACCCGCCCGCCCGGGCGGACGGTCGACGAGTGGGACGCACAACAGCAGGATCACCGCGCCACCGACGGCGTAGGCGACATACGTGTCGCGCCATCCGTGGCGGTCGATCAGCGCCGCGGCCAGCGGTGACAGCACCAACGTGCCGACGCCGATGCCGGCGACCGCGAGCCCGACGGCAACCGCCCGTTTGTGCTCGAACCAACCGCCGACGAGGGCGACCATCGGCACGTACCCGCAGGCCGCGGCGATTCCGACGCCGGCTCCGTACGTGACGTAGCCAAGAGCCAGCGAGTCAACCCGGCTCGTCGCGACCAGGCCAACGAACAGCGCCACCGCACCGACGACGAGGATCGGCCGCGGCCCCCACCGATCGAGGGCTCGGCCGGTGATGATGCTGAGCCAGAAGAACGTGAACGTCGTGATGCCGAAGATGACCGCGGTCGCGCCGCGGTCGGCGCCGAACTCCTCGCTCATCGATTCGAAGAAGGCGCCGAAGCTGTAGGCGGTGCCGAGGGTGACCGCCGACGAGAAGAACGCGGCGACGACGGTGAGCCACGCGCGCGGCGAGTCGCGTTGGTGACGGGTCGGCTCCCGGTTCATCGCCGGCTCACTGCGGTGCGACGTTGGCGGGCAGCGTGACGTCGAGCAACTCGAGGTCGGGGCTGCAGTCGCGCAGCGCCCAGCGGACGGCACCGGGGATCGACACCGCGTCACCGTGGCCGAGGTGCACAGGGTTCTCATCGCCGACGTCGAGCGTCACGGTGCCGCGGAGCACGAACAGGAACTGGAACTCGGTGCCGTGGGCGAGTCGTTCGGGCGATGGCTCGCCGGTCGGTCGCACGACCCTGGCGCCGGCGAGACCGACCGTCGCTTCGCCGATCCCGAGATCGCGGTGCACGAAACCGTTGCGGTGCCAAGGCTGCCAGGCGGCGAGTGACGCCCGGTGGCGGGTGAAGCGCTGGCCGGTGAACTCGCGATCGTGGTGGAGCTGCTCGGTCGGCAACTCGATCGTGTGCTCCACGATCGTCTCGTGCTCGGCCGGGGAACCGATCTCGACGACCTCGAGATCGGCCGAGCACTCGAGCACCCGGTGCCTGATGCGCGGCGGTTGCAACACACAGTCGCCTGCTTCGAGCACGAACGGCTCACCCTGGTCCTCGTAGACCAGGCGGACCCACCCCTTGACGCAGAAGATCATCTGGAAGCGGACGTGGTGGAAGTGGACGTAGTCGGGCACCGGCCCGGCGTGTGGGATGTGGATGTGCGACGCGATGAAGCTCCCACCGAGGCGCCCCGGGATCAGGTCGCGGTATCGCATCCCGGCCCGCCCGACGACCCAGCGCGCTTCGTCGTGCAGACGGTTGACCACGAGCTCTTGGTCGACCGGCGGCACCGCGACCGGCGGCTCGGCAGGGACGAAATCGATGACGGTGCCGTTCGGTGCCACGACGGGCGGCGATTCGACGCGAGCGGGCTCGTCGCACAACAGGCGCAGGCGTCCCGCGGCGCCGTCGACCGATGTGTCGAGGCGCACGGTCGCTCCGTGCCCCGACAGCACTGCGACCGACGGATCGTCGGCGGGGAAGATCGCGTCGAGCCGGAACCCGAGCCGATCGACGAAGAAGTCGACGGTCGGATCGAGGTCGGCGCACGGCAAGACGATCTGGGCGGCGCGGATCGTTGCCGGGTCGTGCCTCGAGACGTCGACGGGGGTCACCGGGCTGCCGACCGCCACGCCGCGATCGCCTTGCCGATCTCGTCGGCGCTGTCCTCCTGGATGAAGTGGTTGCCGGCGACGGTGACCTCGGTCTGGTTCGGCCATGTACGGCAGAACTCGCGTTGCGCACCGACGAGGATCGAACCGGGATCCGCGTTCACGAACAGCTTCGGGATGTCCGACGACGCGAGCCAGTCGGCGTACGCCTGCACGATCGCCGTGACGTCGGCCGGCTCGCCGTCGATGGGAATCTCCCGCGGCCATGTGACCGTCGGTCGCCGATCTTCCCCGGGCGCTGCGAACGGCCGCCGGTACTCGGCCATCTCGTCGGGATCGAGCGGGCGCAGGATCGATGCCGGCAGGATCGTCTCGACGAAGAGGTTCTTCGTCAGCACCATCTCGTCGCCGGCGGGCGAACGCAGGGCCTGGAAGAACCGGCGCGCACCGTCGGGCCAGTCGTCCCAGCCGAGGGGACGGACGATCGACTCCATGTACACGAGACCGGCGACCCGGTCGCGGTGGCGGTTGGCCCAGTCGAACCCGAGCGCGGATCCCCAGTCGTGGACGACGAACGTGACCTGGTCGCCGAGGTCGAGGTGGTCGAGCAATCCGTCGAGGAAGCGCCGGTGCTCGACGAACCGGTACGACCCGGGACCGGAGTCGTCGAGCTTGTCGCTGTCGCCCATCCCGATCAGGTCGGGCGCGACGCATCGTGCCCCGTCGCGGACGTGTGGGATCACGTCGCGCCACAGGTACGACGACGTCGGGTTGCCGTGCAAGAAGACGATGGCGTCGCCCCCCGGTTCGCCGTCACCCGAGTCGTGGTACGCCATCTGCTTGCCGTGGATCGTTGCGAACGACTTCGCCAGCGGTGCGGTGGTCATCTGGTCTCCAGCCCTGAGATCTCTGACTGGATCATCACCGGTCGGCAGTGCCGCCGTCGAGCGCAAGGCGGCGGGCGACGACCTGCCACACGTCGGGGTCGAGCCCCATCCCGAGATGACTGCTGGTGACCTCGACGTTCTCGACCGTGCCGGTGCGGAGATCGATGGCGGCGACCGGCGACACGATGCCGTCGTTGGCGCTCCAGATCGCGGTCACCGGGACCGGCAACGGGATCCGGGCGCGTTCCTCGCTGCTCCGTCGCATCGCACTCCGCTCGCCGGCGGTGTACCGATTGCGGGTCGCGGTGTAGTCGGAACCGCCGATGACCGGCGAGCCGAACGTGATGATGCGACGGACGAGGTGTGGCTCCTGGCGGGCTGCCTCGCGAGCGAGCACGCCGCCGAGGCTCTGTCCGACGAGCGCGACCGTGTCGCCCCGTGCGACCTCTCGGATCCGCTCGAGCACCTTCGGGACCGTGCCCCTGACGTCCGACGTGGTGCGGCCCAGACCGAGTGGTCGTGCATCGTGACCGAGGCGGCGAAGGAAGCGAAGCAGGGCGACCAGCGACAAGTCGGAAGCCGCGAGACCGGGGAGGAGCACGACCGGACGGCCCGAGCCGCGTGGCAACCGCCGGAGGCCGGCTGCATGCAGCGGGAGCCGGAACAGCTCGCGACCGGAGCGCGCCTCGCGGGCCAAGGTCTCGGCGAGTGTGGGTGCGCGGTTCGGGTGCGGCATGGGCGGGGTGGGACGGGAACGGTTGGGACACCTACGGTAGAGGCATGCGAACCGTGTTGAGCGGCGGAGCCGTGTTCGACGGCACCGGGGTTGCGGCGGCCGCGGCCGACGTGGTCGTCGAGGACGGCCGGATCGTGGCGGTCGGGCCGGGGCTCGACGGCGACACCGCCGTCGACTGCACCGGGCGGACGATCCTGCCGGGCTTCATCGACAGTCATGTGCACTTCATGTCCGACGGCAACCTCGACCCGATGTCGTCGGTCGTGACGCCGTTCTCGTTGAACTTCTACCTCGCCGCGGAGCGGATGGCGCGCACGTTGGCAGCGGGTGTCACGACGGTCCGCGAGGCCGGGGGCTCGGATCTCGGCGTCAAGGAGGCCCAGGCGAGCGGGCTCGTCGCCGGTCCGCGGATGCTGATCTCGATCACGATCCTGAGCCAGACCGGTGGCCACGCCGACCGGTGGCAGGTGTGCGGTGCGCACCTGCCCGGGTTCATGGGCATCGTCCATCCCGGCAAGCCCGCCGCCGTCGTCGACGGACCGGAGGAGATGCGGCGCAAGGTCCGCGAGCTGATCCGCGCCGGGGCCGACGTGATCAAGGTCTGCACGTCGGGCGGCGTGCTCTCGCCGCGCGACGACCCTCGCCACGGGCACTTCCGCGACGACGAGCTCGACGTCCTGGTCGCCGAGGCGACGGCGGCCGGCAAGTGGGTGATGAGCCACGCCCAGGCGACCGACGGCATCAAGTCGGCGGTGCGCGCCGGCGTCCGGTCGATCGAGCACGGCATCTACCTCGACGACGAGGCGATCGAGATGATGATCGACCGTGGCACGTACCTCGTGCCGACGTTGGTGGCGCCGATGGGTGTTCTCGAGGCGGCCGACCGCGGGATCAACGTCCCCGAGTATGCGATCACCAAGACGAAGATGGTGATGGAGGCCCACCGCGATTCGATCCGCCGTGCGATCGCGGCCGGCGTCAAGGTGGCGATGGGCACGGACAGCGGCGTCATGCCGCACGGGCAGAACCTGCGTGAGCTCGGCCAGATGGTCTCGTGCGGGATGGCGCCCGCTGACGCGCTCGTGGCGACGACACGAACGGCTGCCGAACTGCTCGGTGTCCTCGACGACCGTGGCACGGTCGAGCCCGGCAAGCGGGCCGACCTGGTGGTGGTCGACGGTGACCCGCTCGACGTCGACACGATCGGCGACCGGATCGTGTCGGTCTACCAGGACGGCAACGTGGTCACATCGCCGCCGTGAGGTGGGCGAACAGATCGTCGAACGAGTCGAGCGCTGGGAACTGCGGGAACTCGTCGCGAACGTTGCCGGGCGCGCGGAACAGGAAGCCGGCGTCGGCCTCGGTGAGCATCGTGGTGTCGTTGTAGGAGTCGCCGGCGGCGAGCACTCGATAGTTGAGCCCCTTGAACGCGCGCACCGCGTGACGCTTGTGATCCGCCATGCGGAGGCGGTAGCCGACGATGCGGTCGTCGTCGACGACGAGCCGGTGGCACATCAGGGTCGGGCGGCCGAGCTGAGTGAGGAGTGGGCCCGCGAACTGTTCGAACGTGTCGGACAGGATCACGACCTGAGTGATCGCCCGCAGCCGATCGACGAAGTCGGCCGCCCCGGCGAGTGGCGACAAGCCGCCGATCACATCGACGATCTGCGTGAGCGTCAGGTCATGGGCGGCGAGCAGCTCGAGCCGTCCGCGCATCAAGAGGTCGTAGTCGGGTTCGTCGCGCGTCGTTCGCCTGAGGGCGCTGATCCCGGTGCGCTCGGCGACGGCGATCCAGATCTCGGGGACGAGCACGCCCTCGAGATCGAGCGTCACGATCGTCTGGCGTGCATCGGTCATCGCGAGAGTGGCTGATCCCGGCGGGTGGCGGTTCCGATCGGCTCGCTCTTGCGGACGTGTCCCAGCAGGGGCGTGGCGCGGACCCTCGCTTGGGCACCCTGGGGTGCTGCCGTGCGCTCGTCGGCCAACCACGCGGTGATGACCCGCCGCGTCCCGTCGTCGACCGCGAGGAACGCCGAGTAGCGGTCGCGATCGGCGAGTGGACGTAGTCCGCGGGCAAAACGGGTGACGTCGACCGGACGCCTGGCGCGGACGACGACGCCCACCCGTTCGCTCACCGAGACCGTGTCGACCACGCCGGCGATGATCGCCCAGATCGACCACGCGATCGGGATGAACATGAGTGTCGCCAGGATCTCGGCGACGTTCGCTACCAGGTCGTCGTGCTCAGGGAAACGGTCGACGAGCGAGTCGAGCAGTTGTCCGTCGGCGACACGACGCAGCATCTCGACCGCCACGAGCGAGGCCATGAGCACGACCACGCCGACGATCGTCACGACGATCGGTTGGCGGCCGTACGCCGGCCGCGTGGGATAGCGCACGCGCACGATGTGTGGGGTCCCGCCGGCGTCGCTCCACGCCAGGTGGTCGTCCTCGGCGGCGACCGACAACTGCTCGACGACGTGCTCGGCGACACCCATCACGCACGCGTCGGCGAGCGCCCGCTGCTGCTCGGGCGGGGCGACGACACTCGCCCGCTCGGGGATCCGGGCGAGCAGCCGGGCGCGGTACCCGAGCCATTTGGAGGTGCGCCGCAACCCGTCGTCAGTCGGGAGCTCGGCGACCGATCGGTAGACGCGCACGGTGTCGAAGGCGAGCCCCAGGGCGGCGAGCAGGCCGATGATCCAGACCAGACGCGGCGCGAGCGAATCGGCGGTGCTGATCTGCTCGTCGCCGGTGCGCCAGGCGACGACGACGAGCACGATCGCGAGCACGGCGGCGAGCGCCGGGCCGGCAAGCTGCTCAGGTCCGTAGCGACCTCTGGTGAGCCCGTACTCGCGGGAGGTGGCGACCACACCCACACGAAACCGCCGCCACCAACGCCGTGTCAGCCGATGCTGCGCGGCGGCGAGCGTCGCGGTCGACGTCACACCATCGAACGTCTGGGCGGCGAGATGGTTGAGCACCTGCTGCTCGAACGGCCGGAGCGCATCGCCTTGACGGCCGCTGCCGCGGGTGAACACGACCAACTCGTTGCCCGCGTTGGCGACCTGGATCCAGCCCCGTGACGCGAGGTCGAGGGCGGTGGCCGTCACCGCCGTCGGCGGGACGGTGTAGTCGTTGGCGAGCAGGCCGACGACAGCCGGCGGCTCCATCCACCCGTTGCGGGCCGGGCGGGGTCGCTCGTCGCCGGCCGGGGCCGGCCGAGGCGGGGCCGCCGCCCACATCGCCCGACGGAGCGCCAACCAGCCGAGGGCGGTGACGCCGAGTGCCAACGCGAGCGCCGGCGTGCTCGGCCGGGTGGTGATCGCGAGCAAGACCGGCACGTCACTCATCCAGCGCGCTCGACGGAGGGTCACCAGCGGTCGGTGACGCCGGCATCCAGACGGTCCGCTGGTGGAACGGAACCGCCACCCCGTTGGCTTCGAATGCCGACTTGATCGCCTGGCGCAGCGCGCGCTGGAGCGTCCACTGGCTCCCCGGAGCGACTTTCACGACCAGGCGCAGCGTGACGCCGTCGGCACCCAGGGCCTCGACACCGAGCACCTGCGGAGCCTCGAGCACGTTCGGCGCGAACTCGTCGCGAGCACACAGCTCGGTGGCGACGTCGTGCAGCAGGGCCCCGGCGCGTTCGAGGTCGGCGTCGTACCCGACCGTGACATCGACCAAGGCGACCGACCAGAGCTGCGAACGGTTGCCGACCCTGACGATCTGGCCGTTCGGCACGTGCCACACCGTGCCATCGACGCCGCGCAGCACGGTGGCGCGCAGCGTGATGCGCTCGACGACGCCGGACGCCTCGCCGACGTCGATGACGTCGCCGACGCCGTACTGGTCCTCGAGCGTCATGAACAACCCCGAGATCCAGTCCTTGACGAGGCTCTGGGCGCCGAACCCGAGGGCGATCCCGGCGATCCCGGCGCCCGCGATCAGCGGTCCGAGGTCGAGGCCGACCCGCCCCACCGCCAGCATCACCGCGATCGTCCAGATCAGCGCCGAGGCGGTGCTGCCGATCAGCCCCGAGATCGCCAGCGCTCGTGTCTCGCGGCGCGGATCGGCGACCTCGGTGGTGAGCATGGGCGGCGGCCGAACACCGATCCGCCGCAGCTGGCGTGCTGCCATCTCGCGGTCGGAGCTCACGATGCGCTGGACGACACGGCGGATCCAGCGTCGCGCCAGTTTCGACAGCAGCCAGGCGGCGACGAGGATCATGAGGATCTGGAGCGGGCGGTTGACGAACCAGTCGGCGAGCTTGGCGAGCGTGTCGTTGCCGTCGGTCCGGTCGTACACCCACTCGCAGATCGCGCCCGGCGAGTCGCCGCAGGCCTCGGTCAACGAGCCCAGCATCACGGCCCCGAAGGTAGTGGCACGCCCGGCGTGGTTCGGGGACGGTCGACGGCTTCGAGCCGCGTAACCAGCCCAATTCAAATGTGTTGGTTGGTAACCTCAACCGCCGCATCGCAACACGGCGGGAAGGAAGACAACACGATGACGGCACCAGCCACATCAATCGCGATCGTCGGGACGGGTTACGTCGGTCTCACGACGGGGGCATGTCTGGCGAAACTCGGTCACCAGGTGACCTGCGCCGACATCGACGCCGACAAGATCGACCTGCTCAACCGCGGTGAGATCCCCATCGTCGAGGAAGGCCTGGCCGAGGTCGTCGCCGACGCCCGGGCCGCCGGCCGGCTCGAGTTCGTGCTCGGCGCCGCCACCGCCGCGGCCGGTGCCGACATCGTGTTCCTCTGCGTGCCGACGCCACAGGGCGATGACGGCTCCGCCGACCTCAGCTACATCCAGGCGGCGGCCACCGAGATCGGTCCATCCCTGCGTCCAGGCTCGATCATCGTCAACAAGTCGACGGTGCCGGTCGGCTCGACGCGGGTCGTCGAGCGCGCGGTACGCCGCGACGACGTGCACGTCGTGTCCAACCCGGAGTTCCTCCGTGAGGGCACCGCGGTGCGCGACTTCCTGCACCCTGATCGCGTGGTGATCGGTGCGGCCGACCGCGACGCCGCCGAACGCGTCGCAGCCCTGTACGCCGGGCTCGACGCCACGATCCTCATCACCGATCCGGCATCGGCCGAGACCATCAAGTACGCCGCCAACGGGTTCCTGGCGATGAAGATCTCGTTCGTCAACGCGGTGGCTGCGATGTGCGAAGCAGTCGGTGCCGACGTCGCCGCGGTCGTCCAGGGCATCGGCTCCGACACCCGGATCGGCTCGGCGTTCCTCAACCCGGGGCCCGGTTGGGGCGGGAGCTGCTTCCCGAAGGACTC